>PKUI01000098.1 GCA_002869605.1 Desulfuromonas sp. | reverse complement strand
GGAGCCTGCCCACTCCGACATGCAACTTGCGCTTCCGACCCCCGTCGAAACCAGTGCACCCCCATGTTTTCAAAGAGCTAACGTTTACTCCTTATTCTCGCATAAGGAGCAAATGAATACCAGCAGCTTTGTAAGCCTGCACACAACCAAAACGGAATCAACTCCACGAATCATTCAGAATCAAATCGCCGGTGGCGCCCGGCAGCGCCTTACTTTTCTTTGATGGCAAAGAAAAGTAAGCAAAAGAAAGCCACCCCGCCTCCGTCACCCGACGATCGGGTGCCCTCGCTGGCCGGAAGTTTTAATCCAGCCGGCTCGCGTGCTCGCCAGACGGCAAGATTAAAATCCCGGCACTCGGTGACTACACACGGGGCCCCGTACAAACCATGAAACAGTCAAAGGCTTTTCCCTCTCCCGTGTGACGCCGCCGGAGCTGCAGCGGCTTTCGCCGAAAGAGGCCGGAGAGTTAAGCGAAGCGCATGGCGAAGGCCCGGCGGGAGCCGTTGCTGCGCAGGGAACCCGCTGCTTTGTGCGGGCTAGGAGGTCGGGCGCCCTTTTCTGCTTACTCTTTTGGGGCGTCACAAAAGAGTAAGGCGGCGTGCGGGGCCGCGACCCTGCGGCTTAGAAGTGGGAAAGGAAAGGTGCTGCCGGGCGCCCCCGGCGGTTTATTACCTTTTCTTCAAATCCTCGGCACTCATAAACACCGTCTGACAGGCATCATCCAGCGTCGACTCTTCCTTGCCGTCCTCGAGGTAGCGGATCACGTGCTTGCCGATGGTGATGGTATCCTGGTGGTTGAGGCCGCTCTTGAAGTTCATGAACTTGCCGTTCAAAAACGTACCGTTGGTGCTCTTTTTATCTTCGACATACACCGTATAACCCTGACGGTAGATCTCGGCGTGCTGGCGCGATACCAGAGGGTTGTCGAGATGGATATCGCAGCCCGGATCGCGCCCGACGCTCAGCTCTTCGTCACTCAGTTGAATCTCCTTGAGCACCTTATCTAAGAGCATCAGTACCAGCTTCGCCATTGCGTCTCCTTATAAAACCGCCCTACTCCTGGCCGCGCGACTTGATCGCCTTGGCCATCTCGCGATCGGCCTCCTTGCGCTTGAGGGTCTGGCGCTTGTCGTGCAGCTTCTTACCGCGACCAATGCCGATCTCGAGCTTGACCAGGCTGTTCTTGAAGTAGAGCTTGGTCGGGACCAGCGACAGCCCCTTCTCCTCGACCTTGCGGGTGAGCTTGATGATCTCGGCATGGTGCAGCAGCAGCTTGCGGATACGCGTCGGTTCGACGTTGTTGATGTTACCTTGCTCGTAGGGACTGATATGCAGGTTGTTGATGAACACCTCGCCGTTCTTGATACGGCAGAACGACTCCTTTAGGTTGGCGTTCCCCTGGCGCAGCGACTTGACCTCGGTTCCGGTCAGTACCATACCGGCCTCGTAGGTCTCGTCGATGAAATAGTCGTGATAGGCCTTCTTGTTGGTGGCGATGATCTTGATGCCCATGTCGATGAATCAATCGTCGGCGAGGATGCGCACAATCCTCGGTAGATAGTGTTCTTGTTTCAGCGCGCGGCTACCGACCTTGATGGTGACAAAGCCACCGACCAGGAAGATGACACCGAGCAGTGCCGAGAGCAGCTGTGGCGACACACCCTCGACCAGCTTCTCGCCGATAAACTGACCAAGGAGTCCGCCGACGAGCATGAATAGCAGCGGCAAGATATAGACCACGAAGGACGAGGTCAAGAAGTTTCGCGAGCTGACCGCCAGCACCACCCGGTCACCGACCTCGGCGCCGAGGGCATTGTGCGCCTCGACCTGCATGCTCTGGTTGTCTTCGCCGAGGCGACAGGTATCCATGGCCGCGCAGTGTGTGCAGAAGCTCCCCTTCTGGCACAGCACCAGCGCAATGGAGGGAGACTTGAGCTCAATGATGGTTCCGTTCTCTTCGATCATCGACACTAGTCGTGGCCCGAGTAGTCCCACGAATCGGCGTGTACCTCTTCGCCATCGAGGAACAGTCGCACGGCCTCATCGGCGACGCCGCTGGTGAGATGGTCGAGGATCGGTGCGATTCCATCGAGTTCAGGCAGACGCACCACCTGGAAGTGGATTCCATAACCAGGAGCGAAGGTGCCGAGTTCGCCATCGATGCCGAGAGCGCGGGCACCGCCACGGGTGGCTGCTTCAAGCAGAAAGTGCGGATCGGCCGCCTCGCCGAAACCTTCACGGGCGAAGGCGATCTCGTCCCACATCGATAGCGAGTCAGCACTCGCCATCGAGTCGGTACCGAAGGCGAGGTTAATGCCGGCATCGCGTAACTTCTGCAACGGCGCCTTGCCGACCTCGAGGCGTGCATTGGAACGTGGGCAGAGCACCAGGCTGCAGCCGACCTCGGCGATACGAGCGATCTCGGCATCAGTGAGCTGTACGCCGTGCACCAGCACCGTCGAAGCAGTCAGGCCACCGGCATGCTCAAGGTACTCAAGCGGGGTAATGTTGGCCGGCGGCGGCAGCATGCCACGCCAGTCGACAAACGGGAACAGCTGCTCAGCGATCGGGCCGCTCGAATCCTTGAGGAAGGTCACTTCCTCCGCTGACTCGGCGAGGTGGATCATGATCTGCAGGCCCTGGCGACGGGCGAGATTGCAGCTCTGTTGCAGGAAGGTATCGGAGAGCGAATACGGCGAATGCGGCGAGATCGCCGGAGAGAGCCAGCCGGCGCCCCCCTCCTCGACCATCTGGTCGATCGCCTCGAGCATCCAGCGACACTTGGCCGGCTCGCGACCGAGCGCCTCGTAGAAGATGCGCCCACGCAGCGGCGCCGTGGCGTAAGCGCTGCGCGCCGGGAAGTACGAGAGTACGTCACCGATCGCCGCGGTGCCACTGGCCAGGCAGGCACTGATACCGGCGGCAATCGAGGGAGCAAACTCGTCCGTCGGACGGCCGCGCTTGACACTGATCAAGCGCTGGATCCAGTCGACGAAGGAGGCCGGCGGGCCGGACATGCCGGCACGCTCAGCCCAGCCGGGGAAGCGGGTCAGTTCGAGGTGCGTGTGGGCATTGACCATCGGCGGCAACAGTGCCGCATCGCCGAAGTCGATGACGTGGGCGTCGGGGCACCCCGCCATCATCCGCTCACTGGAACCAACCCCGAGGATGCGTCCCTTGTCGACCAGCAGCGCGCCGTTCTCGATCGGCGCACGGTTGATCGGCAGCAGCAGGCGTGAGGTGTAGAGGGTCGCCATGGCCCTAGATCGCCTTTTTCAGGTTACCCTGGCCGGGGTTTTCCTGCTTGCGCTCCAGGTCGACCTGTTCGTTTTTATCATCGACAAAAACCAGCTTCGGCTGGTGCTCACGGGCCGCTTCCGCTTCCATCTCCTGCCAGCTGGCGATGATCACCAGATCCCCCTTGGAGACCAGGCGCGCCGCGGCACCGTTGATGCAGATGGTACCGCTGCCGGGCTGGCCGTGAATCGCGTAGGTCGAGAAACGGGTGCCGTAATTGACATTCCAGATATCGACGAATTCGTTCTCGAGAATGTCGGCGGCCTCCATCAACAGCGGGTCGATGGTGATGCTTCCCTCGTAGTGCAGGTCTGCACCGGTAACAGTCGCACGATGAATTTTGGATTTCAGCATTTTACGGGTCATGACGTCAATTCTCCTCCACCAGGTGATGGTTATCGATCAAACGTGTTTTACCAAAACGAACCGCCAGCAGCATCACCGCGTGGCGGTCAACCTTTTCCATGTCGGCCAGGGTCTGCTGGTGACAGACCTGGATGTAATCGATCTCGGCCCCCTGCTCCTGCAGGATACGATCGCGCACAGCATCTATCAGGGTAGCGACGCTCTGCTCGCCATGTGCCACCAGGTGACAGGCGAGGCGTAGCGCTTCGATCAGCGCCAGGGCACGCTTGCGCTGATCGGCATCGAGGTAGACATTACGCGAACTCATCGCCAGGCCGTCGGCCTCGCGCACGATCGGCATGCCGACAATCTCCACCGGCATGTTCAGATCGAGCGTCATGCGCCTTATGATCGCCAGCTGCTGAAAGTCCTTACTGCCGAACAGTGCCACGTCGGGCTGCACAATCTGAAACAACTTGCTGACCACCGTGGTCACGCCACGGAAATGGCCGGGGCGGCTTTTGCCGCACAGGGTATTGGTGAGGCCCTCGTCGACCTCGACCCAGGTGGAGTAGCCATTCGGGTACATGCTGGCGTTATCCGGCAGGTAGATCAGGTCGCCCCCCGCCTCTTTCGCGAGCTGCGTGTCGTGCTCGACATCCCGAGGGTAGCTATCGAGGTCTTCGTTGGGTCCGAACTGGGTCGGGTTGACGAAGATCGACAGCACCAGCAGGTCACCGCGTTTGCGACCCTCGTGCAGCAGGGAAAGATGCCCCTCGTGGAGGTAGCCCATGGTCGGCACGAAGGCAATGCGCTGCCCCTGGCGCCGGGCGGCCAGAGCCTGCTGTTGCATCTGCTGAGGATCGCTGATGATCTCCACGTCGACCTACCTGAAGCTATGCTCTGCCGCAGGGAAGGTGCCGTCCTTGACCTCGCGGATGTAGTCGGCGATGCCGCCACGCACGGTGTCACCGATGTCGGCGAAGCGCTTGACGAACTTGGGCGAATACTTCTCGCACAGACCGAGGATATCGTGGATCACCAGTACCTGGCCGTCGCAATCGGGACCGGCGCCGATCCCGATGGTCGGGACCGTCAGCTCGGCGGTAATCCGCGCCGCGAGCGGTGCCGGCACGCACTCGAGTACCACCGCGAATGCTCCTGCATCGGCCACGGCGTGGGCATCGGCGAGGATGCGCTCGGCCTGCTCGTCTTCCTTGCCCTGGACCTTGAAGCCCCCCATGCGGTGCACCGACTGCGGGGTGAGGCCGACGTGGCCGACCACCGGCACGTCCATGGCAACGATCGAGCGAACGGTATCGGCGATCTGTTCGCCCCCCTCGAGCTTGACCGCGTGGGCGCCCCCTTCCTTGACCAGGCGCCCGGCGTTGCGCCGCGCCTCGGCACCATCCACCTGGTACGACATGAACGGCATGTCGGCGACCAGCAGCGCATGCTCCACGCCACGGCTAACCGCGCGGGTATGGTAGAGCATTTCGTCCATGGTCACCGGCAGGGTATTGTCGTAACCGCTGATCACCGAGCCGACCGAGTCACCGACCAGAATCATGTCGGTGCCGGCGGCGTCGATCAGGCGCGCAAAGGTATAGTCGTAGGCAGTCAGCACGGTGATCCGTTCACCCTGCTGCTTGCGGAAAACAATTTCGGGAATGGTGATTGATTTCACAGGCATATCCTGTTCTGTCCCGGAAACGAAAAAACCTCCCGAACCAAGCCGGAAGGCGCAAATCTGGGACGAAGCAGTACCTGCCACACCCGTTGCTATTGCCCCCCGTCCCGGTCCGTAGATCCAGGCGGTATGTTCTTTTTTTTTGACTCTCGACACCCTGTCGCGTCAACGCTCCGTTACGAGTCCCGGGCTAGCGATCGAAGTCAGGTAGAAAGCCGTTTTAAAAAAGCGAGTATCGTATACCATACAGAAAACGAGGATGTCCAGAATTTTCCATCGCTTCGGACAAAACCGCCGCTTTCCAATTCACGTAGCAGACACCGCAGTCGCGGGGTTGCGGCCCCGCTCCCGCAACTTCAAATCCGCCGGGGGTGCCCGGTAGCACCTGACTTTTCTTTGATGGCAAAGAAAAGTCAGCAAAAGAAAGCCACCCCGAACTCCGTCACCCGACGATCGGGTGCCCTCGCTGGCCGGAAGTTTTAATCCTGCCGGCGACCATATCGCCTAACGTCAGGATGAAAATCCCGGCACTCGCTGACTATGCACGGGGCCCCGCAAAGGCCATGAAACAGGCAAAAACGTTTCTCTTTCCCGTGTGACGCTGCCGAAGCAGTGGCGCTTCACGCCGAAACAGACCGTAGAGTTGAGCGTAAGCGAATGGCGAAGGCCCGGCGGGGAGCGTTGCTGCGCAGGGAACCCGCCGATGTTTGACGGGCAAGGAGGTCGGGCGCGGTTCTTTGCTTACTTTCTTTACGCGTCGAAAGAAAGTAAGGCGCTTGCCGGGCGCCCCCGGCGAAGTTGAATTTGTGTTATCAGGAACGCCCTCCTCGAGAAGCCCCCCTAGTCTTTCTCCAGCTGCAAGCCATCCTTGTACGCCTCGGCCTTGCATTCACCGAGCGACCAGTACTCGCGGATGCCACCGAGGTAGACCAGCGGCTCGAAGGGTGCCGTCTCCCCCTGGGTACGTGCGGCGAAGGCTGCTTCGACGGCATGTACCTCGACGATTTCGCCGAGCACCAGGCGGTAGTCGCCAAGCTCCACCTCCTTGAGGTAGCGGCACTCGAGATTCAGCGGGCACTCCTCGATCAGCGGCGCCGCGACTTCGCTGGCGGCTACCGGGGTCAAACCGGCGATCTTGAACTTGTCGGCATCGCGTCCGGAGCGCAGCCCGCAGTAGTCGGCGGCGAGGGCCAGCGACGCTGGAGCCTGGTTGACCACGAAACAGCCACTGTCACGGATCTGGGCATAGGTGAGACGCCCCTGATTGAGCGCCACCGCGACGGTCGGTGGGGTCTTGCTGACGATACTGACCCACGACGCGGTCATCACATCAGGCGCACCGTCGCTGGCAACGCTGGTAATCAGGGTGGTCGGCTGGGGGAAGAAGGTAACACAAGGGCCGAGGCGGCGTTTCTCCATCAAAAAAACTCCTGGGAGTAAGGGTTACGGTGCCAGCAATCCCTCGAGCGCGTGAACGCAGACCGTGAGGGGATGCAGGTTGACCGGGGTGGTGGCGCGCAGCCGGGTGCACATGTCGTTGAAGGTCACGACACTGCGCCGCTGGCCATTGATAAAGGTGTCGAGGTTGCCGCTGCAGTCGACCAGCACCCGCTCGACCATGCGGAACACCACGGTATCAAGGGAGCGTTCGAGATCACGCGAGGCGATGCGGTCCCAATGGTCGCGCAGCGGGATCTTGTGCAGCAGTTCGGCAAGGAAACCAATATCGAAGGTCTTGCGTATTTCAACTAGGGCGTTCGCGGCAGAATAGAGATCGACATCTGCCCTCCCGGAGATGCCGACCAGAGGCAGAAAATCGTGAATCTGCAACAGCCCAAGATAGGGTTGTAACTCCTCTTCCGGCATGCCGGCGACCACCACCCGTTCCTGCAGTGCGGCAATCCGCGCCCGTTCACTCTCGGGCAGAATCCCCGGCAGTTCCTTGAGGTAGGTCTCGAGCTGGTTACGCAACTCCTCGCCACGCAGCTCTTCGAGCGGCAGCAGGGTGCGGTTTTCCAATGACCAGCGGCAGAGGCTGCGCAGGCCGTCCTCGAGCAACAACAGCAGTTCCCCCTGGATGTCGGCAGAGAGCCGATTATCGAAACGCTGAAGATTCTCGCGTAACCCATCCGCTGCAAGCAGTTCTTCGCAAACCAGGTAGGTTTCGACCACCGCCACCAGCGACGAGCCGGTTTCTCGCGCCAGGGTGTGCACAAAGCTGCAACCGGCCTGGTCGACAACCCGGTTGTTGATCACCGTGGCGACGATCTCCCGGGCCAGCGGATGCTCGTGCAGCTGCGGCCCGTACTTGTCGCGCAACAGCGGCGGGAAATAGCTCAGCAGTAACGACTGAACCTCTTCGCTGCCGGGTAGCTCGCTCTCGAGCAGGGCATGGAAGATGTGCATCTTGGCGTAGGCAAGCAGAATCGAGAGCTCGGGGCGCGTGTAGCTGACCTTGTCTCGTGCCAGCACCTCCTTGCGTCCGGCGAGGAACTCCCCCTTGCGATCGAGCAGTCCGGCATTGACCAACCGGTCGGCGAGATCGAAGAAGCGTTCGGGAGCCTGCGTGCAACGCCGCTCGTCAAGGGCCAGGCACTGGCTCTGGCTGTAATTATTGTGCAGCACCATGGCACAGACATCCTCGGTCATGCTCTCGAGCAGCTTGTCACGCGCCTTGGTGCTACGCACCTTGCCGCTCTCCATCAACTGCTGCATGAGGATCTTCAGGTTGACCTCATGGTCGGACGTGTCAACCCCGGCCGAATTGTCGATGGCATCGGTATTGATATGTCCACCACCGAGTCCGTACTCGATGCGCGCCAGCTGGGTGAAACCGAGGTTCCCCCCCTCGCCGACCACCTTCGCCTTGAGAGATCCGGCATCGACCCGCACCCCATCGTTAGCACGGTCACCGACTTCCTCCTGCTTTTCAGCGCTCGACTTGACGTAGGTACCGATGCCGCCGTTCCAGAGCAGCTCGATTTCGGCGGTCAGCAGCAGGCGGATCAGGCCATCACCGTCGATGGAGCTGTGGCGCACGCCGAGCCAGTCACGCACCTCCTTGGAAAGCGGGATATCCTTGCTGGTGCGCGGCCAGATGCCGCCCCCCTTCGAGATCAGGGAGCGCTCGTAGTCGTCCCAGCTCGAGCGCGACTTATTGAACAGCCGCTCCCGTTCCAGATAGGAAGCCTCCGGGTCGGGATCGGGGTCGATGAAGATGTGGCGGTGATCGAAGGCCGCCTTAAGTTGTATAAAGCGTGATAGCAGCATGCCGTTGCCGAACACGTCGCCGCTCATGTCACCGATGCCGACCACGCTGAACGGCTCGTTCTGGATATCCTTGTCAAGCTCGCGGAAATGCCGCTTGACACTCTCCCACGCACCGCGCGCGGTAATACCGAGTTTCTTATGATCGTAACCGTGCGAGCCGCCACTGGCGAAGGCGTCGTCGAGCCAGAAGCCGTAATCCTGCGAGACCCCGTTGGCGGTGTCGGGCAGATGCGCGGTCCCCTTGTCGGCCGCCACCACCAGATAAGGATCGTCGCCGTCATAGCGCACCACCCCGGCAGGAGGGATCAGCTCACCACCGCGGCGGTTGTCGGTCACATCCAGCAGACCGCGCATCAGGGTAATGTAGGCCGCCTTGGAAAGCTCACCACCTTCCTCGCGACTACTGTACGGGGTCTTGACGATAAAGCCCCCTTTGGAACCGACCGGCACAATCACTGTGTTCTTGGTCATCTGGGTCTTCATCAGGCCGAGAATCTCGGTACGGAAGTCATCGGGGCGATCCGACCAGCGGATGCCGCCACGCGCAACCAGGCCGCCACGCAGATGAATCCCCTCCATACTGGCGGCGTGAACATAGACCTCGTACTGGGGGCGTGGAAACGGCATCTCGATGATGCCGATGGCGCTAATCTTGAACGAGAAGAAGTAATCGGCTTGCTGACGACGGACGAAGAAGTTTGTGCGCACCGTCGAGTCGATCAGGTTAAAGAAGGTGCGCAGAATGCGGTCTTCGTTGACATCGTCGACCTGCTCGAGCGCCTCGATCAATTGCAGTCGCAGCGGCATCAGCGCCTGTTCCTCGCGCTGTGCCGGGTCACGCCACTCGGGGCGATCTTCGAAGCGGGCCTCGAAATAGTCGTAGAGCAGCCGTGCGACCTGTGGGTTGTCGATCAGGGCAAAAGCGACGCGCTTCTTGGTGTAGGTCGAGCCGAGCTGGAAATAGTAGTTGCGGTAACCGCGGAACACGTCGATTTGGCGCCAGTCGAGGCCACTGCGCAGCTGCAGCATGTGCAGGTAATCGTTCTCGACCTCGCCATGCCACAACGCGTCGAGGGTCTCAAGCACCTTCTCGCGCAGGCTGCTGAGATCGTATGCCCCTTCCGTTTCTCGCAGCACGAAACTTTTCAAATAGGCTTTATGTTCAGGGTGGCGCAGGGAAAAGTCGACCTCCTCGACCACGCACAGGCCGAGGTTTTCGAGCAGCGGCATCAGCTCGTTGAGGAAGCATTGCCTGAGCGAGTAGAACTGCAGGATAAAGTCGCGCGTTCCGGGGCGCGGCCCCCACATGTCGAAACTCGCCCGGTTACTGCGCGCCAACTCGTCGAGGGCCAGCACATCGCGCGCCGCGTAACGGGGATGGATCATGCGCTGATAATCGAGACAGAACACCGTCGCGTACTCTCGCCACAGCTGCTGGCCACGCTGCGGACCACAGCAGGACTGCAGGGCACGCAGCAGCTTGGTGTCCCAACGCTGCAGCAGACGAGTCAGCGCCGTCTCAAGAGCTTCGCTGTCGACAACAAATTTCGGATCGCGCGGCTTAAGGCGCACCAGGGTACTGAAGAACTCACCATAGACGTGAAACAGACGGCTTTCGGCGCGTTTCGAGTTAAAGGTACGACGCAGGTAGTTCTCCATACGTCGACGGTTCTCACTGCTGTAGAACTCCTTCGGCATCACGATCAGTAGCGCCAGCCCCTCAAGACAGAGGTGCGGGGTAACGATGACCCGCACCGAGTCACGCCGCTGGAGCGACAAGAACGAGCGGATGACACTACACAGCTCGGCACCACTCATCAGAAACAGCTCGACCTTGGGAAAGGTATTGAGAATCTCGAGGCTCAGCCGATGATCGTAGCTGTCGAACGGTATCTCCATCGTTTCGAGGGCCGCATAGATCTTCAGCCGCAGGTGGGGGACATCGACCGACGGTTCGTCGACACTCAAGGGGGTGAACAGGCCGTAAAAACCATGTTCACGCCAGCCCCCCCCGGGGAACGTTTCACGCAGGCCGAGGTAGATCAGCGGTTCGTCACGGTAGATACTGCTCTGCCAGGAGGTCTGCTCCACCAGACCCGGCTCGTCACGACGCAGCCATGAGCGGAGTGGCTTCGGCAGCTGTTTGAGGGGTGCCCCCTCCTCCGGGAAGCCTTCGTCGGGCAGAGCCCCAAGGGGCGTTTCAGCCAGATGCACCTCCCCCTGAGGGGTCGCTTCGAGACAACGATAGCCGAAGAAGTAGAAGGTGTCGGCAGCGAGCCACTCGACTAGATCCTGATAGGGGGCAAGCTCGGGAAGTGCGGCAACCTGTTGCAGCCGCGTGGAGACGGCCTCGCGATCATCCGCTACCGCCTGTACCCGCGCGAGAATCCGTTCGATGGCGACCTCGACCGGTTCACTGAGCAGTTCGGGAACAAAATCAAGTTCGAACAGGATCAAAGATTCACGCTCAACGCGGTCGTCAAGAGGCTGCAGTTTAAGCCGTGTGCCCCGTTTTCGCACCACGCCGACGATCGGATGGCCGAGCACCTGGAAACGCAGGTTGTGTTCGCGCAGATAGAGCAACAGGGAGGAAAACAGAAACGGCGCGTCCGTGCAGCAGGTCGAGAGCAGGTGGGTGTGACCATCTGCCAACGGCTGTAGCTTAACGCTGATCGGTTGTTTGCGCGCCTCGAGAGCCTCGACCCCGGCCGCGAGGACCTCGACGATCTTCTTTGCAGGTGACTCGAGTAGTGGTGAATACGGGGCGCGCACCAGCATCAGATCGTGCAGGGCGAGCAGCTGCTCGGCAACAGGCGCCTCGAACTCCTTGGCGATGCGCGCGGCGACCGCTTCGATCTTCGCATGGAACTTAGAGGGCGAGCTCTCCGTGCGCGGTGCAGACTTCTTTGTCATGACGGTCCACCTTTCTCCAACCAGGGTGCTGTGCTGTCCCCTTTATTCCAGGAAGCACTCCACCCGGGCTTGATTGCGCAGCTGTTCGACCCACTCCGCAAGGGCGCGTGAACGCGACTCGCGCAGCAGGTAGGCTTCTATTTCGGCCCGACACTCGTTAAGCGGCGGCACCTGTTCCGGGGTGTAGTCGAGACGCTCGACCAGGTGAAAACCGCTCGGCGTCTCGATCGGCCCGCCGACCTCCCCCGGCGCGAGCCGGTCGAGCAGCTCCTTGAGCTGCGGAGCCATCTGTTCGCTGCGCACGTCGCGCAGTTCTCCGTCGCGCAGGGCGCTCGGGCACTCGGAGTTCTCACGAATCAACTCGACGAAGCTGCAGCTGTCGAGTCGCTGTTTGAGGCCCTCGATCCGCTGCCGGGTCGCGCTACTCTCCTGCTCATCGCACGGCAACAACAGCTGTCGCAGCGCGTAGCGTGCCGGTCGCCGCAATTGCCCGGGGTGCTCGCGGTAGAAGGCATCGACCTCGTGCTCATCAGGTGGCGCGACCGTCTGCAGGATGCGTTCACTCATTTTAGCCACGGTCACGTCCTTGCGCATGGAACGCTGGAAGGCATTGAGGTCACCACCAGCCTTCTGCAGCGCCTCGAGAAAGGCTTTCTCACTGCGAAAGCCCTTAACGGTGCGTTGACATTCGCGCGCCACGTTCTCTTCGTCGGCCACCACGCCATCGGCCAGCGCCGCCTGGTAGATAAGCTCCCGTGCCACCAGACGTTCGAGGGCGAGCTGCTCAAGCTCGGCACGTTCCGGACGCTCAGCTTGCTCTTCTCCGCCCTTACCGAGGGCGAACTCCTGGATGACGGTCTGGTATTCGTATCGGGTCACCGGGCTGCCATTGACCCGGGCAATGATATCCTGCATGTCTAACGTTCCTCGTTCACCTCCGCCAGTGCGACGGAGAGGCTTGAAAATTCATCGAGACTTAAGGTCTCGGCGCGGCGTGCCGAGTCGATCCCGGCACGTTCCAGGGCGGGCACGACCTGTTCACGCTCCCAGCCGCCACTGCACAGGGTGTTACGCAGCGACTTGCGGCGCTGGGCAAAGGCCGCCTTGACCACGCGGCAAAAATGCTCCCAGCCACCCAGTTTGACGCGCGGTTGCGCCAGGGGGACAAAACGGAGCACCAGGGAGTCAACCTTGGGCGGTGGAAAAAACGCCCCCGGCTTCACCAGTACGACCTTCGAAATATCATACCAGACCTGGAGCAGGACCGATAAAATCCCGTAATCCTTGTTCCCAGGAACGGCAAGCAGACGCTCACCGACTTCGCGCTGAAACATCAGCACCATGCGGCTAAACAGCGCGCGGTGTTCGATCAGCTTGAACAGGATCGGGGTCGAGATATTGTATGGCAGGTTGGCAACCATCTTGTACGGTGGCGCGGCAAACACCGCTTGCCAATCATGCTCCAGAACGTCCCCCTCGAGAACCTTGAGACCGGTCAGCGCACGCTCTTTCCAGTAAGCGATCAGGTCGGGGTCGATCTCGCAGACCGTAACGTTACCCGTGGCCGCCAGCAGCGGCTCGGTCAGTGCGCCGCGCCCCGGTCCGACCTCGACCACCGCATCGCCGGCGTGCAGCTCGGCGGCAACGAGGATTCTTTCGATGACATGGCGATCCTGCAGAAAATTCTGGCCAAAACGTTTCTTGAAACGATGTCGGGGTCCTTGTTTGACCACTTAGGTTAGCTCCGTGAGCGATGTCGAGGCCAGCGTGGAACACGCAGGGTCTTGAGGGAGGGGATCATACGCAGTACCACGGCGTAGCTGATCGCGGTAGAGAGCAAACCGAACACCAGGCTGCCGAGCAAAAGTGGCAACAGGATATCCCAACTCAGCGCCATCAATGAATCGAAGGTGAACTCGATGTTGAACGACAGCGGATCCATCTGCAGCAGGCGGCGACCGAACTCATACTCGGCAGCGTAGATAAACGGCGCCGTCACCGGGTTGGTGATCCAGACACCGATAATCGCTGCCAGCCTGTTCTCGCGCAACAGGAAGGCGGCGAACACGGCCAGCAGCATCTGGAAACCGAAGGTCGGGGTCATGCCGATGAAAATGCCGAGCGCAAACCCCTTGGCGATTTCATCCGGCGTTCCGCTCAGGCGGATGAAGCGCAGCAGGTTCAGCTTGGCCTGGCGGACCATTCCCCAGCGGCGCCACATATCAACCTTCCCCCAACGCCAACAGCTCGCGCCCGGCCATATCGAGAGGCCAGCTGGCGACGGCATTAAGATCGAGGGTGTGATGACAACCGCGCTGCAGGTAGCTGTCGGCGGCAACACCGAGCATCGCAGCGTTATCGCTGCACAGCAGCGGAGATGGAAAATGCACCTCCAGACCCGCCTTCTCCCCTTGCGCATGGAATGCCGCGCGCAGACCGCTATTGCAGGCGACGCCACCGCATACCACCAGACGTTTACAGCCCGACTCGCTGGCCGCGGCAAGACTCTTGCGTACCAGCACCTCGACCACCGCCGCCTGGAAGCTGGCGCTCACGTCGCACAGCAGCTGCTCGTCGAGTTCATCGGGCAGACTGCGCAAGGTCTGGGCAACGGCAGTCTTAAGCCCGCTGAAACTGAGCTTGAGGTTGCCGCTGTGCAGCATCGGGCGGGGAAAGGCAAACGCCTCGGGGTTGCCACGAGGTGCGCGGCGGTCGATCTCGACCCCACCGGGGTAGCCGAGACCGAGCATCTTGGCGACCTTGTCGAAGGCTTCGCCGGCCGCGTCATCGAGGGTCATGCCGAGGATCTGGTAATCCCCGACGCCGTTGACCCGGTAGAGATGGGTATGCCCACCGGAGACCGCCAGCGCCAGGTAGGGATAGTCGACCGACTGCTCGAGCTGGATCGCGTGCAGGTGCACCTCGATGTGATGCACGCCGACAAACGGCAGCTTACGCGCATAGGCGATCGCCTTGCCGGCCGACAGCGCCACCAGTAGCGCGCCGATCAGCCCAGGGCCGCGTGTCACGCAGAGCCCCTCGATCTCGGCCAGGGTCACTCCGGCTACCTCCAGCGCCTCGCGCACCACCGGCAACACCGCCTCGAGATGACGACGCGAGGCAAGCTCGGGCACCACGCCGCCGTAACGCCGGTGCACGTCGACCTGCGAAGCGATCACGTTGGAGAGCGCTTCGCGCCCGTCACGTACCACCGCCGCGGAGGTTTCATCACAGGAGGATTCTAGGCACAACAGCAACATGCGAACGCCTGCAGGGGTTAAAGGTTGAACGGAGACGCCGTCTCACCAAAAAGGATGGGACGGCATCTGCACAAGCGTAAACCAGGGAGATGATCAGAGCAGATTCGCGGCCAGCTCGGCCAGGCACGAGCGTTCCCCCTTGGAGAGGGTGACGTGTCCGGCGATCTCCTGTCCCTTGAACTTTTCAACCACGTAGGTTAAACCATTACTCGACGAGTCGATGTACGGGTTGTCGATCTGATACGGGTCGCCGGTGAGCACGATCTTGGTCCCCTCCCCGGCCCGGGTGACGATGGTCTTGATCTCGTGCGGAGTGAGATTCTGCGCCTCGTCGACGATCATGAACTGCTTCGGGATCGAACGTCCGCGGATGTAGGTGAGCGCCTCGATCTCGAGGATCCCCATGTCGACCAGCTCGCGGTAGCCCCGCTTCCGTTTGCCCCGCTCGTCGACCATACCGAGCAACAACTCAACGTTATCGAAGATCGGCTGCATCCAGGGGGAGAGCTTCTCCTCGAGATCGCCGGGGAGAAAGCCGAGATCCCGCCCCAGCGGGAAAACCGGGCGCGATACCAGCAGCCGACTGTGGCTGGCAACCTCGGTGACCATGTGCAGACCGGCGGCGATCGCCAGCAGGGTCTTGCCGGTACCGGCCTTGCCGACCAGGGTCACCAGCTGGATATCCTCGTTCAGCAGCAGGTCGAGGGCAAACTGTTGCTCGCGATTACGCGAATGCACCCCCCACAGCCCCTCCTTGGGGGAACGGATCAGCGGCAACAGCCGCTGGCTGGTGTGTTGATAGCGGGCCAGGGCCGAGTGGGACGGATTGCTGTTGTCGACCAGGGTGACCCCCTGGTTGGCATAAAGCGGGTGATCGTCCCCCAGCTCGAGATAACCCTGCCCGAAAAAGCGATCGATCTCCTCGGCGTCAAGGACCATTTCCTGGGTACCTGAGTAGAGGGCGTCGATCGAAACCTTATCCGATTCGTAGTCCTCGGCCATCAGGCCGATGACATCCGCCTTGATGCGCAGGTTGGTATCCTTGGTGACCAGCGTCACCTGGTCCTGCTGTTCCTTCATGGCCAAGGCGATGGCCAGAATGCGGTTGTCGCCGTGATCGATCTGCAGCTCGGGTGGAAGCGCCTTGAGGTATCCCTCCTGGTAGATCTCGACGCGCAGCTCGCCGCCATCGTCGAGTGGCACACCGTCGACCAGTTTGGCTTTGCGCCGCAGCTGGTCCATCAGGCGCGACACCTGACGGGCGTTGCGACCAGTCTCACTCAGCTCCTTCTTGAAACGATCGACCTCTTCGATCACCGTAATCGGCAGAATGACCAGGTTGTCCTGGAAGCGGAACAGGGCCCGCGGGTCGTGCAGCAGGACATTGGTATCGAGAATATAAACCTTACGCGACATGGGAATCCTTTCGCGACTCTGGAAGATAGGGTAAAGCTAGCGTTCGTAATCGGAAACTTCCATGCCCTTGGTGGTGGCAAGGATCTTGACGTAGACCGGTAGTTTTTCCCCGCGTATGATGCGCTCCCCCGCAACAATCACCTCACCGTCGCGATTAAGGACACGCAACACGTCCTCGGGAGACTCCTCGATCTTGTAGACACGGAACACCTTGGTCGCCATCAGCTCGTCAATGGTGATCGGCTTTTCAGGCGGCAGTGAACATGCAACAAAAAACAGGGTACAGAAAATCGTCAACCAGCGGGTTACAAATCGCATAGAAGCAGCTCCTTTTCAGCGGACCTCAGACAGGGCGGGCCGCAAGGTCATAAATAGCATCTAAAAAACGCTCGATATCGGTCGGCGTGGTTGCAAAGCCGGGACTGACCCGTACCGTGCCGGTCGGAAAGGTCCCGATGCCCCGATGCGCCTCGGGAGCGCAGTGCAAACCGACGCGGCAGGCGATGTCGAACTCCTGGTCAAGTAAAAAGCCGGTTTCTGAGGGGTCCTGACCGTCGAGCATGAAGGAGATCGCGCCAGCATGGCGCT
This sequence comes from Desulfuromonas sp., assembly GCA_002869605.1. The sequence goes on along the minus strand of PKUI01000098.1, from coordinate 10,429 downwards.
GCGGATCGCGCGGACCATACAGTTTCACCCGCTGGATCTGTGTCAAGCCGTCGAGCAGCTGGGCGACCTGGGCGCGCTTGCGAGCGGCGACCTGCTCGAGGCCCTGCTCCTGCAAGTAGGCGAGCCCGGCGCCGAGCCCGGCAATACCTGGGGTATTGAGGGTACCGCTCTCGAAGCGCTCAGGCATCTGTTGCGGCGGCTCAAGCGACTCCGATCCGCTACCGGTGCCACCGTAGATCAACGGTTGCAGTGTCAGTCCTTCGCGCACGTACAGAGCCCCGGTGCCGGGCGGACCGAACAGCCCCTTGTGCCCGGCGACCGCCAGCAGATCGATGCCGAGCTTCTCGACATCGATCTCGAGCAGTCCGGCACTCTGCGCCGCGTCGATCGCAACCAGGATCCCCTGTTCACGGCACCACGGTCCGATTACGTCCAACGGCTGAATAGCGCCGGTCACGTTGGAGGCGTGGATCATCATCAGCAAACGCGTGCCATCAGTACACGCTGCCCGTAGATCGTCAGCCGACACCCGCCCCTCGCTATCCGGAGTGACCTTGACCACTTCGACGCCCCGATGGGCCAGCGCCTGCAGCGGGCGCGCAACGGCGTTGTGCTCCATGCCGCTGGTCACCACCCGGTCTCCCGGAGCGAGCAGACCAAACAGCGCGAGGTTGAGCGCCTCGGTGCAACTCGAGGTGAACACCAGGCGCGCCGCGTCAGGGATGGCGAACAGCGCTGCCAGCTGCTCGCGCACTTCGTAGATCAGACGGGAGGACTCGAGCGCCATGCGATAGCCACCGCGCCCCGGGCTGGCTCCAAACTCGCGTAGCGTCCTGTCGACAGCCTGGTAGACCGTCTCGGGACGCGGGTAGGAAGTCGCCGCATTATCGAGGTAAATCGACATCAATTCCCATATAGTCAGCGACGCCCTGCACAGAGCGGGTCGCGACCCTGGTTGGCAAAATCAAAACAGGCCGACAATCCGCGACAGCCGGCGAAACACTCGTGATAATCACGGCAACCGACACAACCTTCGGGAACCGCGTTGATATCGTCGCGCACCTGCTGGCGCAGCGGTGCCGCCCAGATCTCCTCGAAAGAGGTGGTGCACAGGTCGCCGAGCGGCAATAGCCAAGAGCTGCACGGATGCACCTGTCCAAGGGCGTCGACATGGGCCAGACTGTTGGCGGCCTGACAGCCCCCATACTCCGAGAGCTTGGCATCGCCGTCGGCCAACAGCTCCCACAGAAAGCGATCATGAACTTCAAGAGCGACCGTCCCCTGCAGTTCGGACACGGCACGCCGCAGCGTTTTCTCGACCTGCTGCAGGTCGGCCGGACGCGGGACAACCCCTGCGTCAATGCGCCCAAAATTAGCATCTATCGGCAGATTTGACAACTTTATTTTAGCCACACCAATGCGGCGACAAAACTCTAAAACAGTCGTAATTTCAAATAGATGCTGCTTCATAACGGCAAGCCACAGGAGCAGTTCGAAGCCCTTGTCGCGCACCTGTTCCAGACACGCAGCAAGCCCCTGTTCGTCGAGACAGTCCGCTCTGAACCACGGAGCCAGGTCGAGAGCCAGAGCATGGATCGGCAAATCCGCCCTGAGCCGATGAGCATCGGGGACCACCAGCGTCACCTGGCAGCCATGTTCAGCCAGGCACTCCAGCAGCTCGTCAATCGACGGATGACGCAGCGGGTCGCCGTGCAACGAGACAAACATCACCCCGGCCTCGCCGATGTGATGGGCGACCTTGAGCAGCGCTGCGGCATCCAGCGTATCACCGTCAGCCGACAGCGACCAGCTCAAGCGGAGCGGAGTATCAAGTTCCTGCATACAACCTCACTTAAAGCAGGGGATAAAACAGGACGGGAGCACCCGCAGATGCCCCCGTCACAAGACCTAACATGGGTGAACGTTCGACGATCCGACGATACGCGGCTTACTGTAACGCTTCATGGTCGCACCTCCTTGGGTTAGGGTTTATGTCGCTGCGAAATATAATTTTATGGCCCACCCTGAATTTCCAGGGATGAACTGCAAAACCAAGGGGTTGCGCCCCCTGACGACGCCCTACTCTTTTGTTGCACCACAAAAGAGTAGGCAGAAAAAGGTGCCCCACTCTCCGCGCCGGCTTTACCGGTTCCCGAGGGAGGGGAAGAAAGTCAAAAGCATTTAGTCTCTGACTGTTCCCACTGCCCCTCACGGGGCCCCGTGTGCAATCACCGAGTGCGGGAATTTTAATCCTGTCGCCTGGCGAGCACGCGAGCCGGCTGGATTAAAACTTCGCGCCAGCGAGGGCACCCGATCGTCGGGTGACGAAGCCGGGGTGTCCTTCTTTTGCTTCCTTTTCTTGGACAAGCAAGAAAAGGAAGGCGCTGCCGGGCGCCCCCGGCGGTGTTACTCGGCCAGTCAGTTCCACAGGCTGATTACATCACCTCTAGCCTATTTCCAGCAATGCGGATCCGGCTGATTAAAATCCCCTGTAGTGGCAAACGCCCGCGCCGTACACCCACCGAGGCAGTCACCGAAGGCGCCGCACGACTGACATTTGCCTTGCGCCTCCTTGTGGCGCATCGCCTTGAGCACCGGGGAATTATGCCACAGCTCGGCAAAGTCCTCGTTCAGGATGTTGCCGACGGTCACCGGGATAAACCCGCACGGGGTGATGTCGCCGTTGGGGCGCAGGTGCAACGACAGCTTGCCGCAGGTGCTCCCCTTGACCAGTCCGCTCTCGTTGTAGCCCGGCAACGACGCGATCACCGGGTCATCGAAGGAGATCTTAAGATCCTCGGTGCGTTCCTTGAGCTCCAGTGCCTCGACATAGAACGCCCGCCACTCCTCGGCGCTCAGGTCGAGCTCCTCACGATTCTTGAAACCACGCCCGCTGCACTTGAAGTTGTGCAGGTAGACCTGGCCCACGCCGTGCGCCCGGGCAACGTCGAGGATCTCCTCGAGGTGCCGGTAGTTGAGGCGCGAGATCACCGTGCTCATGGTGCTGCGCAGCCCGACTGCCTGCAGGTGATCGAGAGCCGCCACCGCCCGCTCGAAGGAGCCGGGGCAGTTACGAAAATCATCGTGCGCCGCTGCGTGGTGAGCATCGAGGCTGACCCCGACGCTGCTGAAACCGGCCGCCTGCAGCTGCCGCGCGCACTCACCGTCGAGGTGCCAGCCGTTGGTGTTCATCGACACGTTCAGCCCCAGGTCGGCGGCGTAACGGCTCAGCTCGAACAGTTGAGGATAGATAAGCGGCTCACCACCACCAAAGTTGATGAACAGCACCCCCGCCTCGGCCAGAATTGCGGCGATCTGCTGCAGCTTCTCCAGTGGCAGCTCTTCGCACTCTTCCTCGCGGCTGTAACAGTGTTCACAGGCAAAGTTGCAGCGGTAGGAGAGTGTCCAGTTCACCGTCAACGGTGCCGAAAATTCCATCGTCTCAGTCGTCACGTTGTAACCACCCCCGTGCTACAAGATCTGTCACAAACTTGTCGACATCGGCGCGCAGCTCTTCCCGCGCCACGTCAAAATCGCTCGCCATCGATTCGACCACCGCCTCCAGGTCACGTGAACCGTCGCATAGCTTCCAGATCGTGCCGCCGATAAAGTTCAGCTGATGCATCATCCCTGACTGAATCAGGGTCACGGTGCCACGGTCATCCGCGGATTCGCCGGCATCGAGCGCTGCCAGCACATCTTTCTCCTGGCGTTTTTCGACCCGCCAGATGATCTCGGGATTTCTCAACAACATGCCCACAAAAACTCCTGAAAAGTACTTCGAGTTACGCGCTCCGTTGACGGAACACTATGGTGGCCGCAACACACAGCAACAGACCGACCAGCACCGCCACCTTCCCTGGCAGCGGTACGCCGTCAGCGCCGGCGGCGATCCCCCACGATTGCACGATCGCTCCGCCAACAAACATCCCGATCACGACCAGGCCGGCATCGGCATCCCCTTCACCCGCCTTGATCAACTGCCGGAAGGGACAACCACCGAGCATCACCGAGATCCAGCCGACCAACAACATACCGACAAAATTCCATAGCTGATCGGTATGCGCACCGGGCTGTCCATAGAGCGCCAGGTGGAAGCGGCCACTGGCGAGATTGACCAGCACCGCACCGACGATAAAACTCAGCATACCGATCAGCAGCGGCGCGCGAAAACCGACCAGATACAGATCGCGCAGGCTGCCGGTGACGCAAAAGCGGCTGCGCTGGGCCAGCACCCCGAGCAGCAGTGCGACCGGCAGTGCGACCCCGACCGCGGCATACTCAGCGGCGCTGCCACGCGTCGAGAAGTTCAAAAACAGTGGCCGCACCAGCAGCAGCACGAGCAGCAGCAGGAAAAACCCCGGAATCAGCAGCCCGCTCCCGCCGGTCTGCGGTTTGGCCGGTCCAGGGTCAACCCCGGCGACCAGCCCGCGCGCCCCGATCCAGACCCCGACGGCCAGCCCGGCGACCCCGGCGATGGCGGTCAGGTCGCCGGCGGTCAGGCGCAGAAACAGCTTGATCGGGCAACCGATAAACACCGCACAACCGACGATCAGGAACACGCCGGCCACCAGCCGCGGCAGCGGAGCGCTGCCGCCACGCGAACGGAACTCGCGAAAAGCCACGGCGCTACCACAGGCACCGAGCACGAAACCGATCAGCTCGGGGCGCAGATACTGCATGCGCGGGTTCGCATGGAGACCGAGTGCGCCAGCGCTGTTCTCGATAAAGCACGACACGCAGATCCCGGAGTTGACCGGATTGCCCCAGACTGCGAGCAGCGCACCGAACAACCCGAGGGAGAGTCCGGAGCCGAGGATCAGCCACGTATGTCGATTGAAACCACGCAGCATCCTATTCACATCCTCCCGCCAGGCGGCTCTGCAGGTAACGGAGTTCTTGCAGGGTCCTGAGCTGCACCGGGCTCGGGTCATTGTCGCGCAACAGTTCGCGCAGGCGCGGCAGCTCTTCCATCACCAGCTGCTCGAGCAGAGAGCGGCGAGACAGGGGGCTTTCCTCTTCCAGGTAGTCGGCATCGCGGCGCACGGCGCTGGCCACGTTCACCACCCCCTCATTGACGGCCCCCATGGTCAGCTGCACCTCCCCTTTAAGCATCAGTCCGTGCGGTTCACCGGGGTAGCTGCGACTGATCTCGTCAAGTGCCAGCAGCGCCTCGGGGTAACGCTGAGTCCGCAGCGCCTCGCTCACCGGACGGTAGAGCTGCTCGAGATGTTCGAAGCGGGCTTGGCGCAACAGCTTCTGCTGTAGTGCCGCCTCGAACGCAGGTGCCGTTCCCGGCTCCCGGGAGGTATCACCGCCGAGCAGCAGCACGCCGATACCGAGCAGCAGACCGACCAGGGTCGCCAGCATCAGCAGGTCAAAGTTGTCGAGCTTGCGTATCGCCAATCAGAACTCCTGGTAGGGCGGCATATTGGCACGCCGTGCCATCTCACGCAGGGTGTCGTAGTCACCATCGGTGAGCGTCTCGAAGCCATCAATCCACGCCGACTTAAGTACACCGATCTCTTCGTTGCCGATCTGTACCGTCGCTTCGGTATCGAGTTCGACCAGCGCCTTGTGCAGCTTCGCGCGCAGCTCCGGATCGACCCGCTCGCTCACCCCGAAGGTGCAGTACGGGAAGATACGGCTCTGCCCAAGCACCCTGAAATCATCGGCAACGACCTTCCCCTCACGGGTCATCAGCTCCAGGTCAAGCGCCGGCGCGGCAGCCGCATCATAGGCACCGAAGTAGACCCCGTAAATCACCTTCTCATGCTTGAACGATCCAGAGGGGAAAGCGTAGTAGGACAAATCCTTCTCCGGGTCGAAGTCGTTTTCGAGCATCAGGCTGTACTGGGCAAGGAAACCGCTCGGCGCCAGTTGCGGCCCGAAGATCATCCTCTTCCACTTGAGGTCGGCGAGGGTCTCGATGCCGCTATCCTTGCGCACGATGATCGTCCCGGCGGTGCGGGGACCGAAGTTGCCGCGCTTTTCCGTCGCCACCAGTTCCAGGTCGTGGTCCTCATGCAACACCAGGTAGAGCAGCGAGTTAGTGTGGGTAATATCGAACTCGCCCGCGGCGTAGCGCTCCTCGAAATCCTGCGTGTCGACCGGCACCGCCTCGAGGCGCACACCGAGCTGCTGCTCGAGATACCGGGTCAGCGGGGTAAAACGCGCGCGAGTCTCCTCCTCGCTGTTACAGTTCATATATCCGACACGCAGCACCTTGTCTGCAGGCTCCTGCGTACAGGCGTTGAGCGCCGTCGCAAGCAAGGCGGCGATAAGTAAACGCAAGCAGATCCTCATAACATCCCATTCCCCATTCAATTTATTCGCCCTCAACGGGTCTCGGCACCTGCGACAACGGCTCGGACCAGTCAACCGCCCCGAGACCGGCGCGCTGGTGCGCAGCAAAGATCCGTTGCGCCAGCTGCTGCCCCTCGAGCGGCCCCCACCAGTTGTAGCGCGCATCGAGATCGCTCGTCCCCTCATTGTAGAGGGCATACATACCATTTTCACTCAAATCGTTGTTGCGCAGCAACCCCCGGGAGTCGAGCCACTTGACCCCGGCCCGACCGTTGTAACGGACCACATTGTCGTGAACCTCGGCGCTGCACGCCTCGAGAAATAGTCCATGCTCACTGTTCGCTTCAACTCGGTTCCCAACCGCCTCCCCAGTGGAGCGCTGCAGGTAGATGCCACGGCGGTTGCCGCGAACCCGATTGCCGTTGAGCATCACCTTCGAGTCACGAAGGTTCAGCCCGTTAACCAGGTTGTCGAGGATCTCGCTGTCATGCACCATGACCTCGCTGTAGACGCAGCGCAAACCCCAGTAGTTACAGGCGATGCGGGTCGCGTCGATGGTGACCTTGGAGTCGCGGAACTGGATGCCGTTGAGATTCTCCTCGATACGGCAACCGTCCAGTGTCACAGTCGACTCCTGAAACTGCACCCCGCGCAGGTTGTGGCGAAAGTCCGAGTTCACTAGCTGCGCAGCGGAGAAGTGCGCGTGAAACCCTCGATAACCGTATTCGACCTCAACGTGATCGAGACGACTCACAGGGTCCTCACTGGCCATGAGGTTGAGCGCCCCCCAGTCGCCCGGCCGCGGCTGCGGCTGCGCCGAGGTGAAGCGGATCGGCTGCGCGGCCGTGCCTTTTGCCAATAGCACGCCCTGGGCGAACAGCTCGTGCTCGCCGATACCGTCACCGTTACTGTCAAAGCGGGTGAAACGGACCGTGGTCCCGGGACGGATCTCGAGGGTGACCTGCGGAGCGACGGTCAAAACCCCGTCGATCAGTACCTCACCCGACCAGACCGTATCCTGCCACAGAGTCTGCTCACCACGGTAGACCAGCTCCTGCGCCGATGCGGCAACCACGCTCGACAGTAGCAGCAAGACAACCAGCAACGGCCTCATAGCTGCCCCCCGAGTTCTATCCGCTCGACCCGGTTACCGGAGATCCGGTTGCCGGACGTTTCAAGCAGCGGCGGAGCCACCAGGCCGATGCCATTGCCGGTGATGCGATTGCCGCGCAGCGTCGGATGACTGGTGGCGTCGATAAACAGCCCCTCCTCGACCAGGCCGACAACCTGGTTATGGAGCAACTTCGGGTTCGCCCCGAGCCAGCAGAACAGGCCAGCCTCCCCCGCCTCGATGCGGTTACCGCTCACCGTGAGCTCGGCCGGCTTCTGAAAGACCATGCCGTAGCGGCTGCCACGGACCAGGCAGTCGTGAATCATCCCCGGGGTCGCCACCAGCCAGACCCCCTGCTCGGCGGCGGGGAGCCGGACATGCGCCAAGGAGACGAACTCGGCCTGCTCGGCGATGATGCCGGCCCAGGCAATGTCATCGTCGAGTCCCCCCTCGATGACGAACTCGATCGGCTGAGTGTCGCTGCCGAGCGCCTCCAAACGACCGCGGATCAGTAGCTCGGTGGCCGCGGAGAGCTGCTCCGGCTCGATCTTGGTACTCAGTGACGGGCGCACCGTAATACGGGTCCCGGGGGCGATCACCAGGCGGCTACCGCGCGGGATAATCACGTCATCGGCGAGGATCACCTCCCCCTGCCAGCGGGTCTCACCGACCAGGATTCCGGAAAACTCATGCGGGGCCTGCGGCACTTGCGGCGTCACCGGGGTCGCAGTTGAACAGGCGGCCAGCAACAGCAACGCAAACAGAAGAGCGCACTGAGTTACGAAAACTCTCAAATCCATCCCCGTTCCATCAGCAGGCGCCGCACCCGTGCCTTGGGCGGCTCGCCGGCCTCGACATCGTCAACCAACGCGGCGAAGGTCGTGACATCGAGCAGCCCTGCCAGCTTGTGCAGCGCCGGACCAACGGTGGTGAACTGCAACTCCTCGAGCGGCCGTGGTCCGCTGAGAAGCGCCGGGACATCAGCCACCGCGAGCAGATCGGGAAGACGCTGATCGGCCACCGTGACAACGACCAGGTCGAGCCGCCCGGCGAGCACCTCCGCGACCGGGTCGTGATCCTCAAGCGGTACCAGGATCGACTCGACCCCGGTCTTCTCCTTGACGTAAAGCGCCGCCAGTTCAGCCAGCACCGCACCTCGCGTCGTGGCGGGCAGTCCCAGATAGAGCTTGGGGCCGAAGCAGGCCTGCGTCGGCAGCACCAACAGCGTCATCAACGCGAGGCAAAAAACGGTTTTCAGCGCAGAAACAGCCATGTGATCACCGTCGCCAGGTAAAGTCCGGAAAAGGTCGCGAGCGTGGTCAGTGCGCCGAGTAGATAACCGCGTCCGAAGATACGCGCCTGCGACCTTGCCAGCAACACGCTCCAGAGTATTCCGGCCAGCAGCAGTGCCAGCGCCAGCCACTTGAGCAGGTCGATGGCGAGCAGCGCAGATGGCTGATCGAGAGTGCGCATCACGTGCAGCGCCAGGTAGCTGCGTACCCCGCTCGGGTCGGCCAGCACCAGCGGCAGGTAGCCGAGTTTGGTGTTGAGCTTGACCACCGCCAGCACCAGGTGCGCCGACAGCAGTGTCGGCAGCAGCGGCAGCGCAAGCCGGCCGATGCGCGCCCAGGTGTCGGGAGCATCGACCGTCGTCGGTTGCGGTGGCGTTTCACCCGCTTCTGTGACGCTTTCGACCCGGGTCTCGCTGAGACGCCAGACCAGCAGCCCGGGGAGCATCAGCAGCAGCGGCATCAGCAACGCCAGCCACGGCGTGGCGAGCAGGTAAAAACCGGCATCCTGCCAGCCGAGCAGGCGTGCCGCGGCGTCCGGAAGCCACAGTAGCGCGTCGCGCAGGTCGACGTAGACCTTGCTGAAGTTAGCGGTGAGCAGGCCGATCAGCACCACGAAGAACAGGGTCTCCGAGGAACCGAGTGGCGCAGCGGAAGCCGCCGAGCGCCCGAGGTAGAGGTTATCGTAGGGGCAGTTGTGCACGCAGTTCAGGCACAAGGTACAGTCCGGCTCGCAGCCGATATCGGAGGCCTTGAGATCGACCGGGCAGGCGTCCTGGCGCGCCTGCCAGTAGAAGACGCCGCGACCGAGGCTGTAACGGCGCCAGGCTTCGCCCCCCTCGACGCAGCTCTCCCGTTCACAGCTGGCGCAGATCGCCGCGTCGGCAACCCGCAGCCGTGCCGGGGCGATGCGCGCATAGAGGCCGAAGACGGCGCCGGCGGGACAAAACAACGAACAGAACGCGCGGTGACGAAACAGCAGACCGACAGCCACCGCCAGCAGCAGCATCGCCGCCAGCAGGCGCGACGAGATATCGGGAAAACGGTGCATTGCGAGCAGATAGGCGAGCAGCTGCAGTATCAGCAGGGTAATGGTCACCGGCGCGAAGCCACGCAGCCACGTCGGCAGCGGACGCTGCAGCCCGAAACGCGACACCAGGCCATTGATCCAACCGACCGGGCAGGCGACACACCAGCCGCGCCCGAGCAGCGCGGCGACAAACACCACGCCCATCATCCACAGCACCCACAGGCCGAAGGTCGCCGCGCTGGTGTACATCAGCGGGTCGCGCAGCTCGACACCGGGGATCGCACGATGATGCCAGCCATAGGCGATCATCGCCAGCAACAGCACCAGCAGCGCACAGCGCAGCAGGCGCCAGCTCCAGCGGGAACGCATCAGCCGACCCAACAGCGGTATCTGCAACAGGTTCAGCAATCCTTACTCCCTCTAGTGGTAGACATTGTACGGGGGAACCATCTCCCCGGCCTGGTTGCGGTACAGCACGCGCTCGCCGGTGATCATCTCCAGCGAACGTGCCGACCACTCGCGCACCACCCGCTCGTCATCCTCGAGGGTGATGCGCAGCTTCGGCACGGCGATCTCCGTCCCCAGGGGCCCCAGGGCCATCGCCGCGTTCATGCGCACGCGCCAGTCGGTATCCTGCAGCCCCGCTACCAGCGCGTGCTCGGCGGCCGGATCCTTGAGCTTGCCGAGCGCCAT
>PKUI01000069.1 GCA_002869605.1 Desulfuromonas sp. | reverse complement strand
GCGCCGACCCTGACCAGCACCCGGCTGGCACTACGCAGCAGGAGATTGGCCTGCTGTAACCGGGCACGGTCGCCATGAAACGACACCCCTCCCCGCTGCGGCGTGATCCCCGACACGTCGAGGGTCTCCAGTTCCGTGGAACATTCCGGTTCAAGCCCCGGAGCAACAATGGCAAACATCTCGAACGGCGAATCCATTCACTTCTCCTTCAGGCGCGACGTTAACACAGTGTGCAACTGCGCGAAAGCCTGTTCAGTTCAGTGTGAAATCTGCTATGCTTTGCAGGCAGGAGAACTCTAGCTACGGACTACCTCGACCATGAACTTTCATCAACTTGAAATCGACTGGGAATACCTGCTGGAGCGAATCGAACGGCTCATGGACCTCGCCGAGGGCGCCCTCGAAGAGCGTTTCGAAACCGTCACCCTCGAGAACGAGATGTTCGAGCAGGTCATGGCCTTCCGCTGGCAGCATATGGGCAGTCACGGCATGCTGCTTCCAGTGCTGCACCCCGACCTCCCGGAGAGCGGAGAGCTGTACGGCCTCGACCCACTCCTCGAACGACTGCGCCACAACACGGCCCAGTTCGTCGCCGGCCACCCCTGCAACGACGTGCTGCTCTGGGGCGAGCGGGGTTGCGGCAAATCGACCGCGGTGCGCTCGCTGCTCGAACCGTTCGCCCCTGCAGGACTACGGCTCATCGAGGTACCGCGAGAGGGTCTGTTCCACCTGCCGGAGATCGCCGACACCCTGCGCGAACTCCCCTGGCGATTCCTGCTCTTCTGCGACGACCTCGCCTTCGATGAAAGCGAGGGCGCCTTCCGCGGTCTCAAGGCGCTGCTCGAGGGCAGCATCGAAAAACGTCCGGACAACCTGCTCATCTATGCAACCAGTAACCGCCGCCACCTGATGCCGGAACGGATGAGCGACAATACCGGCGACAGCGAAATCCATCCCGAAGAGGCTATCGCAGAAAAGCTTTCACTTTCTGACCGCTTCGGCATTACTATTGCTTTTTACCCTCATGACCCGGAGCGGTTTCTTGGGATCGTGTCACACCTCGCCCGACGACGCGGGCTGCGGGTCACTCGGCATCTTCGCGAGAAAGCGCTGTTTTGGGCCCGTCAGCGCGGCATTTTAAACGGGCGGGTTGCGCGCCAGTTCCTCGACGACTACCAGGGACGTAAGGCGCTTAGCGCAAAATCATAACGTCAAAATACGGACAATTTGGCCGGATTACTGTCAAGTTCCGGCCAGGAATCAACCTTCAGGAGCCAACAAAATATGAAACGTGTAATGATTCTCAGTCTGGTGCTGATGCTCCTCCCGGCCACACTGCTGGCTGAACGCTGGATCGAGGACAAGGTCAACATGCCTACCGACGATGTCGGCACGGTGATGTTCAGCCACTACGTCCATCTCGACGCGGTCGGTAAAAACTGCACCGCCTGCCACAACCGGCTCTACAACGTCGAAACAGGCAAAAACCCCGTCTTCACCATGGCCGACATGGAACAAGGCAAGGCCTGCGGGTCCTGCCACAACGGCCAGCGGGCCTTTACCGTCAAGGAAAATTGCACAGTCTGCCATGCTGCACCGGAGAAGAAAATTGTCACTGCAGAGGTCGGCACAGTGTTGTTCAGCCATGAACTTCATACCGAGATGTTCGGTTGTACCGACTGCCATTCAGACCTGTTTATTGCCGGCCCCGGCAACCCACAACGTACTATGGCTGAAATGGAAGAAGGCGAGAGCTGTGGCGCGTGCCATGATGGTGACACGGCCTTTTCAGTAGCAGGTGATTGCGCGTCCTGCCATGCCGCCCCGGAAAAAACTTTTACCGTCGAGGACGCCGGCAACGTGCTGTTCAGCCACGAGGTTCACACCGAGATGTTCGGCTGCGGAGACTGTCACTCTGACCTGTTCACCGCCGTCCCCGGCAACCCCACCCACAGCATGGAACAGATGGAGCAGGGTGAAAGCTGTGGTGCCTGCCACGACGGCGACACCGCATTTTCGGTCGCCGAAGATTGTGAATCCTGTCATGACATGTAACAGACTCGAGGAAATACCCGTATGTCCCTAACCCGCTACTTCAAACCCGAACAGAAAGTCCTGTTACGCCGTCTCGACAGCAGCGGCCCCACCGAGCAGTTCGAGGCCTTGTCCGCCTTTGTCACCGAAGTCGGTGGTTCATCCCTCGACCTGGAGTTCCCCTACCGCAGCAAAGAGGGAAAACCCTACCCCTTTGAAAGCGGCCAGTCGTTCGAGCTCAAAACCGTTTCCATGGGCATGGTGCTCAAATTCCGCGCCGACTTCATCGACCACCGCTCCGGCAACCGGGTCCGCTTTTCCTGCAGCCCCAATTTCCAGGCCTTCCAGCAGCGTCCAGGGGCGCGAATTGACATCCGCCTCGGCCTTCGGTTCTCCCGAGGCGAGGGAGAAATCAGTACCCTTCGCAGGCTGTGGGAAAAAAACGTACGCCTGCTGCACAGCGGCGGCAAACTGAAAACGCTCAATGATTTTCGCCCCTGCCCGGTCAACCTGAGTGCCGGAGGGATGCGTTTCACCAGCACCGCAGACATGACCCTCTCCGATGTCTGCCTGGTGCTGATCAACCTAGAAGATGACAAGCCACCGATATGCGCCCTTGCCGAAGTGGTCTGGTGCAGCCAGGAAGAAGGAAGCGACCTGATCACCAAAGGGCTGCAGTTTCTCAACATACTCGAGGAGGACCGCGAGCGCATTGAGACCTTCATCAAGATCGACATTCGCAACAAGAAACGGGAAGAAGGCCCTAAGCCGGTAACCATCTGAAAAATCGTCCCGGCAAATACAAAAATTAAGGCCACCTGTTTCGGGTGGCCTTTGTCGTTCTACGGTCGCGCCGCAATCAGAGGTTCTTTACGCGGTATGAATTCCGGCGGATCGGGGATCTTCCCCGGTTCAATCCCGGCAGCGACCAGGCGCTCCATGTACGCATCTCGTGGCAACCCGAACCCACCGAGGGAGGCAAGATGCGCAGTCGGCATCTGACAGTCGACCAGGGTAAAACCAAGCGTCCAGAGCTGTTCAACCAACCACGCCAGAGCCACCTTCGAAGCGTCCCGCCGCCACGAAAACATCGACTCGCCAAAAAAACAGCGTCCCAGCGCCAGCCCGTAAAGTCCCCCCACTAGTTCATGCCCCTCCCAAACCTCCACCGAATGCGCATAACCGAGTTGAAACAGGTCCGTATAAGCGGTTCGCATAGCCGGGCCGAGCCAGGTCCCTTTCTGTCCATGGCGTGGCGTCGAAGCGCAACCGAACAGCACGTTTTCAAAGGCGCTGTCACAGCTCACCCGGTAGCGCTCCTGTCGCATAGTCTTACGCAGTGAGCGCGAACAGTGAAAGCTCTCCGGCTCGAGTACGAAGCGTGGATCGGGCGACCACCAGAGGATCGGTTCACCGTCGTTAAACCAGGGAAAAACACCGATGGTGTAGGCGAACAGGATACGCGCAGGCGAGAGGTCGCCACCGACCGCGAGCAGACCACTGGCATCGGCCTGCTCAGGATGGGGAAAGATCAACTCGTCGTTCAGCCGAAAAACCGGCACAGGGGACCTCGTCAGGACGAAACAGGGATGTAGCTGAAGGTCAGCTGTTTGCGGGAGAGACCGATCCGCACTTCACCGCCACCGCGCAACTCGCCGAACAGAACCTCGCGTGCGATGACGTCATTCAGCTCGTTCTCCACCAGGCGGGCAAGGGGACGAGCCCCGAACAGCGGATCAAATCCCTTGTCGCCGAGGTAGCGCCTTGCCGCCGCCGACAGTACCAGCTGCACGTTCTTCTCGACCAACCTTTCGCGCAACTCGTCGACAAACTTGTCGACCACTTTGAGCATCACCTTGGCATCGAGTGGCCGGAAAGCGATCACCGCGTCGAGACGATTGCGGAACTCGGGGGAGAAGGTCTTTTCCACCGCGTTGCCGGGGGTCGCCGTCGGCAGCGACTCGAAACCGATCGGAGTGCTGCTCATCTCACGGGCCCCGACGTTGCTGGTCATGATCAGCACCACGTTGCGAAAATCGGCCTGTTTGCCGTTGTTGTCGGTCAGGGTGCCGTGATCCATCACCTGCAACAGAATATTGAACAGGTCGGGATGGGCCTTCTCGATCTCATCGAGCAGCAACACGGCGTGCGGCTGCTTGGTTACCGCCTCGGTCATCAGCCCCCCCTGCTCGAAACCGACGTAGCCCGGGGGAGAACCGATCAGACGTGCCACCGAGTGTTTCTCCATGTATTCGCTCATGTCGAAACGCAAAAAAGCGATGCCCATCTGGGCCGCCAGCTGCTTGGCCGCCTCAGTCTTGCCGACACCGGTCGGGCCGGTAAACAGGAATGAGCCGACCGGTCGATCGGGAGAGCCGAGCCCGGCGCGGCTACGCAGGATCGCACGGCTGAGATTTTCCAGCGCCTGATCCTGGCCGAACACCACCCGTTTGAGGTCACGCTCGAGACTCTTGAGCCGATTGCGGTCACTGGCACTGACCTGGCGGCTCGGGATCCGTGCGATATGAGCCACAGTCGCCTCGATATCGCTGACCCGGATCTGGCGTCGCGGCTTCTTGGCCAGACGGGCAGCGGCACCGACCTCGTCGATCACGTCGATCGC
>PKUI01000145.1 GCA_002869605.1 Desulfuromonas sp. | reverse complement strand
GACAACGCTGGCACGATGCAGTGGATGTGGGGGGGAGAACTTTTTCTGATGTTAGCCCTTGTGGCCCTGACCATGGCCATCATCTATTTTTTACCCAAACTGACCATGGCCTTCCCTTCGGCCCTGGCCGCGATCATTGTTGTTACCGCTCTGGTTCACGGCTTTAGCCTGGACACGCGCACGGTCGGGGATCTGGCGTCAGTCGCCGGGGGGCTCCCCAGCTTCCACATCCCGATGGTTCAGCCGACCCTGGAAAATCTATGGATTATTCTCCCCTATGCCATCATCCTTGCCGCCATAGGTTTAATTGAATCACTCATGACCCTGACCTTAATCGATGAAATCACTGAAACCCGAGGACGCGGCAACAAAGAGTGTATCGGCCAGGGCCTCGCAAATGTTTTTACGGGCTTTTTCGGAGGCATGGGTGGCTGTGCAATGATCGGCCAAAGCATTATCAATGTTAATTCCGGGGGGCGCGGAAGGCTCTCTGGCATTTCAGCCGCACTGTTCCTTTTGGTGTTTATTGTCTTTACCTCAAAGTTTATCGAGATGATTCCCCTCGCCGCCCTGACAGGCGTGATGTTTATGGTGGTCGTGGGCACCTTTGCCTGGTCAAGCCTGCGCATCCTTCACAAGATTCCATGGACAGATGCCCTGGTGCTGGTGCTGGTTTCGGCAGTGACTGTCTTAACCGACCTGGCGATCGCGGTCGCAGTCGGTGTCATTGTCTCGGCGCTGGTCTTTGCATGGCAAAATGCACGGCGCATATACACCCGGGTCGAACTTGACAACGGAGTCAAGACGTATTACCTCAATGGCCCACTCTTTTTCGGCTCGGCGCGCTCTTTCCATGAACAATTCGAACCCAGTGAGGACCCCGAAGAGGTGGTGATTGATTTCCGCAGCTCACGTGTCTGTGATCATTCGGGACTTGAAGCGATTAACAGCCTGACCGAACGATACCTGAACCAGGGCAAGAAACTACGCCTTAAACACCTGAGCTCCGAATGTCGCAATCTACTCAAAAACGCTGGCAGTATGATTGAAGTCAACGTGATAGAGGACCCTCGCTACCGCGTGGCTGTAGACGAATTGGCGTGATGTAGAACAACCATTGCAAACCGAAAAGGCCACCTTCCCGAGGTGGCCTTTTTGCTTTTCAGATATACCCTCCTTTAAGTGCCGCATGGTAGCCGCAATACAGCCTCCACAGAAGCTTACGGCTGCCCGTTTCATATCATCTACACAAGCAGGCACCTACGAGCCCCGTTGCATTGGGCAACACTAATGCTACGCTGTACTTAAGGGGTGTGGATCGCAGAAAGGGTACGCAAAAATGAAGAAAGTTATCGGATGCCTCCTACTTACGTTAATGCTGTCTGCATGTATGTCTGGTGCGGAGAGGGCTCGAGTCAACGCCATCTATGAGCGCTATGAAGTTCATTGCAAACAGCACGCAAAAGATTTGAACGCTGAAGCCGATGAACAGCTTCTCTACGACGAATGTATGGATTATTTTATTACCAAGGACCCTAAATGCCCCCATTGCGTCGTTGATCAGCACTTGTCGAAGTGAGAACGCTCGCGATCCTGCCCCAACACTATTACGCGCAAGATAGAACGAGAGGGGGGAAATCCATGCGGCACCTCCGAACCTGGACAAGGGACATTGTTGACAGCGACAGCGGAGCTTCCGCTGTTGAATACGGAGTGCTTATCGCGCTCATCATCGCCGTGTGTATCGGCACAATCCTCCTACTGGGAGACAAGGTCAACCTGGGGATTGAAAGCTTCAATGAGGCATGGACCAAGATACAAGGGTAAGACCAGCTGTCGCCACGACCTACTCCAAATAGTTAGGCCACCTACCCGAGGTGGCCTTTTGCTTTCCGCTCCATGTCCTGCACTGAAAGCTCCCCCACCCCCAAGATCCCTCTCCGATGCCCTTCAAATCCGTAAAACAAGGGTAGCTTATCCCATTAATGGTAATAAATAACATTACTGTTTGACATCTTCTCCTATCATATCGTATACAAAATACCAAGAATGGAAAACGGCGGAATGGAGAATGTTCCCCGACGCCTTGTTTCGACGTCGCAGAATCACCCCTCCGAAAAACCTTGCAACACCCGCTTTCCTTGTAACACCCGCTTCATTTATATGCATCGCCCACTGGGCATTATCAAAGATCAAGGAGAGATGACCTATGTTTATGTCTACCCTGGCAGAACGCGTACGCTGCAAAGACTTGTTGAAGATAGTTGTTCCGGTTGAGGAGACCCTCGACTATTTCAAGAACGGCATGAACCTCGGCTGGTCCGGTTTCACACCGGCCGGCTACCCGAAGGCGATCCCGATCGCCCTGGCAGACCACGTTGAAAAAAATAACCTGCAGGGCAAGCTGAAGTTCAACCTGTTCATCGGCGCTTCAGTCGGGGTTGAAACAGAAAACCGCTGGGCGAGCCTCGACATGATCGACCGCCGCTGGCCCTACCAGACCGGAAAGGACATTGCCAAGGGGATCAACACCGGCAAGATCCGCATGGGCGACCGCCACCTGTCGATGTTTGCCCAGGATCTGGCCTACGGTTTCTATACCAAGGACGAAACCGGTAAGGGCAAGATCGATATCGCGATCATCGAGGTCTCGGCAGTAAACGAAGACGGGGGCCTGGTTTTGAGTGCTTCCTGTGGCGTTGTGCCGGAAATCCTGCAGATCGCCGACAAGATTATTCTCGAGGTCAACACCGGACAGCCTTCGTTCGAAGGGATGCACGACATCGTCGTCGCCCAAGACCCTCCGCATCGCCAGGTGTTCCCGATCACCGAGGCCAGCACCCGCATCGGCACCACCTACCTCCCGTGTGACCCGAACAAGGTGATTGCCGTGGTCGAATCGAAGTATCGCGACAAGGGGCGGGCGTTCAGCGACATGGATGACACCTCCGAAGCGATCGCCGCGCATATCCTCGACTTTTTCTCCGCCGAGGTCAAAGCCGGCCGCCTGCCAAAAAACCTGCTGCCGCTGCAATCGGGTGTCGGCTCCATCGCCAACGCCGTAGTCGGCGGTCTGGCCAAGGGCCCCTTCTACAATCTGAGCGTCTACACGGAAGTGCTGCAGGACACCATGCTCGATCTGTTCGATTCGGGACGCCTCGACTACGCCTCGTCCTGTTCGCTGTCGCTCTCGGAAACCCCCGGCTTCCCCCGTTTCTTCGACAACATGGAGAAATATGCCGACAAGATCGTGCTGCGTCCCCTGTCGATCGCCAATGCCCCGGAACCGATCCGGCGACTCGGCTGCATCGCCATGAACACCCCGGTCGAGTTCGACATCTACGCCCACGCCAACTCGACCCTGGTCGGCGGCACCCGCATGATCAACGGCATCGGCGGCTCGGGAGACTTCCTGCGCAACGCCTTCCTGTCGATCATGCATTCACCCTCGGCGCGACCGAGCAAGACCGACCCAACCGGCATCACCTGCGTGGTGCCAAAGGTCACCCACGTCGACCACACCGAGCACGACCTGGACGTACTGGTCACCGAGCAGGGCCTGGCCGACCTTCGTGGGCTCTGCCCGCGTGACCGCGCCCAGGAGATCATCGACAAGTGCGCGCACCCCGACTACAAGCCGATCCTGCAGGATTACTTCGACATGGCCAGCCGCGAGTGCCTGGCCAAGGGCGTCGGCCACGAGCCACAGATCCTGTCCAAGGTTTACAAGATGCAGCAAAACCTGGCGGACAACGGCACTATGAAAGTTGACAGCTGGGATTAATCCCCCGGACGTTCTTCATAGGTAACACGAAAAAGGGAGACTCTAAATCGAGTCTCCCTTTTTGTCTTTCGCTCATTCGCGACAAGGGATGTAACCCATAGATCCATACTCCTGAAGCACCGCCAGAAACCGTACCCAGAACACCTGATTCGATGTACCGACAAAGCCCAACTTGGGCACCGTTCCCCCCAAGACAAGCACAAAACAACCCGTTGCATTAATAGGCATTTGACAAGACCAAAAAAACGGCAAGCTCGTTGCATATGAATTGACAAGGCATACTTGAGTGTCAAAGTTGAGTTAAGACCCATTCACTGATGAAAGGGCAAACTCAGGGAGACTTGAGGACGCAAAGCCACGGATCTAACAACCTGACCTTACAGACAGCCGGGCTGCCATCTTGAAATTATTATGGCGGCCCGTTTTATATGAAAGTGAGGTGAGGATTATGAAGGCGATCGGAACGTTTAACTCTCATCATTGGCACCATTGGCACTTCAAACCTCAACTAGCTCATCGTTACAACGAAAACATGGCATTGGTTACAAAGTTATATGCTGTACGCCTCCTTGCGCTCGTCTTGGCAACTGCCCTATGGGTAATCACGACCCTCTCCACCGACTCTTTCTCCGTTTTGCCGATCATTCTTATAGGGATTGGCGTTGGGAGCGCACATCATTTATTGAAAACCAAGCGCGTTAACGCCCATCTAACCAATGCCTTGACGTTAACCCTTGGCGGAGGAGTTGTTGCGAACGTTTTTGCCGGTCTGGCAGAGTTCAGCAGGAATATGGGGGTCGACTATCTTCAGGTGTTGATGGCCAGAGAGCTCCCTCGAGACTTTGTGATGTTGAAAAATGCTTTCGTAAGTGCATTCCAAATT
>PKUI01000202.1 GCA_002869605.1 Desulfuromonas sp. | reverse complement strand
GTCGGCCCTGACACCACTCATCAAAGGACGCTCGGAAAGGGACGCCGTCAACCTGCTGTTGCGCTTTGTCCAGACTGCATTCGAATACAAGACCGACCACCAGCAGTTCGGCCATGAGAAATACCTGTTCGTCGAAGAGACCCTGCGCTTCCCCTACTGCGACTGCGAAGACCGTTCGATCCTCTTCAGCTACCTGGTGAAGCGGCTCACCGGCCTCGACGTGGTAGCGGTGAAATACCCGAACCACATAGCCACCGCGGTCCGCTTCAACGCCTAGGTCACCGGCACCGGCGTTACGGTGGGCGGCAAACGCTACGTCATCTGCGACCCGACCTACATCAACGCCAGTGTCGGCATGGAGATGCCACAGTTCAAAGAGGTAACACCCGAGGTGATGCCCCTGTAAGCGCCCACTGGATAATTAATGACCGCACAACGTTTGATCTCGATTGACCTGGAGGCCCCATGTCCAAGTTCGCACTGACACTAAGTCTGATATTATTCGCCCTGCCCGCTTATGCGACCGACCAGATGGGTCAGATCGCGCACACCGAAGGGAAGGTCCTGCACTACAGCGCCGGAAGCGCCCGCGGCAAACGGGTCAAGGACCCCGGCACCCAACTGCAGCAAGGGGACACGGTTGCAACTAAAAGGGGATCTCAAGCCGACGTGCTGTTTATCGACGGCAACCGGGTCGTGGTTCAGGAAAACTCCATCCTCGAGGTTAAAGGACTCCAGACCATGGAGGTCGCTAATGGCACGGTGCTGTTCGACATCCGTAAGCGGGGAGAGCTCCGCGGCTTTGAAGTCACCAGCGGCACTGTCACCATGGGGGTCCGTGGCACCCGCTTCGCGGTACGCTCCAAGGAAGGACGACTTGAAGTTGGCGTAACCGAAGGGAAGGTCGAAGTCAGCAGTTCAACCGGCCCCTTGCGTAAGCGCAAGCCGCTGACCATGGAAGAACAATTCAAGGAGCAACAGGAAGAGATGCGCCAGGACTTCGAGAAGTCCATTGAACAGATGGAAGCCCAGTTCGAGGAATCAAAGAGGCTGATGGCCGCAGGTGACTTCGAGGCGGTGGAGAAAATCGACCTCGAAGCCGGCATGGCACTGATCATTCAAGGTAGTGACGCCTGGGTTTCAGCGGTCCCGGACTGGATCGATGAGGCGCTCTCGACCCTCGGTCCGCACTGATTTACTTGCTGGTCAAGGTCCATACCCCGTCCCACTCGGCACCGGGCGGATCATCCAGGTAGTCCTGACAACGTTCCTTAAAGAGCCTCGCCGCCGGATCATCGTATTCGGTAGCGAGGCTTTCAAATTGGGATAAAGCCTCCCGAAAATCTCCAACAAAGTAACGCTCCAGGGCCACGTTGAACCGTTCGCACAATGCCGTGTTCTCAGGGCTGGTGTTCAGGGCATGATAGATGGTCACCGGCTGCTGCTTCCCCTTGACGCGCACACGATCAAGCGGACGTACAAGGATAGTCTCCGAGAGCTGCGCGCGGGTGAACTCACTGATGATCAACTTCACCCCATAACGCTTGCATAACCCCTCGAGCCGCGCGGCAAGGTTCACCGCATCACCAATCGCCGTGTAATCAAAACGGACCTGCGAACCGACATTGCCGACAATGCAGGCCCCGGTATTGATCCCCACCCCCATATCGATCTGGGGAAGCCCCTCCGCCTCGAACTCCCGATTGACCGACTTCAACAGTTCAAGCATCTGCAACGCGGCGCGAACACTCTGCTCGGGGTGGTCAGGCAGATCCACCGGGGTGTTGAACAGAGCCATCATGGCATCACCGATATACTTGTCGAGCATGCCGCGATGATCCAGCACTAGCTGGGTCATCGGACCGTGCACCCGGTTAAGCATCTGCACCAGCTGCGTGGCACTGACCTGCTCCGAGAGGCTGGTAAATCCACGGATATCCGAAAAGAGAATAGTAATTTCCCGCTCCACTCCTCCCAGTTCACAACTCTCCGGGTTGTCGATGATTTCCTTGACCACATCCGGAGAGACGTAGGCCGAAAAAGCCCGACGCAGTTCCCCGGCCCGCTTCTCGGTATTCAGGAAGGTGTGCACCTCGACAAACAGAATGAAAAACCCGGTCGGCCAGAGAATCGAAAACTCCCGAACCCACAGGTTCGAAGTGATCAGAAGCAGGTTCGCGGCACCCCAGATCCCTGCGAGGATAGCCACGTAGGCAACCACGCGCAGACTGACCTTCTTCTGGCGCCCGACCAGCCAGGCCAGCAACAGCCCTGCGAGCAGAAGCAGCAGGTCGACCCAGGGCGGAGAGCTCAAGAAGGAGTTGTTCATCAGGTTCACAAGCGCGGTGTAGTGGATCCAGACCCCTGGCGTTACCGGGTTGAATGGGGTCGGGCGCAGGTCGAACAAGCCAACCTCGGTCACCCCGACCAGCACCAGGCGGTCCTCGAAAAACTCAGGGGGGATGGTGCCGTCGAGAACATCACTGGCAGAAATAAAGCGGGCGTCCTGCAGCCGTCCGTAATTAAGGCGCAGACGTTGCTCGTTCAGCCTGATGTCATCCAGGGTGAAGTCGACGATGCCGTTCTTGTCGAGCACCAGGGACGGCTCTCGATCAAGATGATAGCGACACATCTGGATCGCCAGGGAGGGGACAATATAGCCCTTATGGATGTTGGCAATCGGGTAGTTGCGATAGAGCCCGTCGAGATCCGGTTCGCCGTTGAAAGCCCCGCCGGCCAGGGCGCTTTCGCCGATTTCGACCAGGTTGGTCTCGACGAACGGGTACTCCTTGATACCGACCACCTCGTCGAGCGCTGTCACATCCCGGTAGGCCCATTCGGCGAGCTGGTCAAGGTCGGCCAGGCTGGTCCATTCGGTCGCCTTGCCACGAAAAAAGAAGCCGGCAATGACATTGTCATTCTCGTAGATGGCATCGGCCAGCACCTGATCACTGGCCGGGTCAGTAGGATCGGCGAACACCATGTCGAGCCCGACCAGACGCGCTTCGGCGAGATTGTCGATCAGCTTGGCGAAGGTCCGATGACTCCAGGGCCAGCGCCCGATGCGGTTGATGCTCTGCTCATCGACGGCAACAATAACAATATTGTCAGGAGACGCCGGTTCCTGATCAAGCGCCGAACGGAATGAGAATTTGAAGTCCTCGAGGGAAAAGGCAAGCCGCTCGAGAAAGGCTGGCGCTTCAAAACGACACGCCATACCAACAAGCAGAAACAACAGTAGGACCGTCAGACGAAAATATCTCTGCATCACATCTCCCCCCAAAAACGGTTATCATACCTCGAACCTTCGGCAATGAAAACTCCTACCTGAGCATTGATGTGCCCCCAACATGCCAGGCACCCTTGACAAAGCCACTGCCACTGACTAACTTGCCAGCGCTAGTGATCGTTTAAACATCAATCAAAGCGAGGTTTTCCATATGTCCGATACGCAAGCCAAGACCGAAACCGGTACCATCTCCATCCATACCGAGAACATCTTCCCGATTATCAAGAAGTGGCTCTACAGCGACAAGGAGATCTTCCTGCGCGAGCTGGTCAGCAACGCCGTCGATGCGATTCACAAGCTTCAACATATCAACCTCACCGAAGGCTTGAAAATCGCCGACGAGTACACCGTGCAGATCAAGCTCGACAAGGAAGCCGGCACCCTGAGCGTCGTTGATAACGGTATCGGCATGACCGTCGAAGAAGTACGCAAGTACATCAACCAGATCGCCTTCTCCTCCGCCGAAGAGTTCATCGAAAAGTACAAGCAGGACGAGAAGGAACAACAGATCATCGGCCACTTCGGACTCGGCTTCTACAGCGCCTTCATGGTCTCCGACAAGGTCGAGATCCGCACCCAATCCTACCAGACCGATACCGTCGGCGCCCACTGGAGCTGTGCCGGCAGCACCGCCTACGAACTTGAAGAGATCGACCTGCCGCAGCGCGGCACCGAGATTGTGCTGCATCTGGCCGAAGACGAGAAGGAGTTTCTTGAACCGAACCGGGTCCGCGAGGTGCTGACCCGTTACTGCAACTTCCTGCCGGTGGCGATCAAGCTCGAAGACGAGGTGATCAACGACCAGAGTCCGCTCTGGACCAAATCGCCGAGCGAAGTCAGCGACGAGGAATACAAGGAATTCTACAAAAAACTCTACCCTTTTGCCGCCGAGCCGCTGTTCTGGATCCACCTGAATATCGACTTCCCCTTCAACCTCAAGGGGATCGTCTACTTCCCGAAGCTGACCACCGAGTTCGACGTCAGCAAGAGCCACATCAAGCTGTTCTGCAACCAGGTGTTCGTCTCCGACAACTGCCCCGAGCTGATCCCCGAGTTCCTTACCCCGCTGCAGGGCTGCCTCGACGCCCCCGACCTGCCGCTCAACGTATCGCGCTCCTACCTGCAGAACGAACCGCAGGTACGCAAGATCAACGAGGTACTCGCCGGGCGCGTCGCCACCAAGGTGGTCGAACTGGCCAAGGAACGCGAAAGCTTTATCCCGGTGTGGCAGGACATCCACCCGTTCGTCAAGTACGGGGCGATGCGCGACGAGAAGTTCTTTGACAAGGTTAAGACGCAGATCCTCTACCGCACCACCGACGACTGCGAACATACCTCACTGGAAGATTACCTCGAACGCGCCAAGGAAAAGCATGAGAACACCGTCTAC
>PKUI01000004.1 GCA_002869605.1 Desulfuromonas sp. | reverse complement strand
GCACTATGTCTGTATAATGCGCCGCCCCCACCACCTTTGAGAACACCATGTCTGAAGACAACGCTGTCGGTAGTTTTGCCGAGCTGTCGTTGGCTCCGGCTATTTACAAGGTGATCGACGAGGTTGGCTATGAGAGCCCCTCGCCGATTCAGGCCCAGAGCATTCCCCCCTTGCTGGAAGGTCGCGACCTGCTCGGCCAGGCCCAGACCGGCACCGGCAAGACCGCGGCCTTCTCGCTGCCGCTGCTCAGCCGTCTCGATCCGAAGAATAAGTATCCGCAGATCCTGGTGCTGACGCCGACCCGCGAGCTGGCGCTGCAGGTTGCCGAGGCGATGCAGACCTATGCCCGGCACCTCAAGGGGTTCCAGGTGCTGCCGGTCTACGGTGGGCAGAATATGCTTCAGCAACTGCGCCAACTGCAGCGCGGCGTGCAGGCGGTAGTCGGTACCCCGGGGCGTATCCAGGACCACCTGCGGCGTGGCACCCTGCGTCTCGACCGGCTCTCCTGCGTGGTGATCGACGAGGCCGACGAGATGCTCAAGATGGGCTTTGTCGAGGAGGTCGAGCAGATCCTCGAGCATACCCCGGAGGATAGGCAGACCGCGCTGTTTTCCGCGACCATGCCGAAGGAGGTGCTGCGCATCGCCCGGCGTCACCTGCGCGATCCGGTCGAGATCCGTATCAAGAGCAAGACTTCGACGGTCGAGACCATCTCGCAGTGGTACTGGCAGGTCAAGGGGCTGCACAAGCTCGATGCCCTGACCCGCATCCTTGAAGCCGAAGAAATCGACGCCATGATCATCTTCGCGCGCACCAAGCTGGCGACCATTGATCTGGCCGAAAAGCTCGAGGCGCGCGGTTTTTCAAGCGCACCGCTCAATGGCGACATGACCCAGGCGATGCGCGAGAAAACCATCGAACGGCTCAAGAAGGGGGCTCTCGATATCGTGGTGGCGACCGATGTGGCCGCCCGTGGCCTCGATGTGAAGCGTATCAGTCACGTGGTCAATTACGACATCCCTTACGACACCGAGGCCTACGTGCACCGGATCGGTCGTACCGGCAGGGCCGGCCGCGAGGGGAAGGCGATCCTGTTTGTCGCGCCGCGCGAACGACGCATGCTCAATGCCATCGAGCAGGCGACTCGCCAGCCGATCAAGCCCTTGAGCCTGCCGAGCCGCAAGGATATTACCGATCGGCGTATCGGCCTGTTCAAGGAGCAGATCTCCGAGGCGATGGAGGCGCAGGAGCTGGAGTTTTTCGAGGAGTTGATCGACAGTTACCAGGATGAGTACGATGTCGGTTTCCGGCGCATCGCCGCCACTCTTGCCTACCTGGCGCAGAAGGAACGCCCGCTGGAGCTGCCCGAAGCGGTCGTGCCGGAGCGTCCCGCAAATGAAGGCGCCGACAAGCGTCGCGGCAAGCCGGTGGGCGAGGCCGGCATGCAGCGCTACCGGATCGAGGTCGGACGTATCCACGACGTGGAGCCGCGGCATATCGTCGGCGCGATCACCAATGAGGCCCAGCTCAGCAGTCGTGACATCGGCGCGATTAAGATCTATCCCGATTTCAGCCTTGTCGACCTGCCGCAATCGCTCTCGCCAGAGGCCTTCCGTCACCTGCAGTCGGTGTGGGTCTGCGGCCAGCAGCTTAAGCTCAAACCGGATAACGGACCGGGCGACAGTCGTCCCGGCAAGCATGCGAAACGCCCCCCCTTCAGGGGCAAACAGGGGCAAAGGAAGCCGCCCTTCAAGCGCAAAGGGAAGTAGTCTGTCTGCACCTTTTGCACTGACCCATCTGGAAGAGAAGAGTGATGAACAAGGATAAACAAAAAGCCCCCAAGCCGGTCTACATGACCCCGGCCTGCGAGCAGCGTTTGCGCGCCGAGCTCAAGGAGCTGCTGTATAAACTGCGCCCCGAGATGGTGGAAACCGTCTCCTGGGCGGCTTCCCTTGGCGATCGTAGCGAGAACGCCGACTATCACTACGCCAAACGCAAGCTGCGCCAGTACGATGGGCGCATCCGCTTTCTTCAGAAACGCCTCGAGAGCGCCACGGTGGTCGATCCGGTCTCTCAGGCAGAAGTTGCCGGAGACCGGGTGCTGTTCGGCTGCACGGTGACGGTGGAGAACGAGGAGGGGGAGGCGAAAACCTACTGCATCGTCGGCGAGGACGAATACGACCCGAAGCGCGGCTACGTGAGCTGGGTGTCGCCGATCGGCAAGGCGCTGCTCGGCAAGCATGAAGGGGACGAGGTGACATTTGCGACCCCCGGTGGTCGCAGCGAGTTGGAAATTGTCAAGGTGGCGTATCTGCCGTTCGATTGAGTTGCGCAGGCTTAGCAAACAAAAACCCCGTCCGCTTACGGACGGGGTTTTTACTTTCCCCTGGCGCTGACAATCGTGTTTTGAAATGCTAATGTTGATGGCGTTTTACTAACTCACTCGCAAAGGAGTCCTTCATGCGCTCGATTTTGACGGTTTTGGCTCTTCTGATGACGCTATGTTTCATGGTTGCCTGCTCGCAGGAAGCCGATGCGCCGACAACAGCGCAGTCGCCGGTTTCCAAACCTGAAGGTTCGTTGAGCAAGGGGGCCAGCCAGGTGGCCGAAGGTCTTGGCCAGATTGCCGCGGGCACCCGCGAGGTCGTCTCCGAGACGGTTAAAAAGGCTGGCGAGGAAGCGGTTGCGGTCAAGGATCAAGCGGTGGCGGTTAAAGATCAGGCCGTGGCTGCCAGCAAGGAGGTCGCCACCTCGGTGTCGCAGACCGTGGAAGAGGTCAAGCAGGAGGTGAAGGCCGCTGTCAACGCTCCTGGGGTAGTGACCTACCCGGCGTCGCAGGGGACGGTGACGTTCGACCACCCGGCCCATGTCCAGGATTTTTCCTGTAGCTCCTGTCATCCCACTGACCCGCCGCAGCCTATCGAGATCGACAAGGTGGAAGGGCACGGGCTGTGTCGCGGCTGTCACCGTGACATGGCGGATCACGCCCCGACCTCCTGCTCCGGGTGCCACATCAAGTAGCCTATGCCTTTACGTACCATCGCCACCTTCAGCCCTACCAATCGGCGCATGCTCGGGCTGCTGATCGCCAGCCACCTGGCCTGGAGCGGGGTGCTGTTTGCGCTTTGGTCGTTCGGTCAGCTGTTAACTCCGCAGGGGCCATGGTGGGCGCTGCTGTTTGTCAGCCTACAACTGTTTGTTGCGGCGCAGCTGCTGCTGCCGGCGCTGCGGCTGCATCCCGAGGAACGTGGGCGCGTCTTTTACCTTTTCTGGGGGGGGGCTTTGGCGGCGGCGATCTGGCTTGTTAACCAACTCTCGCCCGCGGTCGGCTGGCTGCCGCTGCTGGAGGCCCTCAAGTCGGGGCTGCTGATGCTTACGGCCAACCTGGTCGGCGCCGCCCTGGCCCGCTATGTCCATCGCCTGTGGGAGGTGGTGCCGGTCTGCCTGGTGATGACCCTGGCCGATTTTAGCAGCTGGCTCTACGGGCCGACCGCTTTCTTCAGCCGCGTGATCGAGGAGTACTACCGGGCACCTAGCGGTCCGCCGCCGCTGGTCGACATGATCTTGGTCAAGCTCGCCTTCCCGGGGCAGCCCCTACTGGTGCCGGTGTTCGGAATCTCCGATTGGATCATGGTGGTCTTTTTCGCCATCGTGGCCCGGCGCCACGGGGTGAACGACAATCTCCTCGGCGCCAGCGGTGAGCTGGTCGCGCAAGCGGGGCAGATTGGCCATTACCTGCCGGTGTCGGTGATGGCGCTGCTGCTGGCGATGCTCCTGGCCCAGGCCAGCGGGCTGTTTATCCCCGCGCTGCCGGTGGTGGCGCTGGTCATGCTGGTCTGGTACGCGGCGCGTTATCTCGGGGGGCGATGAAGGGGGTGTGGAGACGGAGCTGATCCAGCGCTACGCTTCACGCGTCGATGTCGATGTCTCCCTGGCCTGCGGTCAGGTTGCTGAACATGGTCTCGAAACCGCGCAGGCGCTCTTCCGGCAGGCGCAGGTGCAGGGTAACCCGGTCGGCGTAGTCGCAGCCGAGCTGTTCGCATTCGAACTCCGCCAGGCGTCGCTCCAGTAGTTTGAGTAGCGCGTAATCGCAGTGCGTGCGCAGTTCAATCCAGGTAACACGTGTGCTACGTGGCAGCTGCTCGAGGGCGGCCTGCACCGCGGCCGTGTAGGCCTTGACCATCCCCCCCTTGCCGAGCTTGATCCCTCCGAAATAGCGCGTAACCACTATCGCCGTGTCGCCAAGGTTGCTGTGTTGCAGTGCGGTGAGCATCGGTTTGCCGGCGACGCCATGCGGCTCGCCGTCGTCGCTGAGTCCGATGCGATCCGAACTGCCGGGTGGTCCGACCAGGTAGGCCCAGCAGTTGTGGTTGGCGTCGGGGAACTCATGCTTGATTTCGGTGATAAAGGCTTGGGCGTCTTCCTGACTGGTTACTTCCTGTGCGGTGGCGATGAAGCGGCTGCGCTGCACCTCGATTTCGCAGCGGAAGCGCCGGGCGGGGATCGGGTAGCGGTGGCTCGACATGTTGGCTCCGGTCAAAAAAAAGGGTTACGACCCTTAACAGTCATAACCCTTTGGTTTTAAATGGCGCGCGATATAGGATTCGAACCTATGACCTCTGCCTCCGGAGGGCAGCGCTCTATCCAGCTGAGCTAATCGCGCACGGACCGTTGTATATACCG
>PKUI01000062.1 GCA_002869605.1 Desulfuromonas sp. | reverse complement strand
GGTGAACATGCTCCCGCCGATCAGCGGAGCAGGCGCTACCTCGAGGTCATCAACAGTGAAGCTCAGCGCCTCACCCGGTTGGTGAACAATGTGCTCGATTTCGGGCGGATTGAGCAGGGGCGCAAACAGTATCAACGTCAGGCCTGTGATCTTAACCAGCTGGTGCGAGATGTCATGGCGCGCCAGCAGCAGAGGTTGGTCGAGTCCGGCATGCAGATCGACCTGCAGCTCAGTGATGAGCCGCTGGTGGTGAGCACCGACCGCGACGCGCTTGAGCAGACGCTGCTCAACCTGCTCGATAACGCGCTCAAGTATGCCGCGGAAGGGCACTATCTCCAAGTCCTGACGGCACGCAGTGGGCCGGTAGTGACCCTTCGCGTGTGTGACCGGGGCGCAGGGGTGCCGGAGGGTCAGTGGGAGAAGATATTTGACAAGTTCCACCGGGTCGACGACTCCCTGACCGCTCGTCACCCCGGAAGCGGGCTCGGGCTGACCATCTCCCGGCAGCTGATGCGCGACCTGGGGGGGGAGTTGCGTTTCCTGGCTCAGCCTCAGGGCAGCTGCTTTGAAATCGAATTACCCGATAAGGGGGAACCTCATGAAGCGTAAGACGCTGTTGATCGCCGAGGATGATAAGAACCTACGCGAGGGGCTGATCGACACTCTCGAGGCGGAAGGGTACCGGGTTGTTGCCGCAGGCAACGGTGCCGAGGCTCTCGAGATGTTCGCAGAACATCGGCCCGATCTGGTGCTACTCGACGTGATGATGCCCGAGGTCAACGGTTACGATGTCTGCCGCAAGCTGCGTCAGGAAAACCGCCTGGTGCCGATTTTGATGCTCACCGCCAAGGGGGAAGAGATCGACAAGGTGCTGGGCCTTGAGCTCGGTGCCGATGACTACATCACCAAGCCGTTCGGGGTGCATGAGCTCAGGGCGCGCATCGCGGCAGCGTTGCGACGTAGCGACGCGGCGGGTGATGCGGTTGAGGCCCCGGCACTCTTCTGCTTCGGGGATGCTCGGATTGATCGCCGTTGCTTCGAGGGAGAACTCGCTGGGAAGCGGTTTTCCCTCACGGCCCGCGAGATGAAACTGCTCGAGGTGCTGGCGGAACATCCCGGCCAGGTCATGAGCCGTAACGAGCTGCTGAATGCTGCATGGGGGGTCGATTACTTTGGTACCACCCGCACCCTCGATCAACATATTGCCCAGTTGCGCAAAAAGATCGAACCGGTTCCAGCGACTCCACGTTATCTGCTTACGGTTCATGGTGTCGGCTATCGCTACCAGCCGGAAACGTATACCGCTGAGTGAGTTGACCCTTCCGCGGCGCTCGGCTAAGATGCAAACGCTCCCCCGATTGACCTTCCAAGGAGAACACCATGACCCGAGTCGTCGTTATCGGAGCCGGAATTTCCGGCTTGGCCACCGCCTACGCCCTTGAGCAGCTCTCGGTCGCGCACGAGCTTGAGCTTGACGTTGTCGTGCTCGAACGCCGCGAGCGAACCGGCGGCAAGATCCTCAGCCTCAAGGAGGAGGGGTACCTGTGCGAGTGGGGGCCCAACGGTTTCCTCGACAGCAAGCCTTCGACCCTAGAACTCTGCGACAGCCTGGCGGTTCGCGAACGGCTGCTGCGTTCCAACGACAACGCGCGCAAACGCTTTATCTACGCCGACGGAAACCTGCATCGGCTGCCGGAAAACGGCCCCGCGTTTCTCAAGTCGGGTCTGATCAGCTGGCCGGGGAAAATGCGCCTGGCGATGGAACCGTTCATTCCCAAGCGCACCGATGGCGTCGATGAGACCCTGGCCGATTTCGCCCGTCGCCGCCTCGGCGCCGAGGCTCTCGACAAATTGATCGGGCCGATGGTGTCGGGTATCTTTGCCGGTGATCCGGAAACCATGAGCCTGAAAAGCTGCTTTGCGCGGATTTACGAACTGGAGCAGGAGTACGGCGGCCTGATCAAGGCGATGATCAAGCTGGCCAGAAAAAAACGTGCCGAGCAAAAGGCGGGCAAGGCCGTCGCCAGCGCCGCCGGACCGGGGGGCGTTTTGACCTCTTTCGGTGGCGGGATCCAGGAGCTGACCGACGCGGTGGCTGCAGGGCTGCAGGGAGAGGTCAAGGTTGCTGCCGGGGTGCAGGAGATTCGCCAGGTCGAAGGTGGTTACCGGCTGAGTCTCGAGGATGGCAGTATGTTGGAGGCCGAACTGGTGGTCAGTGCCGCACCGGCTCATGCCCTGGCGGGGATGCTTCACACCCTTTCTCCGGAGACCTCTGCGCTGTTGCGGGAGATCCCCTACGCGCCGATGAACGTGATCTGTTTCGGTTATCAGCGCGACAAGATTGCCCATGACCTGATGGGCTTTGGTTACCTGAATGCCAAGCGTGAGAAACGTCCGACGCTCGGCACCCTGTGGGATTCGAGTATTTTCCCGCAGCGCGCCCCGGAGGGGCATGTGATGCTGCGCTCGATGATGGGTGGGGCGACCAATGTCGGTGCGATTAGCTGGAGTGACGCCGAGGTGCAGCAGAAGGTTCAGGGCGATCTCGAAAAAATCATGGGGATTACGGCCATTCCCGATTTCGTGCGCATCTATCGCCACGAACGGGCGATTCCCCAGTACATCGTCGGCCACGCCCGACGGGTGGTCTCCGTCGAGGAGAGCCTTGCCGGATATCCGGGGATGTTCATTACCGGCAACGCGTTTGCCGGGGTCGGCATCAACGACTGTACCCTGGCCGCGCAACGGACCGCCGAGAAGGTGATCTCCTTCCTCGCCAAGCGTTGATTACCTGCCGAACGGGCCCTGGCCTTTACGCTTGAAGTAGTGGATACGTAGCTCGTGGTGTTGGGGGGCAGGGCCGATCTCGAACAGCGCGGCTTCGGCGTCAGGCTGCCAAAAGTGACCCTCGAGGCCGTTGGAGAGGGCATACCCCTCCTGTGGCGTTCCCAGTAGACTCTGGTCCATCTTCCCGTCGTTGTTCTCGTCGTGCAGGATGCTGTAGCTGTAGCGTCCCCACGGCAGCGGCGGCAGCTCGAAGCGCACCCGTCCCGAGGTAACCGGCTGGGAGAGGTTGACCAGCGCCAGCCCGGTATCCTCAGGGAACCCGATCTCCTCGCGGAACAGGCTCAGCAGCACATCCCCCTTGAGAGTACGGAAGCCGTACACCTCGACAGAGAGCTCACCCCGCGGTCCGGGGAGGTCCGAAAGCTCTATTCTCGGTGTGGGGGCACAGCCCCACAGCGGCAGGAGTAAGACAATAAACATGAGAGTTATTTTCATGGCAATTGCGTTGACCCTGTGATGTAGTAAAGTTTGCTGGTCTAATCTTGACGTCTTTTATTCTAACCGAGCGAGGTTTCAACGTGAAAAAGATTTTGCTCGTGGTTGTGGCGATGGTGACGATGATGGCGATGGTGGTCGGGTGTGTCAACCGGATCCCGGTCTATTCACCCCGCCAGACCGATACGCAGGCGCATCGCGAAGCACGCGCGCCCCAGGACTGTCTCGACTGTCATGACCTGAGTCAGCGTCCCAGCCATGCTCCTTCCGACGATTGCCTCCAATGCCACAAGATAACCAAGGGAAATTGATATGAAGACCAAGTTGTGGATTTTAGCTTTGTTGCTGATCGTCCCTCTGGCCGGTTGCGGCCTGATTTACGGGCAGATGACCAAGGCCGGAGATGGCATCAAGTTGTTTTCCGTGCTGCAGGGGGACTTGGCCAAACTGAAAGAGGGCGGAGACCTGCTGGTTTACGCGCCGTTTGCCAAGACCGAGCGGGCCTTTTACGTTGCCCGCGGTGAAGAGGCCGCGAGCTTTGCGACCCACCTGGAAAAGCAGGGGCTGTTTCGCACCGAGTACCTGTTTGAGTCGGACATCGATGATGTCGAGAAGAGTGCCCAGCAGCTGCGCGGTATGAGTGCCGCCGAGGTGCAACAGCAGGCCGGCATGGCCTCTGCGCCGCGCATGATCCTGTTCGGCACCCTGCTTGAACGCCACGAATCGGTGGCGCCGACACGTGGGGTGTTGATGGATATTACGTATCAGCTTGAGTTTTATGATGTCGCCAGCCGCCAGTCGACGATCATCGAGGTGCAGGTGCGGAACCTGGCCGAGAACTGCGTTACCGAGGTCGTCAACGATCTGGCACAGCGTCTCTAGGTAAAGCGTTCAAATCATCCTGTAAAACCAACGGCGGAGCCAAGGCTCCGCCGTTTTTCGTTCACAAAAGATGTGCCGATTCAGGACTTGCGGCGGAAGACGTCGGTCTTGAGGCTGGAGACGCGATCGAGAAACAGTAACCCGTCGAGGTGGTCGAGCTCGTGCTGGATGGCGACCGCTTCGAAGTCCCTGGCGCGCACCACCCGCTCATGCCCTTCGCGATCGAGAAACTGCACCATGATCCGCTTGGCGCGCGAAACGTTACCGGTGTAGTCGGGCACGCTCATGCACCCCTCGCGCATGGTCTTCTCCCCCTCCCGTTCAATGATCTCGGGATTGATCATCACCAGCAGGCCGTGGTTGTGCTTGGCGCCGAGCTTGCTGTGTGAGACGTCGACCACCACCACCCGCTTGCAGACGCCGATCTGCGGCGCCGCAACGCCGACCGAGTGGCCCGAATCGACCATGGTATCGATCAGGTCCTGCACCAGGTCGTCGACCTGTTCGTCGAGCCCGGCGATCGCTTCGCAGACCTGTTTGAGGATCGGGTCGGGGTAGACCCGGATCGGTTGAACCGCCATCGGTTAGAGCTCCACCGGGGTGATGGAGCGGACCGAGATGTCGACTTCCAGCTCCTGCCTGACCTGGTTCATCCACGATGCGATCTCTTCCACGGTTTTATTCTCGGGGAGTACGGCCTCGATCATCATCACGTAGACCGGACGCTCCGCGCTACCGATCAGCTTGGTGTTGAGGTCGGTAATGTTGATCTGATGCTCACCGAGGATCTTGGCGACGCGGAACACAATTCCCGGCTTGTCGGCACCGTAGACCGAGATCATGCAGATTTCACCGTAGAGGTCGGGGCGTTGTTCTCCGCCCGGTTTGAGGGTGCGCACCAGCACCGACAGGTTGCGCTCCTCCAGCGGTGCAAAGGCCTCGCTCAGCGCGTCCTTGCTCGAAAGCTCGGGGTGGGAGAGGATCAGGATCATGGCGAACTGGCCACCGAGAATCGAGCAACTCGAGTCGGCGATGTTGCAGCCGAGCTGGTAGAGGATCTCTGTAACTTCCGAAACAATCCCGGGGCGGTCCCGGCCGACGACGGTCAGTGCGTAATGGGTCATGGTGTTCTCCTCGGCGACAGATAGAACTGCAGAAAACATTTTCTAACACGCCTGCAGGGAAAACTCCAGTCGTCGAGATGAAAGGGAGCGATATCAGGCGTAAAGAGCAAATTCCTGCGGTGTCGTAAAGGCCTCGAGATCCCCGGCAAGCAGGTGCTCGATATACTGGCTGAGAATTTTTTTCTGCGCCACGGGCAGGGGGCGGAAGTGGATGGCGAAGCCAGGCTCAATACACTCCGGAGTATGAAACATCTGTCGATTGTAGAGTACATGCCCGCGCAACGGCAGCAGCATGCCGCACGGGGTGGGAAAATAAACGGTTACCTCCTCCCCGGTTGGCAGGGGGGTGTCGCAGCGGATGAAGGCTCCGCCCTCGGAGAGGCTGGTGAGGTAGAGCTCCAGGCTGCCGCTGCTGGACTCGACCTGCACCCGTTGGTTGAGCCGGATGCGCGGGTAGCGTCGGGTTCCGGTCTCGAAGCGGACAAATTCATGCAGGCTCTGGTGCAGTTGGGAGGGGGGGAGCGGTTTGCTCAGAAAGTCGTTGGCGCCGGTTGCCAGGAAGATCGTTCTTTCAGCGCGGCTGCCGTTGGTGGCGATGACGATCACCGGGATGCGCGACAGGTGCGCCTGCTTGCGCAGACTGTGTAGCAGTTTGAGCCCGTCGAAGGTCGCTGTGCGCCCTTCACAGATGACGGCGTCTATCTGTTGTGAGCTGGTCAGCTCAAGGGCTGCTGTGGGGGTCTCTGCGTTAAACACGCTAAAACCGAGACGGCACAGGAGCAGGCCGAGGTACATGACGAAGGTGTGATTGTTGTCTACGACGAGAATAGCGCGTTGTCGTGTGTCCATGCCGACCTCCGAGACAATAAAATGCCATATCAATAGATATGAATATAGCGAGCAAGAATCGGGCCAAGATTATTCCACTCTAATCAAGGTGCTTGGTCTGTCGGTTGTTAACTGCGAAGGGCCGGGGAAGACGGTACGTGAGGTGGAAGGAGCGTGTGTGGAGGCAGGCCATTTATGTTAACCGCGGCGATGAGAGTTGTGTTGCGGCCAGATCCGTGACGAATTTTGTCGATTAAATGAAGCCCCCGGGAGATTCCGGGGGCTTCTTGGTCATTGCTGATGAACTTAGCGTTTAGTCGTGATAGTCATGCTCGTAATGATCTTCTTCTGCGTAATCATCGTCGTCGTGCTCATCGTCATGCTCTTCGTAGTCATCGGTATGCTCATGGTAGTCGGTCTCGTCGGTGGTGCCGCAAGAGCCGTACTTCTCAACCTGGGTCGACCAGTAAACACCCGTGGCGTAGGCGGGAGCCTGCCAGGAGAACTCGATGTTGTTGTCGCGGTAGGAGCTCAGGTAAGCTTCGCGGCAGAGGTGGCCGATCAGGTTGCCGGCATCGTCGTAGGCCGACATCTTGACGGCTGCAGGGACCGAGCGCCCGCTGTTGTTTTCGATTTTAGCGGCGACCGTTGCAACCTCGTTCTTGTAGACCTGGGTTCCCGCAGAAGCCACGGCAACGCTTGCAAAGGCGATCAGCATCGCCAGGATTACGATACGCTTGATTTTCATTTGTATTCCTCCAATAGATCTATGCGTTAAATAAACAGCCAGAGCGATTTACAGGACCGAAGTCGGGGCCGTAACGGTGACCACGAACTCTTCGGGCGACGAGGTGCCGGGCTCGATTGCTGCAGCAGCAGCATCGTAGGTCGGCGTAATACGCAGGGTGAAGCTGGCGTTGCCGTTACCATCGGCGGTCGGCCAGTTAGCCGCGTTGCTCAGGCTGATGTACTCGTTGATGTTGACGTTGGCCAAGTCGTCGATGTCGCCGGGGATCCACAGTGGATTGCTTGCCCAGGCAGCGATGTCGGCGGCGTCTACCGGGATCGGCTCACGGATGTCGGTACCGATAACGGACGGGATGGTGTAGGTGCCGTCGGTGTTGAGGACCGGAACCACGTTCTCGCGGCGGGTTTCCCATACGCCGTCACAACCGGCGTTGGCTGCACCAGCGATAGCGGCTTCTTCGTCAAAGTTGCCGTTACAGTTGGCCATCAGCACGTTATCGGTGTAGGGGTTGGCGTCGGCATCGAAGAAGTAACCACCCTTCATCTGGTCGCCAGGCAGCCACTCGCCGAACAGGTCGCGGTGTACCTGGGCCAGGCTGGTGGTGTTGATGTGAGTTTCGCCGGCAGAGAGACCGAAGTTGGCACGCACGTACGGGTTGAAGTAGCCGGGAGTCAGATGGTGCTTATCGGGAGCGCCGAACAGACCGTGAGCCATCAGCGAGTCGAGCTCGCCCTGGTTGGCCATGGTGCTCGGAGTCGGGTTGGCGTTGTCGTAGATGCTACCGTTTTTCAGGCAGAAGGCGAGGCCGCTGCCGGGGGCTGCTTCGGTGAAGTTGCCGTTGGCATCGAGGAAGCCGAGTTGCTGGGTGTAGCCGGTGACGCGGGAGCCGGTGTGGTTGCCGTACTTCTGCAGGATGCGGTAGACGTCGGTGCCGCCGCTGGCATTAACGTCGAAGGTCAAATCGACCGGGCCGTCGAGAGTGTAACCAACCGCCTTGAAGCGCTTGCTTGACTGCCAGGGGTCAGAACACTGCTTGACATCGACGCCCCACCAGTCGCTATCAGCAGTAGCTTCAGGGGTCGAGTCGGGATTCCAGCCAGCCGACATGATGCAGTTGTCGCCGGTAATGTCGTCGCCGGTGACGACGCTGAGGCCGGGGCCCTGGGTATCGCGCTCTTTCCAGGTCATGGCGCCGTTGGGCAGCAGGTTTTTGCCAACCGCGTACTTTGACCAACCACTCGGCATGAAGCCGTCGGTAGCGACAGCGCCGGAGTTGGGAGCTACCAGCGAGCCCGGAGTGACATAGTTGAACTCGTCAAAAACGAATGTGGGGTCGGTGTTGGTGGGAGCGACAGGCGTAACGTTACCCATGTCCCAGTTAGTTACGGTGTCTGCGTGTGCGATGCCGGCCGCCAGGACCAGGCCAAGAACAGTCATACTAATTTTACGCATGGTTAATTTCTCCTCTTCCTCATTTAAAATGATTTGTTCAATTAGGTAAATCTGTAACGTTCTCCGGGCCGCACCGGAATCCCCCATCCCCCTACGGCGATTGCCCTCCTCTCACGGGTTTGTGCGAAACAAATAATTAGAAAAATATTAATCACTGATACAGCGGTAAAAGCAGAGAGCGTGCCAAGCGTTTCTGTATATAAATAGGCGAATAAGTAAATCTCTATAAGTTCAATAAGTTGTTTAGGGAGATATCTGTATGATTAAGATATGCCAATGTAAAAGATATGATTTGTGTCTTCTCGGTTGGGAGTGTGACTGTAGGGATTGGCGATTTGACGTAAGTATACGCTAATAAATTAATATAATTAAGAAAAGTTATATTTACGACTGTTTAACTATGGAAATATTTGAATACATAACTGTCTGAAATTGCAGGGACGGGTGTTGCTTTTGCGACGCAGTGAAATGGCGTGCGTTGGCTGGTGACGACGACACGCCAGACTCGGCGAGGGGTACAAGGCACTGAACAGAAAAACCGCGGAGCCAGGGCTCCGCGGTTCATGGTGCTGACGTTGCCTAACAGAGATGTCGGGCAGCGATTTCTGTCTGTCAGTTTATTTATTGTGCCGGTTGCGGGTAGTAGCGGATCACAAACTGGTTCGGGGTCGGCCAGGCGGTGTTGTCATCCACGGTGATCCAGTAGCTCAGGCCGAGGTTACCGAGGTCGTCAATGGCGCCGGTGTTGTAAACCGGGGAAGCGGCCCACTCGGCGAGCAGCTCGCTGGAGATCGGCTTGGCGATGCCGTCCGAGAGGTACCAGTGGGCATCAGCGTCGAGACCTTCCTGGCTGCGGAAGGTAACCCAGGTGCCGAGGCATTCGATCGCTTCGGTCTCTTCGTCGAGCACGACGTAGTCACCCACGCAGTTGGCCATCAGGATGTTGTCGGTGTTGGGGTCGTTGTCGTCGTCGTAGAAGTAGCCGTAGGGAACGCCAGTGCTGTTGTTCCAGGGGCCGAACAGGTCGAGGTAATTGCTCGACTGGGTGCCGGTGTGCATCTCGTCTTCGCTGGCGAAATACTCGAAGTCAAAGCGGGTGTACGGGTCAAAGTAACCCGGCTCCGGATGGTATTTGTCGGCCGGACCGGCGAGACCCTGGGCGAAGTTGGCCGAAAGAACCAGGTCTTTTTGTACGGCCGAAGAAGTGCTGACCAGGTAGGTTCCCTTGTCGTTGGAGAGACCGAGTCCGTCACCTGCGACCGAGGGAACGAAGGTGCCGTTGACCATGAATCCGAGCTCAGCGCGAAAAGCCGCTCCAAGGAACGTCGGTACCATCGGTAATTTTCTGGTAGGAGCGGTAGGAGGTCTTCGGACCATCGGCAACTGTGAAGGTTACGTCGATGATGCCGTTCTGGTAGGCCTTGATCTTCCAGCGCTTCGATGACTTGAGATCGTCAGTGCATTGCTTGGGAGAGAGGTCTTCGGGGTTGTAGCCGGTGGTCATCAGGCAGTTCGAGCCGTCAACGTCATCGCCGTTGACAACCTGCAGGCCGGGGGCCTGAACGTCCGACTCTTTCCAGGTGATAACGCCGTTGGTTGCGGTCTTGGTGTCATCGGTGAACAGGGTACTGGGGTAGGTCACGTACGGAACGTACGGCCCGGGAGCGACGGTGACATTGGTCATGTCCCAGCCGGTGATGGTGCCGGCATGAACCATTCCGGCAGTCATTGCCAGGGTCAAAAGTGAAACAACAAGCTTCTTCATGATCCTTCTCCTTTTTCATTTTTAAATGAAGTGACTAGGAGCCTCTTTCGACTACCTTCTGCTCGAGAACGGGTGAGGCCGACCTGTTCTCGGTATTGGCGTATGGCCATTGGGCAAAAGGGGACAAGTGTATAAAAGAATATACACACGGTTAGCGATTGCCAATTAAAGCAGGTGGTGTGCCAAGCGGTCCGGGAAGGTTTCGAAAATGGCATAATTATAAGATATTATTAATGAAGTATTATTATTAGAATATAAACCCGTTTTTGAATATATGTTTTACTGAAGAAGCAGCGTTATTTAGCGGTGTTAGGCTTGCCGTTTTGCTTTGTGGCCTCT
This sequence comes from Desulfuromonas sp., assembly GCA_002869605.1. The sequence continues at coordinate 18,377 of PKUI01000062.1, read as the reverse complement.
AACCTTGTGAAAATATATGCGTATATATCTTAATTAGCGTTAATTCTTGGGGGGGGTGTGACGTGATCTATTCGGTCAAAAAGGCCGAAATCAGAGGTGTTGAGTGTTGAAAAGCGACTGCGTGAATTGGCGAAGTTGCCAGGCGCTTAAGACTTCATTGTCAGGACCGGGCTGTAAGGAGGTGCGCAAACTTCGCGCAAGAGGGTGTCGGTGGCCCGATGCATCGAGCAGGAGAACGCTTTATCCGAACAGAGGAGATAGGCTTCGCGGGGCGGTGTTGAACGGTGTCAGAAGATAATCAGCGGATCGATGGAGATGGTGAGCAGTGCAGCGGCCAGCACCGCATGCAGTATCTTGCCGGTGGTGGAGGCCCAATGCCTGGGCGTCTGTCCGCTCCCCCTGCGGAGTGCCGAGCCGATGCAGCAGATGCCGAGTAAGCCCATGCCCAGGGAACCACTGAAAGAGTCGAGGAGGGGCAGGGGCAAAGCCGTTAGCAGCAGTGCCCCGAGGCCGATCGCCCAGAGCCGTACCATGCGCATCACCTGTGGTTGACTCCAGGAGGGCGGAACGGTTTTGAGGCCGAGCTGCTGGCCGCGCAGGTCATCGCGCAGGGAGAGACACAGAAAATGCGGGATCTGCCACAGGATCAGCAGCAGGTAGAGGTGGACGGCCTTGGGGGCAAGGGGGGACGCGTCGCTGACCAGCCAGCCGAGCAACGGGGGCAGAGCTCCACCGAGAGCACCGAGCAGCAGTACGTAGGATGTGCGTGGCTTGAGCGGCGTATAGAGCAGGTTGTACCAGGCGAGGGCGAAAAGACCAACGCCTGCAGCCGCCGCTGACAGGGGGGCGAGCAAAAGAACTCCGAGCAGCGCGAGCAGTGTCGCCAGTTGCAGCGCCGGGCGGGGTTGGCAGCGGCCACTCGGTAGCGGCCGGTCACAGGTACGCGGTAGCCAGCGATCTCGCGACCGCTCCTGCACCTGATTGAAAACGGAGGCGGCCGCGGTAAGCAGAAACGCGCCACCTGTCAGCTGCAGGGCTGCGTATGGCGAGTGGGGTGTCGGCGCGGCTAGGTAGCCGCTCAGAGCAGCGAGTCCGACCATCAGCGAAAGGCGTGGCCGCATCAGCTGCAGTTGGTCGCTTCGGGATATCTCCAGCAGGCTGCCCCGTTTCATTTATAGCCCCTCAAGGTAGTCGACCAGCGCCTCGAGCTCGGCATCGCTGAACTGCGGGTATGGGGGCATCGCCGGTGGATAGCCTTCGACGACCTCGGTGCCCGGTTCGCGGATCGACTTGAGCAGGTAGGCGCGGTCGGCGGTCACGCTGCGGGAGCCGGCAGCATCCTCGATCATGGTCTGACGCCCGCCGATGCCCTGGAAGCTTGGTCCGACCAGGCGGCTGCCGTCGAGCGAGTGGCAGCCGAGGCAGCCGTTGTCACTGGCCAGCCTGGCGCCGTCCGGTTTGGCGACGGTGGCGGTGCCGAGGAGCGTGGCGAGCAGCGCATCAAGCTGTGCCGTGTCGAGTTGTTCGGTATAAGCGGGCATGACCGGCGGGTAGCCGCTGACGATCTCGGCTGCCGGCTCTAGGATCGCACGTCGCAGGTAATCGGCGTCGCTGACCAGTTCCACCTGCTGACCATCCCGATCAACCGTGACCTTGCGTCCGGCGATCCCCAGGAAGCTCGGCCCGACCAGCGTGCTGCCGTCTCGGCTGTGGCAGCCGAGGCAGCCGAGGCTGGCCAGCAGTTCATCCCCTTGCGGCGCTGCCTGTGGCTGCGCCTTGGACAGCCAGGCGTCGAACTCCTCCTGCGGCAGCGCCTCGACGGTGGTGATCATCGCCGAGTGCCCGACACCGCAGTACTCGGCGCAGAAAAGATCGTAACTGCCCGGCTTATCGGCGACGAACCAGACGTAGGTGTGCATCCCCGGGACCATGTCCCTTTTGACTCTGAACGCCGGTACGTAGAAGCTGTGCAGCACGTCGACCGAAGAGAGTTCCACCTTGACCGGCCTGTCGACCGGGACGTAGAGCTTGTCGGCGGTCGCCCCGTTTTCGTAGCTGAACAGCCATGACCACATGCGCGCCTGGGCCTGAACCGGCATGGCGTTGTCGGGGATGCGGCGCAGCGAGAGATACCCCTCCCAGCCGTACCAGAACATCAACATCACCAGCAGCGTCGGGATGATGGTCCAGATAATCTCCAGCCACAGGTTGTGGTCTTTCTGGCTGAGCGGGGTCGGCTGGCGCTTGCGGTTGTAGCGCCACGAGAACCAGACCATGGCCACCGTGATGCCGAGCAGCATCAGCGCGCTGATGGCGAAGATCACGTAGAACGCAGTGTCGACCGCCTCGGTCGTGGTCAATAGGGCAGGGTTCACGTCAACTCCTTGAGGTTAACGGTAAAGCACGTCGAAAAACGTGAAGCCGATAAAAATCGCCAGAATCGCCAGCGTTGCGAACAGGCCCAGCTTGAACATCCGCTGCTCGTACTTCATGTGCATGAAGAAGCTGATGACCAGCCCCGACTTAATGGCCGCGATACCGAGGGCGACCCAGACATTCAGCGCCCCGAGGTTAAACTGGGCCACCGCCACGGTGGCTGCGGTGAGGACCAGCAATGCCAGCCAGACCAGAATAAAGGTTTTGTAGGGGACGATATGTGCATGTTCGTTCATGATCTCACCTCGTGCTAGTGAAGGATCAGGTAATAAAGCGGGAAGATGAAGATCCATATCAAATCGACCAGGTGCCAGTAGAGGCCGGCATTCTCGAGCATCACCCAGTCGTCGGCATGCACCCGCCCTTTGTGGATGAGCACCATGGTCCAGACGATGATCGTCGCGCCGACTACCACGTGCACTCCATGCAGGCCGGTGGTCAAATAGTAAAGGTTGAAGAACACCATCTCGCCCGGCTGCAGCTCTTTCAGGTGCGCCGAGCCGGGGTAGATGCCGTGGCCGATCTTGGCGCTCCACTCGAAGAACTTGTTGACCATGAACAGCGCGGCGCAGGCGATGGTAGCACCGAGCAGGCCGAGGCAGAGCCGCGTTGATCCACGGCGCAGGGCGGTGATCGAGAGCGCTACGCACAGGGAACTGGTCAGCAGTACCAGGGTGTTGCCGCCGCCGAACCAGACGTTGAGTTCTTTGCCGGCGGTGACGAACTCCTGCGGGTAGCGCTGCAGGTAGACGGCGTAGAGGATGAACAGCCCGCCGAACAGCATGACCTCGGTGAATAGAAACAGCCACATGCCGAACTTGGCGCCGGTGTAGTCCTTGTGCACATGCTCGCTCATAGAATCCCCGCCTTCTTGAAGTCGTAGGGACCGTGGCTGACCACCGGGTCTTCTTCGCCGAAGTTCTCGGTCGGCGGCGGCGAGGGGATCTGCCATTCGAGGCTTGCGCCGCCCCACGGGTTGGCGGGGACCGGCGCCCCCTTGATGCAGCCACGGATGAGGTTGGCGAACATGATGATCAGCCCGACGGCAAGAATCCACGAGCCGACCGTCGCCAGCTGGTTGAGCCCCGTAAACTCGGGGACGTAATCGTAGTAGCGGCGCGGCATCCCCTGCATGCCGACAACCTTCATCGAGATATACAGGGTGCAGAAGCCGATGAAGATTGTCGCCCAGGAAACGGTGGCGATCTCCTTGTTGTACATGCGGCCGTAGATCTTCGGCAGCCAGTAGTGCATGGCGGCGAAGAACGCCATGCCGGTACCGCCGAACATGGTGAAGTGGAAGTGTCCGACCACGAAGTAGGTGTCATGCACGTGAACATCGGTGGCCGCGGCGCCGAGTACCAGGCCGGTGAGGCCGCCGATGGTAAACAGCAGGATAAAGGAGAAGGCGAACAGCAGCGGTGGGTCGAGCAGGATCGAACCCTGGTAGAGGGTCGCCAGCCAGTTGAAGACCTTGATCGCCGAGGGGATGGCAACGACAAAGGTTAAAAACGAAAACACCAGCACCGCGGTGTCGGACATGCCGCTGGTGTACATGTGATGCGCCCAGACCAGCGATCCGGCAAAGGCGATGGCGAGGCTTGAAACCACGATCGCCTTGTAACCGAAGGCCGGCTTGCGCGCAAACACCGGGATGATGTCGGAGACCACGCCCATGCCGGGCAGCACCATGATGTAGACCGCCGGATGCGAATAGATCCAGAACAGGTGCTGGTACATGATCGGGTCGCCTCCCTGGGCCGGGTCGAACAGCCCGGTGCCGATGACCCGCTCGGCGAAAACCAGCGCCACGGTGATGCCGAGCACCGGCGTGGCGAGAATCTGGATCCAGGCGGTGGCATACAGCGACCAGGTGAACAGCGGGATGCGCATCCAGGTCATGCCCTCGGTGCGCAGGCGGTGGATGGTGGTGACGAAGTTCAGGCCGGTGAGGATCGAGGAAAAACCGAGGACGAAGACAGCCACGGTGGCCAGCGAGACGTTGGTGCTGGTCTGGGTCGAGAACGGCACGTAGAAGGTCCAGCCGGTATCGGGAGGACCGCCGCCGGTGAACAGGGCGGTCAGGGCGAGCGCTGCGCCGCCGATATACAGCCACCAGGAGAGCAGGTTGAGCTTGGGAAACGCGACGTCGCGGGCGCCGATCTGGATCGGCATGACCAGGTTGCCGAAGGCCGCCGGGATGCCGGGGATGATGAACAGAAAGATCATGATCACCCCGTGAAGGGTGAACAGCGCGTTGTAGGTCTGTGCCCCCATGATCGTCTCTCCCGGCGCGATCAGCTCGAGGCGGATCAGCAGACCGAGCAGCACGCCGACGCTAAAGAAGCTGATGATGCTCCAGAGGTAGAGCAGGCCGATGCGCTTGTGGTCGGTGGAGAGAATCCAGCCGAGCAGACCGGGTTTTCCTTCGCAGAAGAAGCCGCGGTCGGCCGGGGCAGGGGAAGCCATATCGTTCATGGATGAGAACCCTTCTTCTTTTTCTTGCCTCCGAAGACCAGGAAGGCGAGGAAGATGCCGAGCGTCGCCAGGATGGCGGTGGCCGAGACGCGCAGCAGGTTAAAGACGTAGGTTTTCTGTTGCGGGTCATAGCTGAAACAGTATTGCACCATGGTACGGATGGTGGCCCCGGCGCGGCCTTTTTCGGCTTCAAAGAAGGCCAGGGTCAGATCCTTCGGCAGCGGGCGGACGCCGTGCAGGTAACGGATCAATCGTCCATCCTTGTCGATAACGAACGAGACTACCGGGTGTACGAAGTCGACCCCCTGGCGCATGAAGTGGTAGCCAGCGGCGTCGAGAAAGGTGCTAAACGCTTCCGGTTGTCCGATGAGAAAGGTCCAGGCCCTGTCCGGGAATTGTTCACCGGCCAGTCCGCGGTAGAGCCGGGAAGCCGACTGCGCGTTGTGAACCGTTTCGGTCTCGTCGAAGCTGATCGAGATGACGTGATAATCCTTGCCGGCTTCGCGGCCGACATCCTTGAGCACGCTGGCCACACCGGCCTGCATGAAATTGCATACGTTCGGGCACTTGTAGTAGATCGGCAGGATCAGGGTCGGGCCGGTCACCAGTTCGCGTAGCGTGTGTTGTTGGCCCTTTTCGTCGGTGAAGGTCAGGTCAAGGGGAAGAAGGGCCCCGAGCCTTTCGTCGAGACCGACGTTATCCGGCGAAGCATGGGAATGGTTCTCCTCGGCAATAGCCGGCAGGGTGAGCGTAACCAGCATCATTGCGATAATGATGAAGGCACAGCATAGCGGGGGTGAGGTGGTTGTCGGGGGCATATTCGTATCAGACCTAACGGATAAGGATTAATCGTGCAATGATACCTGTTTGTCCGAAATGTGCAACGATATAGAGCCGGTAATTGCGCGCCGCAGGGGCATCTGCTAGCATACCGTCCAGCGATATGGAGGGGAATGAAGATGAAAAAGATTGAACAGCGCCAGGACGACCTCGAGGTACGCCTGACCTATCAGCAGCGGACCATCGATGAGCTCAACGAGGTGGTGATCGAACTCGCTGACCGGGTGCGACAGCTCGAGCTGGATAACGGACGGCTTAAGGAGATGCTCGCGACGCTCGCTCCCGAGCCCGGGATCTCCCCCGATGAGTAACTGGCTGTGGAATTACCCCCCGCGTGACGCCTGGCCGCGTCTGTTGCTCGAGTGCGTGGTGATCGTCAGCCTCGGTATTCTCATCGGGCTCTCCGCCAACGTCGGGCTGCTGCGCCAGGTGTTGAGCGGGGAGGTGGAACGCCCGGCGACGAGTACCTTGGAGAGCTTGCCTGAGCCGGTGATGCTCGACGAGGTGGCGGAACTGCTGGCAGCGGGGGGGCTGGCGGTCGATGCACGGCTGCCGGAACAGTTTGCCCAGGGCCACCTGCCGGCCGCTTACAACCTGCCGTTGGCCGAGGTCGAGAGCGGACTGGATGCGTTTGTCGCGCAGGTCGATGCGGGGCGCACCCTGGTGGTTTACTGTAACGGCTACGGCTGCCCAGATTCCTACGACCTCGCCCTGTTGCTGCTGCACAACGGCTTTCGCAAGGTGCGGGTCTTCGAGGGTGGTTTCCCCGAGTGGCGCGACGCTGGCCAGCCGCTGCAGGGAGACAGACCATGAGCCGCGCGCAGCGTTGGGTTTACCATGCCTGTCGTCTGCTGCTGGGCGGAGCCTTCCTGTATGCCGGAGTCGTCAAGGCACAAGATGTACAGACTTTTGCCGGGGGCGTGGCCGCCTATCAACTGCTCCCTTTCAACCTGAACTACCTGGTGGCGGCGGCCTTGCCCTGGATGGAGATCCTGGCCGGAGGGCTGCTGGTGGTGAACCGGCATGTGCGCGCTGCAGCACTGGTGGCTACGGCGCTGACCGGACTGTTCATCGCGGTGCTGGCCAGCGTGATAGCGCGGGGGCTGGAGATCGATTGCGGCTGCTTCGCGGCTGCCGATCCGACGAGCCCCTGGCAGGCGTTGGTGCGTGATTTCCTGCTGCTGGTTGCGGCCCACATGGTGTTCCATCTGCGGGGTATCGACCCCCAGCGGGAGACCTCATGAGCGGTGCGGGGCAAACTGTTGTTTCGGTCGCTGACGGGAGCGGACGCCTGGCAGAGGTGTTGGAGCACTACCCGCAGCGGCTTACCCGGCACCTTGAGCAATTGATCGACGCCGGTGAGGCCGGGGTTGCGCGCCAGTTTGACCCCGATCCGCTGGAGCTCGAGACCTCGCCGGGACACGTGCCCGACCCGTTGGCCGAGCAACAGCATACGCCGCTGCCCGGTCTGGTGCATCGGCATGCCGACCGCGCCCTGCTGCTCGCTACTGATCGTTGCGCGGCCCTGTGCCGTTTCTGTTTCCGCAAGGGGCGCAGCTTCGAAAACTACGCGCAGTTCGATGCGCAGGGGCGTGAGGCCCTGTTCGCCTATCTGCAACAGCACCGCGAACTGCGCGAGGTGATCCTCACCGGTGGGGATCCGTTGCTGTTGCCAGCCGAGTCCCTGGCAGAGCTTCTCAGCCGTCTGCGGGGCATTCCCCATCTGCAACTGCTCCGTTTGCACACGCGGTTGCCGGTGGTGAGCCCGGAAAAGGTTACCCCCGGCCTGGTCTCGATGTTACAGGGAGATCCGCCTCTGTTCGTGATGCTGCATGTGAACCACCCTGCCGAGCTGACCCCCGAGCTGGCTGCGGCCTGCCGCCTGCTGAGTGATGCCGGTCTGCCGCTTGGCAGCCAGACGGTGCTGCTCAAGGGGGTTAATGATGATCATACCGTCCTCGAAAGATTGTTTGTCGGGCTGTTGCGGCTACGGATACGCCCCTACTATCTCCATCACCCGGACCTGGCAGCAGGCACAGCGCATTTTCGTGTAACGCTGGAGCGGGGGCGTAAACTGTTTTCCGAACTTGCCGGACGGGTCAGTGGCCTGGCCCTGCCGCACTACGTGGTTGATCTGCCCGGCGGTTACGGCAAGGTGCCGGTTGCGGAACAGGCCCTGGTTGCGGAAGGGGGCAAGGCTGTGCTGCGGGCTCCCGATGGGCGGCTGGTAAAGGTGGCAAACTCCGAGGGGTAGGGAGACGACTGAAGATAAATAAATCAGGGATTTTGGAATCGAGTGTGGGCCCTTTTTATAAGTCCCCAGGTGATGTAAGAATCACTTATGGGAGGATTTAGAATAACCACTGCTAGTTGCGGCTCTTTTTTGTAATCCGTGAGTTCTAGTAAAGATACTTACGCACAACTGAGCCAATGTAGTCGGCACCGGGAATAAACAGCAGAAACACCCCCATAAAGCTGAACAAATAAAGCTTAGCGTCACGAGATGACATCCGCCTTGTGATAGACGTGTAATCGAATTTTAACGATCCAACAAAAAGGCTAAAAAGAAAGCCGTCGGCCCTAGATATGTAACGTAGCTGAATCGATAAATTCACTAGGATGCAAGCCACCCAAGTGACTGCCGATAGTGCCAACAGAATATCTGCTATTACATAATCAGTTATCATCTTAACTGAATCTTCCGGCCTGTTATTAATGCCGCATTCCAGTAACGGCTAAAGCGTCTCATCCACCGTGACTTTTAAGAATGCCTGGAGGCCCTCGACAGGCGTAGAGAGTTGGCCCCAAGCATGCAAACATGTGACATCTTTAGAAGGCAAGACATTTGAGAAGATTTGCCTTATGCCAGAAACAGAAAGACGGCCACTTTCATGACCGTCCTATTTATCCTGTTATTTCTCATCTGAGGGCACATTAGCCCCAATCTCCACATGTCCTATAAAGGCTCATTTCTGGAACATCCAGGACCGATAACGTCCCACCGGGGAAAAGTACCCTCTGTCATGTCCATTGCTCAACGGCCTGCAGCAGGTTCTGTGGGCGCAACGGCTTCTGCATGTAGCCATCGGCCCCTGATTCGCGCACCAGGACCTCGAGTTCATCCAGCGATTTACTCGACATCAGCAGCACCGGGATCTTGGCACTGGTCTCGCGATCCTTGAGCAGCTTCACCTTACGGTCTCCCTGCAGCATCGGCATCACCACGTCGATCATGATCAGGTCGGGTGGCGGCGTCGCATAGATATGCTGATTAGCCTCGATGCCGGATTCGGCCGTGAGAACTTCATACCCTGCCGGCTCGAGAATGTCGCGGGCCATCGCCAGTGTCAGCTTGCAATCGTCAATTAAAATAACACGTTTCATAGCATCGTATCCCCTTGCGATATTTCCGGTCGAGAAGAGACAAAAGCCGATTAATTTTTACCTAAGTTGCCGTCAATAGCAAGCAAAGTGCTGTGACGGGCACGAAAAGTCAAAAAAGGGTGCGGACCATTGGCTACCGGTTATTGAAAGGCAGGAGGCCTTTCAGGCGCGCGAAACGAATCGACACTCACGGGTGTCGATTTTGACCTTTTCACCGCTTTCGAGGTAGCCGGGTACCTGGATACGCAAGCCGGTTTCGAGCAACGCCTCCTTGGTCTGTGCGGTGGCGGTCGCATTTTTGATCACCGGTGGTGTCTCCACGACCACAAGTTCGACGGTCATGGGGGGATCGGCCATGATCACCCGGCCTTCGAAAACGCCGAGCTGGACTTCGCTCCCATCGAGCAGGAAACCCTTGATCGGTTCGAAAATTTCCGCGCCGACCTCGTACTGTTCGTAGTTTTCCATGTCCATGAAAACCCCGCCGTCGTCCTGGGCGTAGAGAAACTGTCCCTTGCGCCGTTCGAAGTCGGCATCGTCGACCCGGTCTCCCGATTTGAAGGTTTTTTCGAGGACCTGGCCGGTCAGCAGGTTGCGATACTTGGTCTTGACCAGAGTGTTGCCCCCCCTTGCCGACGGGGACTGGGTGGTGACCTCGAGAATCATGCAGGGGGCTGCATCGAGTTGAATGACCACGCCACGTTTAAAATCCTGGGTAGTAGGCATTTGATATCCTCCGAAGGTTGAGTGTTGCCATAAGGCAGGCTGCTGGCAAGCTACGGCAGGAACGGTTTCATGTCAACGGACATTCAGGGCTCTTCGCCCACCGTTTGAATGCCGTACCAAGGCGGCCTCCGTTCCAGTGGGCATAAGCTGGCTGCGGCGCGGAGATGATCGTCCATCGGCCTGTGCGACAAGCTGTCCCGGAGTGGAAAAGGGAACATGGAAGACGCCTTACATGCCCAAGTGTAATGCCGGTTTTGCGGCGCGTATCTACGAATTCACTCCGGGTTGCGAAAAAAAAGCCCGTTTCCCAAGGGGAACGGGCCACTAAAATAACATCCAGCAACGGATGGGTCGCTGTTTCAAAAAGATGTGACAGGATCGAAGTAGTAAGAAGATAGTAGAAGTCTCTTAACTGGTGTCTATTCTCGGGTATTTTAAACTTTGAAACAATCAGGAAATTCCTGAGTTTTGTATTGAAAAGGTTTGTCTTTAAGAACTCATGATGGTGTGATAATATTGGCCAATCTATGTATACGAGACATGAAAGAGGATCATGAGCGAACCCTCCAAAGCCTCCCCAGCCAAGACTATTCGCGTTCTGTTCGTCGAGGACCACGAAGTGTTCCACGAGTGCATGCAGCACCTGCTTGGCCAGCAGCCCGGCATGGCGATGGTCGGGGCGGCACGCGACGGTCGAGAGGCGCTGGACAAGGTCGCCATGCTCAAACCGCACGTGGTGGTGATGGATATCACCATGCCGCGGCTCAACGGTATCGATGCTACGCGGCTGCTGCGCAAGAGTCACCCGGCGGTCAGGGTGATTGCCCTCTCCAACCACGCAACACGCCAGGTCGTCGACGGCATGCTCCAGGCCGGGGCTAAGGGCTACGTTCTGAAAAACGAGGCGTTCAAGGAATTGGTCCTGGCCATTGAGCGTGTGGCCGCCGGAGAATCCTATCTGAGCCCTGGACTCAAGGGGCTGGAGGTGGCCGAAGACCTGCACGCTACCGTCTATACCAAGTTGACCCGGCGCGAAAGAGAAGTACTGCAGTTGATCACCGGGGGGGCTAACACCAAGCAGATCGCCCTCGAATTGAAGATCAGCACCAAGACGGTGGAATCCCACCGGGTCAACCTGATGAAGAAACTCGATGTTTCCAACCCCGTCGAACTTGCCCTGTTCGCCTTGCGCGAAGGGGTTTCCCCGCTGACCTGACCTGCCTTTTTTTCATGACAAGGGGTAGGCGGATATGCTTAAATAGCGCCCCTTGAAACGGACTTTCCAGTTAAACATTCATAAGATCGAAGGAGAAACCGCCGATGTATTCTTGCGCCGATTTGAAAAAGGGGCTCAAGCTGATGGTCGATGGCGAGCCGCATGTCATTGTCCAGTTCGATTTCACCAAGCCGGGTAAGGGGCAGGCCCTCTACAAGTGCAAACTGCGCAACATGATTACCGGGTCGCTGTTTGACCGTACCTACCGCAGCGGTGAAAGCTTTGAGCCGGCGAGCCTCGAAGAGCGTGACATGCAGTACCTCTACCAGGACGAGAGCGGCTACGTCTTCATGGACCAGAAAAACTACGAGCAGACGGCTATCACAGAAGATGTGCTCGGCGATGATCACTACTTCCTGGTCGACAACATGGAGGTCAAGGTGCTGATGTACGGTGAACGTGGTATCGGTGTCACCCTCCCCAACTTCGTCAACCTGCGAGTCACCCAGTCCGATCCGTGGGTCAAGGGGGATACGGCGGCAGGCAACAACAAGCCGGCGACCGTCGAGTCGGGCTACACCCTGCAGGTTCCTTCGTTTGTCGAGGAAGGGACGCTAATCCAGATCGACACGCGGACAGGCGATTACGTCACCCGCGTCAAGGAGTAGCATCACCTCCCCGAGCAAGGTTGACCCCCATGCAGGACCCTAACTGGGCCATTGCCCGCAAGCGAGAATTACTGGAGCAGAGGGCCCGAATCGTGCAGACGATTCGGGCTTTTTTCGTTGAACAGGGTTTTCTCGAAGTCGAAACCCCTCAGCGGATCCCGGCCAATGCCCCGGAGTTGCATATCGACCCGCTGCCGAGCGGCTCCTGGTGGCTGCAGACCTCCCCGGAGCTGGCCATGAAGCGCCTGCTGGCCGCAGGCTACGGGGATATTTTCCAGCTCTGCAGGGTCTGGCGCGCGGGGGAGCGGGGAGCACGCCATCTACCGGAGTTCACCCTGCTCGAGTGGTACCGGGACGCTCGCGATTACACCGCCCTGATGGATGATTGCGAGGCGTTGCTGTCGACACTGATCCCCGCTGCGAGGGTTTCCTGGCAGGGCGAGGAGATCGACCTCACGCGGTCCTGGCCACGCCTGTCGGTCGACGAGGCGTTCGCACGGTATGCCAGCTGCAGCATGGACGAGGCCCTGTCCACGGGACGTTTCGACGTGGTGATGAGCCTCGAGATCGAGCCGCGTCTCGGCAACGGACCGGTTTTTCTCTGTGACTACCCGCTCGAGTGCGGCGCCCTGGCGCGCCGCAAGCCTGGTGACGAGACGCGCGTTGAGCGCTTCGAGCTGTACCTGGGTGGGTTGGAGCTGGCCAATGCTTTTTCCGAGTTGTGCGACCCCGACGAGCAGCGGCGCCGTTTCGAGTCCGAGCGTGCCTTGCGCGAGGCGGACGGCAAGCCCGGTACCCCCTTGCCCGAACCGTTTCTGAAGGAGTTGTCCGGCCTGCAGAGCGCGGCCGGTATCGCCTTGGGGGTTGATCGCCTGGTGATGTTGTTGACCGACGCTCCGTGCATTGACGAGGTGGTCTGCTTCCCCCCTGAACTTCTCTAGGGACAACGGCTCAAGTTGACACCCCTGATACCCGCTGATATGCTCGTGCGCATCTTTTCTGGAGGCTTTGAATGAACGTTTATCGCTGTCGTATCTGCGGTGATCCCAACCTCGGCGAAGAGGTGCCGAGCCGCTGTCCGTTCTGCGGTGCCCACCCACGTTACATGCTGCTGGCCGCAGACTATCAGCCGGCCGGGGAGGTGAGCCTGAGCCGTAAGACGCGCGACCATCTCGAAAAAGCCCTCGAGCTTGAAATCGGCAACAGCTGTTTCTACCGTGGTGCGGCCAAGGTTGCCGATAGCGAAGATGGGCGGGCGCTGTTTTCCGCATTGGCCAAGGTCGAGGCTGAGCACGCGGGGATCGCCTGCAAACTGCTCGGCAGGAGCAAGCCGGATGAGCTGTTCGAGACCGGAGACTGTTCCCCGGTTCATCACGAGAACCTCGAAGAGTCGCATCGCCGTGAGAACCGCGCCGTGCATCTGTATCGGCAGTTTCTCGAGGAGGCCGAAGAGGAGCGGGTGCGGGAGGTTTTCGAAGCGCTGATCGAGATCGAAGCCGACCACATGAGTTTCTCGGCGTAACCGTTTGCCGTTAGCGATGCGAAACACCAGCCAGGGAATTCCCCTGGCTTTTTTGTCCCCGCAGGCTGTATGACGACGCTCAGTTTTGATGCCCGAAAATATCCCACCACACCCGGAGTCTACCTGATGCGTGACGCCGAGGGCGAGGTGTTGTATGTCGGCAAGGCCAAGAACCTGCGTGCACGGCTGCGCAGTTATTTCTCGGCCCAGGGGGACGGGCGGGCGCATGTGCGTTTCCTGATGGCGCGGATCGCAGGGCTCGAGACCCTGGTGACCGACACCGAAAAAGAAGCCCTGATCCTCGAGAACACCCTGATCAAGCAACATCGTCCGCGTTACAACTTCGACCTGCGCGACGACAAGACCTACGTCTCGCTGCGCCTCGACCGCAACGATGAATTCCCGGCGCTTGAGGTTGTACGCCAGGTCAAACGTGACGGCGCACTCTATTTCGGTCCCTACACCAGCTCCGGCGCGGTGCGGGAAACCCTCAAGCTGATCTACCGGATCTTTCCGTTACGCCATTACCCGGTGGCCACCTGCCGACGCCGTGGTCGACCCTGCCTCTACCACCAGCTTGGCCAATGCTGCGCACCGTGTCACGGCAAGATCTCTGCCGAAGATTATCGACAGCTGGTTGATGGGGTGGTCGCGCTGCTTTCGGGGCACGAGGATGTGGTGATGAAGGAACTACGCCAGCAGATGCAGCAGGCCTCCCAGGAACTCCGTTTCGAAGAGGCGGCCCGGCTGCGCGACCAGGTTCTGGCGATCGAGAAAACAGTTGAACGGCAGAAGGTGGTGGTGGCCGATGGCGATGACCGTGATGTGTTTGGCATTTTTCGCGAAGGAGGGAGCGTCGAGATTGCCGTCATCTACGTGCGTAGCGGCAAGGTGACCGGGCGCAGCACCTTCGGCCTCGAGTGGCAGGCGCTCGAGGAGGAGCTGCTGTCCGATTTCCTGCGCGAGTTCTACGCTCGCGAGTTCATGGTGCCGCAGCGGATTCTGTTGCCTTTTTTTCCCGAGGGGCAAGCTGCCCTGCAGGAGTGGCTGGCGGAGCGGCGTGGTCGCAAGGTCGAACTGCTAACGCCACAGCGCGGCGAGGCACTGCGGCTGGTGGAGATGGCGGCACAAAACGCCCGCGAGGCGCGCCGTGAACGGGGACAGCGCATCAGGGAACGCCAGGAACTGCTGCGCAGCATTGCCAGCCGGTTACAGCTGCCGAAGTTTCCGCGGCGCATCGAGTGCTTCGATATCTCCAACGTGCAGGGGCAACAGAGCGTCGGCAGCATGGTGGTGTTGATCGATGGCGAGCCGCAAAGTGGCGCCTATCAGCGTTTTCGTATCCGCACCGTCGAGGGGGCGGATGATTATGCCTCGATGCGCGAGGTCTTGCTGCGCAGGCTCGAACGCGGGCAGCGAGAGCAGGAGCTGCCGGATATGATCCTGATCGATGGTGGCAAGGGGCAGCTCGGGGTGGTGGTCGAGGTGCTGCGCGAGCTCGGCCTGCAGGGTCAGATCGGCCTGGCCGGTATCGCCAAGAGCCGGGTGCATCGGAACGTTCGCGGTAAGGCGGTGGAGCGGAGTGAGGAACGTTTCTTTCTCCCCGGGCGCAAGAACCCGGTGGTGCTGCGCGGCGGTTCCCCTGAACTGTTTCTGCTCGAGCGGTTGCGCGACGAAGCCCATCGTTTCGCAATTACCTATCATCGTCAGCTACGGCGCAAGGCGACCCTCAAGTCGGGTCTCGAAGAGATCCCGGGGATCGGTCCCGGACGTCGTAAGGCGCTACTCAAGTATTTTGGCAGTCTCAAGAAGGTGCGTGCCGCATCACTCGATGAGCTGATGGCCATGCCCGGCCTGCCGGAGCGCGTGGCGCGCGATATTCACCTCTATTTCCATTCCGAAGATCAGAACCCCCCGGAAAAATAGAGCGCCAGAAAAGGCGTCTCGTCATACTCGTCGTCATCGACCTCGGAGCCATGGCGGTCCTCACGGCTCAACGTGCCGGCGAGTGTCGCTCCGGCGTAGAGGGTGAGCTTGCCGCGGGCAAAGTTCCGGGTCAGGCGGACCCAGACCGGGACAGCGGTCTCCTCGCCGATCCCGCCCGGGGTGGCGCCCTTATCGTCGAGGCGGAAGCGGTTGCTCTGCCAGGCTCCGCCGCTGCCGAGGGTCCAACTGTGGTTCGCTTGCCAGCTCAGCTCCAGCCCCGCCGGGCCGGTTACACCGGAGCGCTGCGGGTTGGCCAGTCGCCAGCCCGGTGCCGGCTTCCAGTCGAAGGCAATGAACGGAAAGACCGTGAAATCTCCAAGCTTATCGAAGATGGCCGTGCCTAATCCGAGACGCAGGCTAGGCGAACTCTGCCAGTTGACCGCCGAGATCAGCGTGTAGCTGAGGCAATCGGAGGCGTTTGCTTCGGCTTCTCCTGCCGCGGTGATTCCCGGGATCACCAGCAGCGACCAGCCTTGAGCCAGGGGGCGGATCAGCGAGACGTTGGCGCCGACCTGGTAGATATCTTCCCAGGGTTTGTTTTGCCGGTCCTTGAAATCGTAGTGGGTCATGCCGAGGGAAAGCCCCCAGTTCGCCAGTAGTTTCCGGGAGGCGAACAGCTTACCCCCCTCGTGGAGATGGCTGCGGGTGACTGCCAGTTCTCCGCTGCTGGAAAGGTCGGCGGGCAACTGGTAGAGCGACGCAGCAGAAAATGTGTTTGACGGAGGTCCGTCGGCGGCAAAGGCCGCGGGAGCGAGCAGGACGATAAGCAGGGCTACGCTGACACCGGTTTTCATGGTGACTCCCCGGGGGTAATCTCAAAAAGGGTCAACTCGGGAGGGGATAAGACCCGCATCGGCGGTCCCCAGGTGCCGGTGCCGCGGCTGGCGTAGATTTGCCCTCCACCCGACAGCGGTGACAATCCATCTTGCAACGGGTAGCGCAAGCGGGTAAGAAGGTTGAAGGGGAAGATCTGTCCGCGATGCGCGTGCCCGGAGAGCTGCAGGTCGAAGCGGCCTGCGGCGTCCCTGGGTGGGATCGGGCGATGCTTGAGCAGTACGGTAAATCCGTCGCCGCGCAGTCCTTGTGGCAGCGGGGCATCTTCGGAAATGCCGCTGCGCCCCGGGTCATCGACGCCGAGCAGGGTCAGGAAAGGGGTAAGCTGGAGCGCTTCGCCCCGCAACAGGGTAAAGCCGCTGCGCTGCAAAAAATCGACGGCCTGCTCGAGCCCCGCGTAGTATTCATGGTTGCCGGTGATCGCGTACATACCCAGCGGCGCGTCGATCCCCTGCCAGAGCTCCGCGAGCCCATCGAGGTGACTCAGCTCGGCGTCGACGATGTCCCCGGTGGCGACGACCAGGTCGGGGTGCAGCTGGCGGATGCGCGAGATGATCGGGGCGAGGGTTTCCTGTTGATGGATCAGCCCGAGGTGCAGGTCAGAAATCTGTACGATGCGTATCCCGGGATGGCCGATCGGCAACTTGCCGCTGGTCAGGTGAACCTGCTCGGTCTGCAGGTTGTGTGCTTCGTAGAGACCGTATAGGCCGACGGCGGTGACCAGCAGCAGGATGGCGCCTGCGGCAACCGGGCCATGGAGTGGGTGTGCTGGGAAGCCGATCACCTTGCGCAGCAGGTGAACGAGACCCTGCAGGCTGTAGGCCGCGAAAGCGAGCCACAAAAACCCCATCCAGGTGTAACCGATCCATGACAGGGGGCGGGCGATGGTTGGCAGCCCATGGTGGTCGAGCAGGCGGATGGCGATCGGCAGCAGCGTCATGACGACCATCCAGACCAGGGTCAGAAACGGCAAGGCCTGGTGACCTTTCAGCAACGGGGATATCCCCCAGAAGACCAGTGCGTGCATGCCGGCATAGATGGAGAGGAATATGATCGCGAACAGCAGCATCGGTCACCTCGGAAGATTGTGTCGAGACAGCTTAAACAGAAAAGCCCCCGGCCGCAAGACCGGGGGCTTTTTGTTTCGGGTGTTTATAGAGATCGATTACTCGACTGTGACCTTGGCGTCTTCGACTATGGCATCGTACTTGTAGCCCATGCCGAAATCCTTGTCGAGGGTCAGCTTGCCGGTCATCAGCACGGTGTCGCCGACCTTGGCCTCATTGGCGGTGGTCACCGCCAGGTCGTTGGCCCCCTGGGAACCGGTGCCGTCCTGCAGGTGGATCCAGTTTTTGCCCATGATCTGCGCGTTGTACTTGACCACCTTGGCGCGGATGGTGATCTCCTTGTCGGCAAAACTAGCTTTGGCACCGAGGACTTCACCTACGGTGTTTTTGGCCTTGGCAATGTCGCCGAGCTCGACACCGGCGGTGCTGGCGTCTGCTTCGACCTTGGGATGGCCTTCGGGCATGGCGCCTTCGGCACCCTGAGCGGCAGCAGCCTGGGGCATTTCGCCGCCGATCAGGATCTGGTCGACAAACAGAATGTTGTCGAAGGTGCGCTGCAGGGTCTTGCTCTCGTAGTTCGGCATCACCATCCCCTCGGGGACGACGACGGCATCGCCGACAGCGACCTTGAACTCGGGGGCTGCGGCCCAGATTTTTTCACTTCCGGTGTCGACTTGAACGTAGGTGTAACCGGCAGCGTTCATGGTCTCAACAACGGTACCGCTTTTGCCGGCCGCCGCAGGTGCCTGGGCTTGAGCTTTCGGAGTAGCTTCCTGAGCCGGTTGCTCTTGTTGGCAGCCGCTGACCAGGGGGAGGGCCAGCAGGCTGGCAGCCATCAGAATAAGCACGTTTTTCACAGGTTGAACCTCCAGATATAAACTTGGTTTGGAGTCCTTGACGGACTCTTTGATCGATATTTTGACCGAATTTCTCGGCAAACATAGCACAGGCGCGAAGAGAGCGACAAGGGTGATTTGCCCCGCGGGAGGTGTGCTAAAGCACAGTTCATCGGTTGCATGCCGTGGTGAGTTCGGCCAGGGCATCGGCCACTGCAGGTGTCATGCGGCCTGCCGGGAGTCGCCAGCTCCAGTTGCCCGAGGAGGTTCCGGGACGGTTGAATCGGGCGTCACTGCCGAGGCAAAGCAGGTCCGGTAGCGGAATGATGCACCTCTGACTGGGGCTCTCCAGAGCCACCCTGATCAGGTCCCAGGGCATGTTGC
>PKUI01000125.1 GCA_002869605.1 Desulfuromonas sp. | reverse complement strand
TGCTGAAAAACGGCAGCAGCTGCACCGCCGATGCCTACCTGATCGCCTCGACTGGACAGCTCCCGGCACTCTCTCCGCAGGTCAATCAGGCAGGTTTGAGGCTTCCCGTACCCACCTCACGGGTTAGCACCTCGGCCCTACAGGGAGCACCCTCCCCACTGCTGGCAAACCGCGTCATTTTGTCGGGTTCGCCCTCACTGCGCCTGTGCTTTGGCAAGCGCGGCGAAGAGACGCTTTGTGCCATCGACATCCCTGGCGGCGCCACACTACCAACAGCAGAGCAACTACAGTCTCAGCTGATGCCAGTCCTGCCGTTTTGCCGTTACGCGCTCGAGATGCCGAAGGACTATAAACATGAGTCCAACAAGGCTCCACAACGCAACCGCCTTGGCCAGCAAACGTCTGTACGCCTGTTGCGCAACGCGCTGTTGTGTCACGGGGCCGGCGTCTTCCCGTCTCTCGGCTCAAGCGGCGAGGTGCTACTCGGCAACGCTCTTGCTCAATACGTTCAATCCCGCAGACCCAAAAAATGATGAGGGGCTCCCAAACCCAACAAAAGAGTTGCATAACCCCAATTTCCATGATATAAGTTCGCGGTTCCAAGTCAGAGGAGGACTGATCAGATGGCTAAACAATGTGAGATTTGCGGCAAGAAACCTGTAACTGGCAACAATGTCAGTCATGCCCATAACAAGACCCGTACCCGCTGGTACCCCAACCTGCAGAAAGTACGTGCCGTGCAGAATGGTCGTACCCGTTCGATGAAAGTCTGCACCCGCTGCATCCGTTCCGGTGCAGTAACCAAGGCCGTCTAAGCAGTTTCGGTCGATACAACCACAAAAAAGCGGAAGCCTTCTTGCAAGGCCTCCGCTTTTTTACGTGCCAATTATCTTAAAATCATCCCGCGCAGGCGATCCACTCGATCTCAATTGCCGCCCCCTTGGGCAGTGCAGCAACCCCGACGGTTGCGCGCGCCGGCGCCGGGTCCACGAAAAGTTCTGCATAGAGTTCATTCACCACCGGAAAATCACCCAGGTCAGCAAGGTAGATGGTCGTCTTGACCACATCGGCGGGTTCGAGCCCCGCAGCTTCCAGCATCGCCAGCATATTCCTTAACACCTGCTCCGTCTGCGGGACAATCCCGCCGCCGACCAGTTGGCCAGTCGACGGGTCGAGGGGGATCTGCCCGGAGAAAAACACCAGGCCTCCTGCCCGGATCGCCTGCGAATAAGGTCCGATGGCGACAGGCGCATTCTCGGTTACGATCTTTTCTTTGTTCATGCTAAAGCTCCCGGTTCTCGTCGACTCGTTAATGGCGCAGGCGTTCGATCCGCTCAACTCCACGTACTTTCTGAATCGCGGAAAAAACCTTCTTCAGGTGATTGAGGTCCCGTACCTCGAGATCGAAGGTGTTCAACCCCCGGTGGTCCGAGGTGGAAACCACGTTGGCCGCCACGATGTTGGCCTGTGCATCCGTGATCGCCGAAGTAATCGAGGCGAGAATCCCCTTCTTGTCGGAGCAGAAGACCCGCACCTTGACGATCCGCGTCGTCTGCTTTCCGGCATCCCAACTCACCTCGACGCGACGATCGGGGTCATCTTCGAGCACGTGAGGACAGTCTGAGGTGTGCACAGTCACCCCCCTGCCCCGCGTAATGAAGCCGATTACTTCGTCCCCCGGGAGTGGATTACAGCACTTGGCAAAGCGGACCAGGATGTCATCGATACCCTGGACACGTATAGCGCTGGAGGGCTTGCGCTTGATCTTCTCCATCACCCTGCCGATGTGCCCAGGGGTCCGCTTTACGTCACCTCTCGGCAGCGTCCTGGCCACGACCTGACCAGGTGTAACCTTACCGTAGCCGACCGCTGCCAGCAGGTCTTCATGCTCACGATACCCTAGCTCACTGACCGCCGTGTTGATCTCGCCTGACGAGATGACCCTGTTCAGGGTCGAGGAGTGCTTGCGCAGTTCCTTGTCGAGGAGCTCACGTCCGAGCTCGAGACTCCGCTCACGCTGCTCAATCTTGACGAACTGGCGGATCTTGTTGCGCGCCTTGGAGGTGCGCACGAACTTCAACCAGTCTTTGCTCGGACGCTGCGCCGCAGAGGTGATGATCTCGACAATGTCGCCGTTATTCAGCACCGTCTTGAGCGGCACCAGCCGCCCGTTGACGCGCGCGCCGTTACAGTGCATGCCGACATCGGAGTGCACGGCGAAGGCGAAGTCAATCGGGGTCGCGTCACGCGGCAACTCCTTGACTTCACCATCGGGAGTAAAAACGTAGACTTCGTCGGGGAACAGGTCGACCTTGACAAGGTTGAGGTAGTCGCTTGAATCGCGTAGATCCTGCTGCCACTCGAGCATCTGACGCAGCCAGCCGAAACGCTTATCGACGGCACTCGACGCCTTGTCCCCTTCCTTGTACTGCCAGTGCGCGGCGATTCCGCCTTCGGCCACCTCGTGCATATCATGGGTGCGAATCTGCACCTCCATCCGTTCGCCGTCGGGACCGACCACCGTGGTATGCAATGACTGGTAACCGTTGGCCTTCGGCATGGCGATGTAATCCTTGAAGCGTCCCGGAATCGGGCGCCACGCCTCATGAATCATACCGAGAAGCTCGTAGCATTCCCTGACATTGGTCACAATGATGCGAAAGGCGATGAAATCGTAGACCTGGTCGAAGTCGATCTGTTGGCGCTCGATCTTCTTGTAGATCGAATAGAGATGTTTAAAACGACCGTAGACCTCGCCGTCGATCTGGCATTCCCGAAGAATCCGATTAAGGCGCTTCTGAACTTCACTGATGTAGGTCTTGCGTTCTTTTTTGCGCCGGGCCACACGCACCGACAATTCGCGACAGACTTCAGGATTAAGACGACAGAAGGAGAGGTCCTCGAGCTCACTCTTGACCCAGCTGATCCCCAGGCGATTGGCAAGCGGCGCGTAAATCTCAAGGGTTTCGCGGGCCTTAGTGAGTTGATCTTCCTCTGGGAAATTATCGATCACCCGCATATTACAGAGACGATCAGCGAGTTTGATCAGAATCACCCTGAGATCCCGAGCCAGTGCCACCAGCATCTTGCGGAAATTTTCGGACTGCCGCCCGTCACTGCTGCGCAGCGCCATGCGGCTGATTTTCTCAACCCCCCGCACCAGGTCGGCCACATCATCCCCAAACTCCATGCGGATCTCACTCTCTTCAGCAAGCTCCTTCAGCAAGGCCTCGTGAAGCAGCCCGGCCAGAATAGAATTGAAGTCGAGACGCAGACGCACCAAGATCTCGGCAACCTCCAGAGCATGTTGAAAATAAGCTCCTCCCGAGGGATGCACGTAGCCCTTGAATTTTTGCTGGATATAGTGAATGGCGTGGTCGAAACGTTGCGGATCGGCCCCGGGATCATAGGACTGCAGGGTTTTAAGGATGGTTTCGGGCCTAAGCATAGGCTAGGTTTCGGCATGGCCGACCAATGCCGGGGAGTCCCCGGCAATGACCGACAGTTGCAAAGAAAGGAACGTTCAGAATGGTGTTAAAAATGTTAACGTTTGCGAACCGGAAGATCGTACTCGACCTGCCCGGAAGCGATCTCACGCAGGGAGAGAACCACCTTCTTGTTGCCGGCCTTGTTCTCAATCAGGGATTGAGCCCCCTTATAGAGCTGCTTGGCGCGCTTGGATGCCACCATGGTCAACAAAAAACGATTCGGAATCTGGTCAAGACAATCTTCAACGGTTACACGTGCCATCGTTCTAAGTTCTCCTCAAAAAAGTCTTACTTACTATAACGTATCTTCGGCCACAATAGCCGGAAAAAGTTTTTCAAATTGCCCCCGCAGGCGGACCGCGCGGCAGTGTTCAGCGGCGACAATCGACTTAAGCTCCTGCAACGCCTGTGCAAAGTCGTCGTTGACAACCTGGTAATCGTAGCGAAAAGCCTCTTGCAGTTCACGACGAGCGTTCTGCAAACGTTGTTCGATCACTTCCGGAGCATCGGTACCTCGCCCCTCGAGGCGCTTGCGCAACTCCTCGAAACTGGGGGGCAGGATAAAAACAAAAACCCCGTCGACGCCATTTCCCCTTAGCTGAGCCGCACCCTGCCAGTCGATTTCTAGCAACAGGTCCTCTCCAGCATCGCGGGCGGCATCAATGGTCTTACGCGCGGTACCGTAACAGTTGCCGTGGACCTCGGCCCATTCAGCAAACTCGTTGTCCTCCACCATGGCGGCAAACTGCTCGGGGGAGACAAAGTGGTAATCAACTCCATCCTGTTCGCCACTACGCTGCGGACGCGTCGTAAAGGAGATAGAATGACCAAGGGTGGGGAAAATGTCAACGATTTGCTTGCACAGTGAGGTTTTACCCGCCCCCGACGGGGCCGAGACCACAAACAGGACCCCTTCACGTGCCGCCGAAACGTTACTCGACATTTTGTACCTGCTCGCGGATTTTCTCGAGCTCCGCCTTGATCGCAACAACCTGGCGAGTCAGCTCGGCATCGTTCGACTTGGAGCCCATGGTATTGGTTTCGCGGTTGAGTTCCTGGAGCAGGAAATCCATCTGCCGACCAACCGGCTCGCTCGACGCGAACAGTTCGCGGAACTGCACCAGGTGGCTGCGAAAACGGGTGACCTCCTCGCTGATGTCACAGCGATCGGCGAAGATCGCCACCTCCTGCGCAACGCGTTGCGGATCGGTCGCGACATCGGGCTGCAGCTTGGCAAGTCGCTCGAGTAGCTTTTCCTGCCACTCGCGGGCAACCTCTGGGGCACGCTCAACAATGCTGGCAAGCATGGTCTCGATGCCATCCATGCGTTCACGCATATCATCGGCAGTCGCCTGCCCTTCAACCACGCGCATCTGGTCATGGGCTAC
>PKUI01000151.1 GCA_002869605.1 Desulfuromonas sp. | reverse complement strand
TTCGACCAGCAGAGCGTGCGCGACGCGGTCGAACTCTTTACCCGCTAACCTTTTTGCACACCCTGTGTGACATTATTGCGACACTAAACCCTGCCCTTCGCGTCAATTTACCGTCAAACCCCACGCAATACACCAGATCTAGGGTGGACACCCCTCACAACCACGACCTATAGAAAACCCAATACTTGGCATTTAAACTGCACTAAACCCTATTGACTGTTCACGTTTAATAAATTAATAACGCGTCCACTATATCGTTTAGACACCATAGAAGTAGGAGGCTACACCATGAAACGCACCCTTATCGTACTCTTGACCCTGGCCACCATGCTGGTTAGCGGTAACGCGCTGGCGGCAGCTACAGCAACTCTTGACATCAGCGCAACCGTTATACCTGCCTGTTCTTTTACTACGGCAACCGATTCCGTTACTCTCCCCACCCTGGATCCGACTCTCGGCACGCCCGTTAGCGGCACATCAAGTGCGATACAGATTGCCTGTACCACTGGCGTAACCTACAACATTGGGGACGACGGAGGCATTTTGAACACCTATGAGCTCGATGACGGCTTAGGCAACACCATCGTGTACGGCTTAACCTACACGTCTACCGGTACCGGCACCGGCACAGCGAATCCATTGACGATCGACATTGACATTCCCTTTGCCAACTTCGAGACGGCACCTGCGGGCACCTATGCCGACACAGTGACCTTCAGCTTCCTTCCCTAGTCCATTCCAGGTGGGTGCCGGAGTGACCGCTCCGGCACCTATTCGGGGCCTGCCATGAAACAGCTGCTTCGACATAGCCTGCTGGCAACCCTCGGCCTGTCCCTGCTTGCATCCCCCTGCCTGGCCGCATTTAACGGTGTCGTTAACCTCTCGGCAGTAGTCCTGTCAAAGAGCGTCTGCCGCTTCGTCACCACCAGCAGCACCCTCGCCTTTGGTAGCCTTGACCCCGGCAACCCGGTAACAGTCAACATGTCAACCTCCCTGACCTTCCGCTGCCAGGGGAGTGCGAATCCGGCAACCTATCAGATCACCCCGGATGACGGACTATCCCCCTTGGGTGCAGGTTCCCCACAAATGCAACACCTGACCAACCCCGGCAACTATATTCCGTACAGCATCAGCCTCTCGACCTTATCCGGAACGATCCCAAAGAACGTCAACCAGACCCTGACCATTGACGGCACGATCCTCGGCTCCGACTACCAGACCTCCATCGCCGGCGACTATGCGGACACGATAACCATCAGCATTATTCCCTAGTTGCAATCTCTCGATGACATTTGTACATTTACTAATCCACCCTCATCACGTATATTGGGCGTCATGAACAATCCTCGTCTTAGATTCATCCTGATCGCCATACTGCTGATCACCACTCCCGTGCTTACCGAGGCAGCGGATTGGCGGATTAAACCCATCCGCATCGACCTGAATGCACGTGCTAAAAACGGCGCAGTGACAGTCATCAATAGCAGTGACCACAGTATCACGTTTCAGGTCAACGCTACCCTATGGACGCAAGATGCCAGCAGCAAGGACCTCTTTTCCCCGACCGAGGACCTGATCTTCTTCCCGCACATTTTGACCGTTGAACCCCATAAGGAACGAATCATCCGTGCCGGGGTCAAGGTACCTGCTACCGACACGGAAAAAACCTACCGTTTGTTTGTTGAAGAGATCCCCTCTGCGCAAGACGCCAGCGGCACTAAGATTAACGTCAAGGTTCGTTTCGGAATCCCGGTCTTTGTTACCCCGCTGGAGCCCCAACGCAGCATGGAAGCCTCCAAACTTAGCCTCAACAACGGTCTACTATCAGCAACCCTGCTCAATACCGGCAACTCACATACCCGCCCCGTATCCCTCTCAGCAGTCGGCCTGGCAAGTGACGGCCAGGAGGTCTTCCGCTACAAGAAAGACGGCTGGTACCTGTTAACCGGCGCACAGCGGACTTACACCATTCCGATCGACGCCAATGATTGTCGCAAGGCCGCAGAGATTCAGCTTGAGGTGGATGGCCAATACCTGGACATCCTTGAAAAACTCCCGGCAGGTTCCTACTCCTGCCACGATGGAAGCTGACCCCTAGCACTCCTACATACCCATGACCTCTTTGAGCTGCAGACCACACAGACGACTGATTTACATCCTTTCGTTCCTGAGTCTGTTGTCTACTCCGGCGTGGAGCGAGCCCCTTATTGCCGAAATATCCATCAACGGCATGAATCGGGGGGCGTTTATCCTTGAGCTCACAACAAGTGGCGACTTCCTGATGCGCCCGGATGATTTTCGCACCCTTGAACTCCTGGGAGAGGAACCCTCCAGCGTGGCAATTCAAGGCGAAACATTTATCTCCCTCAGCAGTCTCTGTGTTGCCCCTCTCTCCCTGGATGAGGCATCTCTGACACTGAACCTCCCGGTGGACCCAAAACGGCTGCCAGCCAAATCCATCAACCTGGAACCACAGCTCACGAAAAACATCCTGTATCCGCGCGACACAAGCCTGTTCTTCAATTACGGAGTTAACTATTATTACGATGGGATCACGGACAGGGATCGCATCGAAGTCCCTCATGAGCTCGGCTTTCGCTATCTAGACACCCTGTTTCTAGCCAATGCGCTCTTCTCGGACTATTCAGAGGAACAAAAGTATGTACGCCTGATGAGTGGCCTTTCTTACGACAACCGAAGCAATCTGAACCGTCTACAAGTGGGTGACTTCTTTTCGACGGCTGGCAAACTCGGCAGCCGGCTTAACCTTGGCGGGGTCAACTTTTCACGCAATTACGATATCGCCCCCTATTTCATTGAATATGCAACAACCGGCTATTCCGGTGAACTGACGACCCCCTCCAAGGTTCAGGTATTTCTCGATGGAACGGAGATCTACACCGAAAACCTCCCCCCGGGGCCATATTCCCTGGACAATATTCTCCATAGCTCCGGTGCCGGAATGCTGGAGGTTGTTATCACCGACGCCTTTGGGAACGAACGTCGCATCGAGCATCCTTTCTACATTGAGGATTCGCTGCTCAAGAAAGGGGGGCATCAGTTTAATTACAGCGCAGGCACCCTGCGTGAAAGCTTTGGCAGCGAGAGCAATGACTACGGCGCCTCAGTATACCAGGCAGAGCATCGCTACGGGCTAAAGGACATCCTCAACCTCGGCGGCGCCATTGAAGGGTCTTCTGATCTTTTCAATGCCCGAGCCATGTTCATGTCGCTTTTAGGCCCCTACGGTGTCATGGATATTGAGGTTGGTGGTAGCAGTGGCTACGACAACAGCGGCATGGCTCTATCATTCGAGTACAAGTATCTGGCACGACATTTTAACGCCCGGGCTCTCGTGCAATATTTCGATGAAGGCTATCGACGCCTGACTGATGACGAAACACCCAGCGACCTTACTGAAACCGTTAGTGCCATTGGCCTCGGCTTCGTATTTCCCGGCCATGGTTCGCTTTCCTTTGACATCTATGATCAACAAAAACATATCGGAGACGACCAGACGCTCTATTCGGTCAGTTACAATCGGCGCATCACCAACGGGATCTCCATGACCAGTTCTCTCCGTCACAAAGAACAGGCTGAGAGCGAAGACGTTATTTTCCTGAATCTTAACTATACGCCATGGCAGGATATTCAAATCTCCTTACTGACCGACATCAGCCAGGATACAAACTCCGAGATTCTCCAGGTTCAAGACAGCCCACCAGCGGGCGAAGGCTATGGTTATCGTGTCAATATGGAACATACAGATCAAGATACTGGCAAGACCATCACCTTCAACCCTTCCGGACAATGGAATTCGCACTACGGTATCTTCAAGGCTGAACTGGAAAACGTCAGTGGCTACCAAGAAGGCACGTCTTATCGACTCTCGGCCAGCGGCGCCCTGGTAACGGTGGGTTCACACTGGGGGGCTACTCGTCCGATTGCGGATAGCTTTGCTCTGGTCTCTGTTAATCAACTCGAGGGCATAACCGTCAAGCAGAGTTCCCGTACTTCTGGAACGACAAACAAGGATGGTTATCTGTTTATACCTGACCTCAAGTCCTTCTACACCAATCAGGTCAGCATTGACGACCGACAAGTCCCGATGAACTATACCATCCCCTTCAATCAACAACTCATCGCGCCCCCCTATCGAAGTGGCAGCTGCATGCAATTTCCGGCCACACATTTGCAACCGATTATCGGGCGTCTTAAGCTCATAGCCAAGCAGCATTCTGTGCCGTTGGACTATACAGTGCAACAGGTACAAATTAAAGATGAACGCTACCCTCTGCATATCGGTAAGGGCGGAGAATTCTACGTAGACCCCAGTGACTTCCACGCCCCTGCCCGCTTACAGTCGGGCTGCCCACAAACAGAACAGAACGGTGCACAAGATCAACATGAGACGCTCGTACTCATCGTCCACTATGAAGATCAGACCCATCAGATAAACGTTGAAACACCTGACTCCGACGAGTTATTTATTGATGTCGGTGATATTGTACTTACGCTTGAGGAATAGCCATTCAAAAGGCTGGCATCATGACAAAACCATCTATCCTATTTCTTCTAATGATGTTCACGCTGACGGGACTCCCCTCAGCCTGGGGAGCCCAGTGTAATATTACGGCAACGCCACTGACGTTTGGCAGCTATGACACCCTTAATCCTTCTCCGCTCGATTCAACCTCAACGCTCTCCATCAACTGTAAGCCCAAGCAACCATTCGTGGTTGAGGTTCAGCTCAGCGCTGGCAATTCTGGCTCCTTCGGTCAAAGAACCATGACGGGACCCGGTACTCTCCTGTACAATCTTTATACCAATGCCTCTATGTCGACCCTGTTTGGCGACGGGACCGGAGGTTCAACCACGTTGACTCGTACGGTTGGTCGAAACACCCCATGGAACTTGAACATCTTTGGCCGAATTCCAGCTCTACAATCAGTTCCAGCAGGACTCTATTCGGACACCCTAACCGCAACCATTCTCTGGTAACCGTCCTGGAGCCACACAATGACCTCGATTCTCAAACTGACCTGTCTCGGCTTACTACTAATCTCTCTCTCTTCCTGCGCCTACGTGCACACCCGCTCCCCGTACGACGACAACCTCGACAACACCGAGCTCGGCAGCAAACTCGGCAAGGCCAGTAACCACTGCATCCTGTGGCTGGTGGCATGGGGCGACGGCAGTTATGCCGCTGCGGCACAAGACGGCGAGATCAAGGTGATGAAACATGCGGACGTTGAGGTGGTCAGCGTCCTGTTCGGTGCCTACGTACGTCGTACCGTGCTGGTCTACGGAGATTGATCGTGCCTCTACTCAAGAGCCTGCTCTGCGTAACGACGCTGCTGCTTCTTACCGGCTGTACCTTCTTTGGCCAGGCCCCGATCACCGGCTACCTGTTGACCTCGACCGCAACCCCCTACACCCTCGACCTCAACAACACCCCGGTGGTTACAGGTGCCGGCGAAGGAACCATCCTGCGCATCCGTGAACCATTTTCAGGCTACGGGCTCTATACCGAACTGAACAGCAATGCGATAGCCGATATAGCCGCCAACCACGGCATGCAGAAGGTCTACTTTGCCGACCTGGAAAACTTTTCACTGTTTAATATCTGGCGAACCCAGACGTTGATCCTCTACGGCGAATAGCCCTGAAACAGAAAAAGGCGACCTGTAACGGTCGCCTTTTTCTCGATATTGTTGCGCAACGGACTAGAGATTCTCCGCTTCATCCTTGAGGTAGCTGGCGACACCGGCCGCATCGGGCCGCATCGCCTTGTCCCCCTTCTCCCAGCCGGCAGGACAGACCTCGCCGTACTTCTCGGTAAACTGCAGGGCGTCGATCATGCGCAGCATCTCATCGACGTTACGCCCCAGCGGCAGATCGTTGACCACCTGGTGACGCACGACCCCTTCCTTGTCGATCAGAAACGAACCGCGAAAAGCGACTCCGGCCTCGCCGAACTCGACATCGTAGGACTGGCAGATCTGGTGCTTGACGTCCGCAACCAGCGGATAGGTCACCGCACCTATCCCCCCCTCGTCGACCGGGGTATTGCGCCACGCTACGTGGGTAAACTGGGAGTCGATCGAGCAGCCGATCACCTGGACGCCGCGCTCCTTGAACTCGTTGATCCGTTTACTGAATGCAATCAGTTCCGTGGGACATACAAAGGTAAAATCAAGGGGATAAAAGAACAGCACAATGTACTCCCCCTTGTAATCAGAAAGTTTAAATTCACCGTTAATGGTCCCGTCGGCCATCACCGCGGCAGCCGTAAACTCCGGGGCCTGTTTTCCAACCAATACGCTCATCTGACAGCTCCTTTCAGCAGCTAATGATTCCTGTCGAGCATGTATGCGCATTAGTCTACCGACATCCAAAAGGGAGTCAAGATAATTATGACCATTTTGGTTACTTTTTCTTGCGTCCGCGCGGATGCGACTGATCATAGACCTTCATGAGATGATCAACACTGACCTGGGTGTACTTCTGGGTGGTCGAAAGGGAGGCGTGCCCGAGCAGTTCCTGAATGGCGCGCAAGTCGGCACCGGCGTCGAGCAGATGGGTTGCAAAGGAATGGCGCAGGCTGTGGGGAGACGCCTGGCTCAAAATCCCGGCCTGCATCAGGTGCTTTTTAAGATTGCGCTGAACGCTGCGCTGGGTCAGGCGTCCGCCCCGGGCATTGAGAAA
Source organism: Desulfuromonas sp. (assembly GCA_002869605.1). Next base: position 22,533 of record PKUI01000151.1, on the reverse strand, counting down.
CAGTGGCTCATCGTCAGTAGCCCCGGTCCGGGTATCGAGATACCGCTGCAGTGCTTCAAGGGCCTTTCCCCCGACCGGAACGATCCGCTCCTTGCGCCCCTTACCGAGCACCCGAACCAGCGCCTGGAGTAGATCAAGATGCGCAACATCGAGGCCGGTGAGTTCGCTGACACGCAGCCCACACGAATAGAGCAGTTCAAAAATGGCACGGTCACGCAGAAACAGCGGGTTCGCGCCCGCATCCTTCTCGAGCAGCGCGAACACCTCATCGATGCTGAGCGTTTTGGGGAGATACTTCTCCTGCTTTGGCGTGGCGACACCCTCCCCCGGGTTGCTCTGCAACTGCCCCTCGCGCACCAGGTAACGGTAGAAGCTTCTGATGGCCGCGAGTTTGCGTCCGATGGATGATTTCTTGTGACTCTTGTACAGCACGCCGAGATAGCGTCGCAAAACGATGGTGTCCACCCGCTTGAGCAAACGCAGCCCCTCGTCGGGCCAGGCGAGGGTCTCGGTTAAGAACAGTCTGAAGGTCTGCAGATCACGCAGATAGGCGTCACAGGTATGCGGCGAGAGATTACGCTCAACCTTGAGGTGGTGCACGAATGTGCGGATCAGGCTCTCCATGACTGTCCCTAAGGCGGTTAATTCACCAGCGGCAACCAGCGTATCGCGAAAGCAAGCAGCAGGGTCCCGGTAACGCACAGCGCCAGATAAAGGAACAGGACCCGCCGTTTGAACATGGCGATGAACACAGCCATAACCGGCAGCGCCGTCACCGGTCCACCAACCAGCAGTGCAATCCCGGGCCCCTTGGCAAGCGGAATGACCTGCCCGGGGTCGGGCATGTAAAAACCGAACAACATTGAAGCGGCGGTCACCTGGGGCAAGTGCAGAGGAATCGTAGCAAAAGTGATCAGAATCACGGACAGTAACGATTCACCCTCGAGCAGGGCTGAGAGCCAACCCGGGTTGATAAAACTGACCGCGATCACCTCGATCACCAGGCCGATCAGCGTAAACTTACCTATTTTGAGGCTTCCCTCCCAGAAACGCGCCAGAAAAACCAGTCGCTTGTCGTGGGTGCAGCGATCAACACGATTCGAAAGCTGCTTGCCGCACTCACAACGGAGATCTTCGACGGGATAGTCCGGGTCGTGAAAGTCCCCCTGCGGTAATTCCTTACGGAAGAGACTCTCTTCGGTAAAACCGTAGCGGCGCAAAAAATGCGTCACGTAACCGGCAAACAGCCCCAACAGGATCGCAGCCCCAAGTATCGTCAGTGCCCAGGTTGAACCGAGCATCCCCGAAAGCATCGAAAACGATGCCGGGCTCATCAGTGGCGAGGTGACCAGCAAGGCCATCGCCGGCGCCAGCGGCAAGCCAGCCAACAGCAGGGAGATCACCAGCGGCAGGGTCGCACAAGCACACAGAGGGCTGGCAACGCCGAGCAGTGTTGCGACCAGTATCGACCAGCCCCCGAAGTGGGTAAGCGCCTTTCGAATTTTAACATGCCATTTAAAGGTGCGGATGATGGCTTCGAGAAGCACGCCAGCAACCAGGTACGGCAACACAAACAACAATTCTTCACCGAGATGAACCAGAAAATGACCGATCTCGGCCCATAAACCTTGCATAGATGCAACATCCTAAGAGGTAAATTTTTGTCCTGCACCAAGCTGTGCAGACAGAGTTCTGACGACCCGAATCGAAAAACCTGGACAGCGTGAGCAACACCGTTAACAGCTGACTTTATGAGCAATTCTCATACCACCAAGCGGCCTCAAAACGCCACACAGCACGTAAATCGAAAGCTTCCAAAGACCAATTTTTTATGCTATTCTCGCGCGATTCGAGATCGTTAGTCTAAACAGAAGCCACCTGCTGAGCAAGCTAAATCCCCAGGCGGCTTCGGGAGTCTTACATGGCTAAAAGCTTCAAAGACAGGGTACGCGAACAGTTCGGCCGCACGGCCGATGGATACGTGCGCAACAAGGGCTTTGCCAGCGGCAAGGACCTGGAAGAAGCAGCGGCTCTGCTCAAGCCAACTACCGACGACACGCTGCTCGATGTCGCCACCGGTGGAGGGCACACGGCGCTGTTTTTCGCGCCGATGGTGCGACAGGTAGTCGCCTCCGACCTGACCATGCAGATGCTCAAGCGTGCCCAGGAGTACATCAGCGAGGAAGGCAATGTCGAAAACGTCATTTTCCGTGAAGCCGACGCCGAAGACCTCCCGTTCCCGGCAGGGTCATTCACCCTACTCACCTGCCGCATCGCCCCGCACCATTTCCCCGATACCCCGCGCGCGCTCAGCGAGTTTCACCGCGTGCTGCGCAGGGGCGGAAGAATGGCTATCATTGACACCCTGCAGCCTGACGAACCTGAAATCGCCGCTTTTTTCCAGGATCTCGAGCAACGCCGCGACCCGACCCACGTCCGCGCATTCACAAAAGCAGAGTGGTTGTCCATGATCGAGGACGCGGAGTTCATCCTGCACGAAACCAAGGTCTTCGAAAAGACCCACGACTTTCAGGAGTGGGCGCAACGCTCCGGGCTGAACCGCAACGCCATCCAGGAACTTAACCGCCTGATGATCGAAGCTCCTGCCGAGATCCAGGACTACTTCCAGATTGAAACCTTTGCCGGTGAGGTCGAAAGCTTTACCGATCGCAAGTTGCTGATCTACGCCTCTCGCCCTGCCAAAAAATAACCTTTTCGCATCGCGACACGACATCAATAAAGGGGGACCGGATGGTCCCCCTTTTATATTTCCCCTTGTTGGAACAAAAAAAGCGGGGATGTCAGATGACATCCCCGCTTGGTGTTACAGGTCTGTTGCGTCAGCGCAATTACTTGGCTGCAACGTCTTCCAGCATCGCGGTGGTCAGCGACTTGGGACGCTCGATGCCGTAGCCGAGAGCGCGGTCCCAGGTGATGTTGGCGAGGCAGCCGAGAGCACGACCGATACCGAACAGAACGGTGTAGAACTCGTACTGGGTGACGCCGTAGTACCACTGGATGACACCCGACTGAGCGTCGACGTTCGGCCAGGGGTTCTTGGCTTTGCCGTGCTCGGTCAGAACGCCCGGAGCAACTTCGAAGATCATGCGGACCAGCTGGAACAGCGGGTAGTCCTTGAGGCCTTCGGTCTTGAGGCAGAACTCACGCTGCGAGGTGTAACGCGGGTCGGTCTTGCGCAGAACGGCGTGGCCGTAACCGGGGATAACCTGACCGCTGTTAAGGGTAGCCCACAGAGCTTCCTTGAGTTTCTCTTCGGTGGGAACTTCGCCGCCGAGCTGCTCCATGAAGTTCTGGGTCCAGCGCAGCACTTCCTCGTTGGCGAGGCCATGCAGCGGACCAGCCAGACCGTTGAGGCCTGCACTGTATGCGTAGTAGGCATCCGACAGAGCCGAAGCAACCAGGTGAGTGGTGTGAGCCGAGACGTTGCCCGACTCGTGGTCGGAATGGAGGATGAAGTACATACGTGCAACATCCTTGTAGTCGTCGCTCTGACCGATCATGTGTGCGAACTGGCCACCCATGTCGAGTTTCGGATCGGCAGCAATCTGATCGTTGTTACGATACTTCTTGTTGTAGATGTAAGCACCGATGGGGCCAAGCTTGGCCATCATGTCGTTGCTGTCCTCGTACATGTCTTCCCAGCAGGTCATTTTGTTAAACTTGCCGTCGCGGTAATTCTTAGCAAACACCGAGTCACGCTGCATCGCCAGAACCGCCGTGGAGAACATGGCCATCGGATGTGCATCCTCAGGCAGAGCGTTCAGAACGTCGAAAACGTACTGGGGAACCTCAGCACGCTTCTTCCAGTCCTCAACGACTTCCAGGGTCTGCTCCATGGTCGGAACATCGCCGGTCAGCAGCAGGTACCAGAAGCCCTCGACATAGGGATATTCGCTACCAGGAACCTTCGGCAGAGCTTCGAAGGTCTCGGGGATGGTCATGCCGCGGAAACGGATACCTTCCATCGGGTCGAGGTAAGAAATGTCGGTAACGAGGCACTTGACGCCACGAGCACCACCGATGCACTGACTGATGGTTACTTCGCCCAGAGAAACATCACCAAATTCCTTGACCAGTTTGGTGGTCCGGGGGCGATGCTCATCAATCTTCTTACGCAGAACTTCCTTGAGTGTGGACATACTCTCTCTCCTTTACTCAGATGAAATTACCGGCGGCAAAACCGCCGACCAAAGACTAAAATACGGGCCCGACCCAAGCAAAGGACCGGCTATTGCATTGAAATAAACTATATTGAGGACGCCCGAAGGCAAAAGGAAAATGGCGAGACGACCTATAGGCGCAAATACTCTGCCGATTTTCAAAACATGTTCTAACAAACAACAGCATCAAAAGCAAGAAGTATTTTGTATACAGTATTCATTCTGAAGGTGCTTGGAACCCCCGTGACAATCTGTTAAAGTGCTCAAAAAAAGTGCGGCGTGCTATGAAAATAGGCAACCTTGAACTAAACAACCCTGTCCTACTGGCTCCGATGGCAGGCATCAGCGACCTCCCCTATCGACGCCTAATGAAGCACTTCGGGGCGGCGCTGGTCTTTACCGAAATGGTTAGCGCCAACGGTCTCCATTATGGTGGCGGTGGCACCACGGAACTGCTACTCTCCTCCCCCGACGAACAACCCCTCGGGGTCCAGATATTCGGCGCCGACCCCGGATTGATGGCCGAAGCAGCACGCAAAGTTGCGCCCCATGGCAACTTGATCGACATCAACATGGGCTGCCCGGTTAAAAAAGTTATCCGTAGCGGCGCCGGTAGCGCACTCCTTAAGGACCCACAGCAAATCGCGCAGATCATTAGCGCGGTGCGCAAGGCCGTTGACCTACCACTGACCATCAAGATCCGCTCTGGCTGGGATCACGATTCGCGTAACTTCATGGAGGTTGCGCGCATCGCCGCCAACGAAGGAGTTGACGCCATCACCCTTCATCCACGCACTCGCAGCGAGGGATTTGGTGGCCATTCTGACTGGCGGGAACTCGCCCGGCTCAAAAGTTGCATAAACCTGCCTGTAATCGGCAGTGGCGATCTGTTCAGCGCTGACGATGCACTTCAGATGTTCGCAGAAACCGGCTGTGACGCGATCATGATAGGTCGTGGTGGCTACGGCAACCCATGGTTGATTCGCGACATCCTCGCGCGCCAGGATGGAAAAACGGAAACGACCCCTGATGCGACCGAACGCTACAGGGTCGCCAAACTGCACCTGGCTCTGTTTCTCGAGAGTTTTCCGCCGCAAAAGGCGGCCCGCGACATGCGCAAGCACCTCTGCTGGTACACACACGGGCTCCCCGGCTCGGCCCAGTTTCGCGCAACGCTCAACCGCACCCGCAATCTCGACGAGATGGAAACTTTGCTCGATTCATTCTTTAACGGAATCATCAAGGACGGGTCATGACCATCGCGCAGCTTCCAGAAGCCTACTTCATACGCCTGCTCGAAAATCTCGAGGACGGGCTCCTAGCGTTCGACCTCGACGGCCGCGTCCGCTTCCTGAACCCCTCGGCCCAGGAAATGCTCGGGCTCTCGAAACGCCAGGCCATAGGGCACGCGGCCAAAGATATCTTCCCCGGTCAGTCGAACCTGCTGCACCTGATCGCCGAAGTGCGCCAACACGGGCGCCACATCGCTTCGCACGAAAACTTCGAAATCCCTCAGGAATACAGTTCGCCGCTGAAAGTCGGAGCCTCGGTCTCCCCCCTGATGACGGCCTCCGGGGAAACGGAAGGTTCCATCCTGGTGTTGCGCGACCAGTCTCGCATTGCAGAACTCGAAGAAGCCATGAAACGGGCCGACCGCCTGGCGATGCTCGGGACGTTGGCCGCCGGCCTGGCGCACGAGATCAAAAACCCCCTTGGCGGCATCAAAGGCGCAGCCCAACTGATGCGCCATGAGCTTGACCTCAACTCCCCCCTGCAGGAATACACAGACGTCATGGTCCGCGAGGTCGAGCGGATCAAAGTCATTATCGAGCAACTGCTCAACCTCGGAGACCCCCAGCAGGCACGCATCACCAACGTCAACCTCGGACGCCTGCTCGACGATATCCTGCTACTACAGAAAGAAGCGCACCGCGAGCGGGAGGTCAACTTCAAGCTCAAGCTCGACCCGAGTATTCCGCCGATCCCCGGGGACGTCAACCTGCTGACCCAGCTCTTTTTAAACCTGATCAAAAATGCCGCCGAGGCGGTCGATACGGGTGGCAACGTAGAGGTCACCTCGCGCGTAACCAGTCGTTACCAGCTCAACCCGGGTGACGAGAAGCCGGTCCCCTTGATCGTCGTCGAAGTTACTGACGACGGGCGGGGCATTTCCCAGGAACAGATTGACCAGATTTTCACCCCCTTCTACACGACCAAGACGGCCGGCAGCGGCCTCGGGCTGGCGACCTGCCAGAAGATTGTCGAGGAGCACCTCGGCTTCATCCAGGTCCGCAGCAAGAACGATGAGGGGACAACTTTCGCCGTCCACCTGCCGCTACGCCGCACCAAATCGACAACGCTAGACCCTTGAAAGGATAAATCTGCATGACCCTCAAACGCATCCTGGTTGCCGACGACGAAGAGAGTATCCGCTGGGTCCTCTCGCGTGCCCTGACCAAAAAAGGCTATACCGTCGACCTGGCCACCACTGGAGACGAAGCACTGGTTTTTGCTCGTCGCAACAAATACGATCTGGCGATTCTCGACATCAAGATGCCGGGCATGTCCGGCCTCGACCTCCTCAGTACCATCAAGGAGGAACGTCCGGAAACGATGGTGGTGATCATGACCGCCGAATCCTCGATGAAAAATACCGTCGAGGCAATGAAGCGCGGCGCCTACGACTACCTTGCCAAGCCGTTCGACCTTGACGAGATCGAAGCTATCCTGGTTAAGGCGGAAACGGCCCTGAACGTCTCCGAAGAAGTTCACCGCCTGCGTGACGAGGTCAAGAACCACTACCAGGTCAACCGTGCCATCATTGGCAACAGCTCGGCCATGCAGGGCGTCTACAAGATCCTCGGCAGGGTTGCCCCGTCGGATGCAACGGTACTGATCTACGGCGAATCAGGCACCGGCAAGGAGTTGGTCGCGCGGGCCGTACACTTCAACAGCCCCCGCCTCGGCAAGCCGTTTCTGGCCATCAACTGCGCCGCAATCCCCAAGGATCTGCTCGAGAACGAACTGTTCGGCCACGAACGCGGCGCCTTTACAGGTGCCACGGAGCGCAAGAGCGGCAAGTTCGAACAGGCCAATGGCGGCACCCTGTTTCTTGACGAGATCGGCGACATGCCGCTCGAACTGCAGGCCAAGCTGCTGCGCGTTCTGCAGGAAAAAGAGATCACCCGCACCGGCGGCAGCAACACCATCCAGGTTGACGTGCGCATTGTTGCCGCCACCAACCAGGACCTGCGCGAGAAGGTACAAAACAAGGAGTTCCGCGAAGACCTCTACTTCCGGCTCAACGTCGTACCGATCCCGTTGCCCCCCCTACGTCGCCGCCAGGAGGATATCCCGCTGCTGGTAGAGTTCTTTCTCAGTCATATCCGCCAGGAACTCGGCGTCCCGGCTCAGCAGGTCAGCGACGAGGGCATGCAACTGCTCATGAACTACGCCTGGCCGGGCAATGTGCGCGAGCTCGAGAACTACCTACAGCGGGCGGCCCTGCTCTCCACCAACCCGGTACTCACCCCCGACGACTTTCCCGACTTGCTTCAGGGGGGGATCAACGACGGAGAAAACGACCATAGCCTCGAGGCGCTGATTGCCAACAAGCTGCGCGCCTCGCTCACCCAGATGGATGTCGAGGATCTAGACAACCTCTACACCATGGTCCTGGAGCAGATGGAACGCCCCCTGATCAAGATCATCCTCGAAAAAACCCGTGGCAACCAGGTGCGCACCGCCGAGATCCTCGGCATCAACCGCAACACCCTGCGCAAGAAGATCGTTCAGCTCGGCATCGAAGTCAAAAAATAGGCACAAAAAAGGGCCCCCTGGGGCCCTTTTAAGTCGTTGCCGGCTCTGCCAGCTACTCCATCCCGCTACGCTTGGTGCGAAAGAAGATCGACAGCCCGAGGTAGACCAGGTCCTCGTCAACGTCGTAGTCACTGTTTCTCCAGGACACCCCGTCCCAATTCGGACCATCGCCCAGATAACGCATCATCACGAAACCGGTCTTGGCAGCCACGGTCATACGCCCGGGCAGGTTAACATTGACCCCGATCGCACCACCTACGCCGTAGCCGAACAGGTCGATATCCCGAGCCGCCACACCATCGAGGTCGCCATCAAGCAGGGTCAGGCGAATTTCAGGGCCAAACCAGAGCCGTACGGACGGAGCCACCATGCCACCGAACCCGAAGTCGTGATTCATGACCAGTCCGTCAACGTCTCCGCCGACACTCACCCCGCTGAATTCATCAAAGGACCACTCCGCGCGCCCGAACTCAAGGCGATAATTGAAGAGGCGATCCGTGGCCAGGTTCGAATCGACGCTGAAACCGAAATCGCGGTGTCTCCCTTCCACCTCGACATTGGAATAATCGCCATCCCATTCCGCATTACGCTCACCGCCACTGAAAAACAGGCCGAGACCTCCAGCATATACCGGAGCCGCCAGCAACAGCACCAGCAATGCCCCCCCCATACGCTTGAAAATTTTCTGCATCATAAAGACAACCCCCCTACAAGAAAATGACACATGGCGTGAGTATAGCCTAAACAAGCAGGGCAAACCAACACCCGGCGACTAACCCTGCTCAGGCGCCTTCCCCTAACGGGTCAGATGCCGGTACTTGATCCGATGGGGGCGCTCGGCCTCGGCGCCGAGGCGTTGCTTACGATCCTCATCGTACTCGGTCCAGTTCCCTTCGAAGAAAGTCACCTGGCTGTCCCCCTCGAAGGCGAGGATATGGGTAGCAATGCGATCGAGAAACCAGCGATCATGGCTGATCACCACCGCGCAGCCACCAAAGTTCTCGAGCGCCTCTTCCAACGCTCGCATGGTGTTGACGTCAAGATCGTTGGTCGGTTCGTCAAGCAGGATCACGTTGGCCCCCTCCTTGAGCATCTTGGCCAGATGAACGCGGTTGCGCTGCCCACCGGAGAGACTGCTGACCTTGCGCTGCTGCTCGGAACCGGAAAAGTTGAAACGCCCCACATATGCCCGCGAGTTGACCAGCTGCTTGCCGAATTCAAGCTGATCGGCGCCACCACTGATCTCTTCCCAGATGGTCTTGTTCGGGTCGAGAGTGCGGCTCTGGTCGACGTAGGCAAGCTTGACCGTATCGCCGATGCGGAACGAACCGTCGTCCGGCTGCTCCTCACCGGTCACCATCTTGAACAGGGTCGACTTACCGGCACCGTTGGGACCGATAACCCCGACGATACCTCCGGGCGGCAACGAAAAGTTCAACCCTTCGACCAGCAGCTTGTCACCAAAGCCCTTACTCACCCCCTTGGCCTCGATGACGACATCACCGAGCCTCGGTCCCGGAGGGACGTAGAGTTCGAGTTCTTTTTCGTGTCTCTCCCCCTCCTGTCCCAACAGTTTCTCATAGGCACTGATACGCGCCTGGCTCTTGGCGTGACGCCCCTTCGGCGACATACGGATCCAATCCAGCTCGCGCTCGAGGGTCTTCTGGCGATTGCTCTCGGACTTCTCCTCGCGGCGCAGGCGCTCCTGCTTCTGCTCCAACCACGACGAATAGTTCCCCTTCCAGGGGATCCCCTCACCACGGTCGAGTTCGAGAATCCACCCCGCCACGTTATCCAGGAAGTAACGATCGTGGGTAACCGCAATGACCGTCCCTTCGTAGCGCTGCAGGTGCTGTTCCAGCCAGGCGACACTCTCGGCGTCGAGGTGGTTGGTCGGCTCATCGAGCAGCAGGATGTCCGGCTTCTGCAGCAGCAGACGGCAGAGTGCCACGCGACGCTTTTCGCCGCCGGAAAGTACATCGACCGTGGCCTCCGCGGGCGGGCAACGCAGGGCGTCCATGGCCATCTCGAGGCGTGAATCGAGGTCCCATGCATCCAGGGCATCGAGCTTCTCCTGAACCTGTGCCTGACGGTCGCACAACGCCTCCATGTCGACGTCCGGTTCGGCGAATTTCAGGTTGATCTCCTCGAATTCCTTGAGCAGATCGACCGTTTCCTGCACCCCCTCTTCAACGACCTCGCGCACGGTTTTAGTGCAGTCGACCAACGGTTCCTGCTCCAGGTAGCCGACCGAATAACCGGGGGAGAGTACCGCTTCGCCGTTAAACTCCTTGTCGACCCCGGCCATGATCCGCAACAACGAGCTCTTGCCGGCACCGTTGAGACCAAGCACACCGATTTTTGCGCCATAAAAGTACGACAAGGAAATATCCTTGATGACAGGTTTCTTGTCGTAGAGCTTGCTCACCCGCATCATGCTGTAAATAATTTTGTTTGCTTCGCTGGACATACTGTCTTGTTCTCCTTGAGATAAGCGTCACCGGCACAACAGAAACGGGGAGTCGCCAGACTCCCCGTCACGTCCATCATGCTCGGTTTAATTCAGCTATTTTCCGAAAAATCGAGCGCTCCGTGCGGACAGGCCGGGATACAGATCCCGTCGAGGTCACAGCGCTCATGATCGATCACCGCCTTGCCGTCGACCAGACGGATGGCATCAACCGGGCAGGCCTTGACACACTCTCCCGACCCCTGGCATTTTTCCTTATCGACAACAATCTTCATAGTTCAATCCTTCCATCGGGTTCATTCAGTCGAGGCGAAAGGCCTTGACCTCTGCCGCGGCACAAATCTCGCCCTCTTGTTCGAGCTGCGCTTGAACTTCGAACAGCTTGCGCTTCTGGTTGACCACCTGCGCACTCACCATGAGCGGCACACCAACGGCAACCGGCTTGCGGAAAGTCACCTTCAATTCAGCCGTAACAAAGCGTTTACCACAACTGCGACAGGCATAAATAGCCGCTTCATCCAGAAGACTTGACAGCATACCACCGTGCACAACATTTTCCCATCCCTGAAACTCTCGCGACAGCTGCAGCTCACAGCGGGAGCTTTTGGTGTCAGGGTCTATGGCGAAACGGGCCTTGAGGCCGATCGGGTTCTGCGGTCCGCAGACAAAGCAGTAACCATCCTCCCGGACATCCACGCCGACCTCCCTCAGTAGATGATGATATAACCGTGCCGCGTCGCGATGGCCGAAATCTCCAGCACGTCATCGATATGATACTCTTCGCCATCGAGGACAAAGCGGTAGCCCCCCTCCGGCTTCTTCTCGGCCATATCGATCAGGTATTCAAAACTTGCGGTCTTAACCGTTTCCACAGCAAACCTCCCTCGCGAACGTTCACACAAGATACGCCGACACGAAATCCAGAGTCAACTGACAGCCAGACCGTGAAATACCGACACTCATAAATATTCACCCTGCTATAACACGTCATCCTGATACAATCCAGCGTTCAAAGACACGAACGAACGGCGAATAATTCTTATTTAATAGTCAGTTACACCTCGCAACCGGCCATAAAAACTGGTTAATAATAGGTTTTAATTATACGGATTTACATAACTGACCAGGTATTGGTTTCGATATTGCACATACTTTACTGTATGTGTGTGAAATCGCCCCATAAAATCTGTCCGCATGTCAACCGTTCCAGGGGGAGATGCGCCACGGCCCAAAAAACATCCACCGACCCAAGGAGCAACGATATGACATGCCCCCTCAACACTCCTGTAGCGCACGCTCTCGCCTGCATGGAAGAAGCCCGCCGCCTGCTTCTAGAGCAGCTCTCGACCCCTGGTGGTCTGAATGCCAACATCGCCGAAAGTCTCGACCTACTCGATTCTGCCTGCGCCTTTGCCTCGGACCCTGAGAATAAGATCGTTACCTGCCCCTCTTGCGGGAGTATTTATAGCGAAACTCACGACTTGGAGCAGATATGCCTCTGCTGCGACCACCACTGGACTTCCAAACCAAGCAAACCATGAGCAAGCAGAACGTCGAGTTGGCCCTCAAGCTTCTGGAGAAAGCCCATCGGCTCCTCCGGAACCAACCAAGTCCGAACATAAAAAAATCCCGAACATTTCTGCGAGAAACAATCCACAGTCTGGACAAACAGACTTAATCGATGGATCAAGCACAAAAAAGGCCCGGCATACTTGTGCCGCGCCTTTTTTCATCACACTTAAACACTTTAAACGGTCAACTCTGATCGTGGCGCTTGCTCTGGTTTTCAAAGCGCGTGTATTCGCCACGGAAGGTCAGGTGCACGGTACCGATCGGACCGTTACGCTGCTTGCCGACAATGACCTCGGCGTCCTTTTCGTGCCCCTTTTCGCAGGTCTTCTCGCGGTTGCGACAGTCTTCGCAATAGACCGCGTCACGATAGACGAACATGATCACGTCGGCGTCCTGCTCGATCGCACCAGACTCACGCAAATCCGCCATGATGGGCCGCTTGTCGGTACGATTTTCGAGAGAACGGTTTAACTGCGACAGCGCAACAACCGGCACCGACAGCTCCTTGGCCAAGGCCTTGAGCGAACGGGAAATCTCCGAGATCTCCTGTTGACGGCTCTCCGGGTTATGGCCGCGCATCAGCTGCAGGTAGTCGACCACGATCAACCCGAGACCATGCTCGGCCTTGAGACGCCTCGCCTTGGAGCGCAGCTCCAACACGGTAATCGCCGGGGTGTCATCGATGAACACCGGCGCCTGGCTCAGCTTGTCTGCAGCATCTGTCAGTTTCGGCCAGTCGCTGGTTCCCAGATCACCGGTGCGCAGGCGGCTGGCATCGACCTTGGCGACCGAACAGAGCAGACGTTGCACCAGCTGCTCCTTCCCCATCTCGAGCGAGAACACCACGGAGGGGACCTTCTTCTCGGATCTAATCGAAGCATACTCGACGAGATTCAGACAGAAGGCCGTCTTGCCCATGGAGGGACGTCCGGCGATAATCAGCAGGTCTCCCGCCTGCATGCCGGCGGTCATTTCGTAAAGGTCTGTAAAGCCACTCGGCACACCGGTCACAAGCTCTTTGCGTTCAAACAGTTGCTCGATGTTACGAAAGGTATCCTTGAGAATGTCTTTGACTTCGAAGTAGGAGGGCCGAGTGCGATTTTCGGCGATCTTGAAGATTGCGGTCTCGGCTCCATCGAGGAGTTCGTCGACATCCCCTCCCTCGAAGGTTTTGCTGACGATGTCGGTCGCAACCTCGCCGAGCCGTCGCAACAGCGCCTTTTGCTTGACCAGGTTGCAGTAGTAACTGATGTTGGCGGCTGTCGGCACGTAGTCGACGAGGGTCGAGAGGTAGCTGCTCCCCCCCACGACATCGAGGTCACCACGTCTTTTCAGGGCATCGGTCAGGGTAACGAGATCGGCAGGTTCGCCTCGCTGGGAGAGTTCAATCAGCGCTTCGAAGATCTGGCGGTGGGCATCGCGATAAAAATCTTCGGAACGAAGGATTTCAAGGGCGCGGTTCAGCGCGTCGTTCTCAAGCAGAACTCCGCCGAGAACCGACATCTCCGCCTCGAGGTTCTGGGGCGGGACGCGATGCGAGGATATTTCATCCATGAGACAAGCGCTTACCGTTGGGGCCGCCCGGGAACCCGGGCGGCCATGGTGGTGTATAACTATTCGGCGTCGGCAGCGGTCACGGCAACCGTGATCTCAGCAACCACACCAGCATCGAGTTTGATCGACACGGCATGCTCACCGACCGTCTTGATCGGCTCGGCCAGCTGGATCTTACGGCGGTCGATCTCCACGCCGGAGGCCTGCAGTTTCGACTCGATGTCCATATTGGTCACCGATCCGAACAGCTTGCCTTCTTCACCGGCACGCTCTTCAAAAGCGAAGCTGAGCGACTCAATGCGGGCCTTGAGCGCCTCGGCATCGGCTGCTGCCTTCTGGCGCTTGAACTCGAGCTGACGTGTCTGGTGCTCAAGCTGCTTGATGCTGCCGGTATCAGCCGGCAGAGCGAACCCTTTGGGCAGCAGGAAATTGCGGGCATACCCGGGCTTGACATTGACCACGTCACCAATCAGACCGAGGCCGTCAACGTTTTCCTTGAGAATAACTTTCATGTTTTCCTCCACTATCGATAAAGACAAAATCTAGTTGTTTTTTACACGCGGCTTGCGAAAGTCGCCCCACAGATCAAACACCCCAAGCAGTGTCACCAGTAACGGTAACGGGTTGAGGATAACGATCAGCAGGTAAACCGTCCCCCGCACAAAGGGGGGCATTTGCCGCCGGGTCAGAAACATGGAGATAATAGCCATGCCCTGTAAAAAATAGAGTGGCAGCAATACGATCAGCAGATTCAGGGCAGCGACCTTAAGTGGCGACCACGGCACGATTAAAGCAAAACCGGAACCGATCACCCCCCAGACCATCTGTTCAGGAATCTTCCACTCCTGAAAGCGGGGGCCTGGCAATGGCATGGTCCCCTGTACCGCCCGGCGCAGTCCGAGGGCCATCACCAGCATCACCGCGCCGATTGAAACCGCAAGAAAGGCGGGGTAAAGGCGCGGCACCCACTCGATCAGCATCTCGCCAACCCTTTGCAGCTCTTGAAGCTGCTCTGGAGGGAGTTGCATACTCGGGTAAAGCTTCTCCGCAGTACTGACCTCAGCCGCAATCAGCTGTCGCACCAGGCCGGTCAGGTTCTCTCCCATACCGGCAGCAACCACTGCCCCCAACGGGACGATCAGCCCCAGGGTCACGAAGGTTCCCGCAGCCGCGGCACGATCCCAGAAATATCTTCTTCTGAGCAGTTCGGGAACAACCAGCGTTCCCGGGGCAAATACCAGCAGGTACTGCACGGCACTTTGCCAATCTTCGACCGTTATCAGGGCAGCCGCCAGGACAATGGCAACAACTGACAACACCCATCCACGAGTCAGACCGACGTAGGCAATCGGCAACGGAGCCGCTAACAGCAGCACCAGCGCCAGCGGACCGACAAAACCGGCAGCGTTAATCAACAGCGCCGTCGCCAGAGCAGAGGCCAGCACATAGAGCAGGCTTCTCTGCAACATCGCTTGCTTCCTAGACTCCCTGACCTGCGGTAAACGGCAGCAGTGCCACATTGCGAGCGCGCTTGATCGCCTCGGTTACCTTGCGCTGATGCTCAGCACAGGTGCCGGAAATACGCCGCGGAACGATTTTGCCCCGCTCCGAAAGAAAGATCGACAGGGTATCGGTGTCCTTGTAGTCAATTCTCAGTTTCTTGTCGGCGCAAAAACGGCACACCTTGCGGCGGCCAAAACGACGACGGGGGGGACCAGTACGTTTCTTACGTTCAAAAGCCATAGTTCAATATCCTCCGAATCCAGAATTAATTAAGCGTCCTGCTCGGAAGCTTCTTCAGCAGAAGCTTCCGGAGCGGCCTCTTCAACCGGCTGCTCTTCTACCACCGGCTCAGCGCCCGGCTCGTAGCGTACGGTCTGGAAGCGCATGATCGACTCATCGAGGCGCAAACTGCGCTCGAACTCGCTCAATGCTGCCGTCTCCGCCTCGAAGAAGAACAGCACGTAGGTACCGCGACCCTTCTTCTGAATCGGATACGCAAGCTTGCGCTCGCCCCACTCGTCAACTTTCAGCAGGGTTGCCTTCTGGTCGGCAAGAATCCCTTTAAACTTGTCCAGGACCGCGGTGTAAGCATCACCGACAATCTCCGGATCGACGATACACATCGTCTCATAACCACGCATAAACTAACCTCCTCATGGGTTGTGTAGCCCCGGAACGAACCGGAGCAAGGAGCAGGCGGGACCTCTTCCCGCCAGCAAAGAGATGATTCTTAACACATCTAGGCGATCAACACAACGCCTAAGTGTGCGAACTTCAGACATTAAAACGAAAATGCATAACATCACCGTCATGCACCACGTATTCTTTTCCCTCGAGGCGCAACAGCCCCTTTTCCTTGGCTCCCGCCTCACCGTTGCAGGCAATGAAATCATCGTAGGCGGTGACTTCGGCACGGATAAAACCTTTTTCAAAATCGGTATGAATCACTCCGGCCGCCACAGGAGCCTTGCTCCCTGCACGCACGGTCCAGGCGCGCACTTCCTTCACACCCGCCGTGAAATAGGTATAAAGCCCAAGCAGGCGATAGGCCGCATGGATCAGTCGATCAAGCCCCGACTCCTCCAGCCCGAGCTCGGAGAGGAACTCTGCCTTCTCGTCCGCGGGCAGTTCGGCGATCTCAGCTTCGATCTTCCCGCAGATAATCAACAGACCGGCACCCTCGGCCTCGGCACGCTCACGAACCTGCGCAACATAGGGATGTTGGCCATCGAGATCATCCTCGGAGACGTTGGCCACGTACAGAACCGGTTTGTCGGTGATCAGATGCAGCTCACGGAGCAACGCTCGTTCATCCTTGTCGAGCTCAAGCGAACGGACCGGCCGACCGTCGGCGAGGGTATCCCGCACCGAGACCAGCACCTCAAGCAACGCCTGCATCTCCTTGTCGCCACTTTTGGCCTGTTTTTCAATACGCGCGATCCGCTTCTCGACCGACTCGAGATCGGCAAGTTGCAATTCGGTCTCGATGGTATCGATGTCATCGAGGGGGTCGACCTTGCCCTGGACATGCACCACGTTCTCATCCTCGACGCAACGCACGATATGCGCCACCGCGTCAACCTGACGGATATGGCCGAGAAACTGGTTGCCAAGCCCTTCCCCTTTACTGGCACCGCGCACCAGGCCGGCGATATCGACGAACTCCATGGTCGTCGGCAGGGTCTGCTGCGGCTGAACAATTTTCGCCAACGCGTCAAGGCGCGGATCAGGAACCGCAACCACACCGACGTTGGGGTCAATGGTACAGAACGGATAGTTAGCCGACTCGGCCCCGGCATTGGTCAGGGCGTTGAAGATGGTCGACTTGCCGACATTCGGCAGACCGACGATGCCGCATTGGAGCGCCATAGCAAAACCTCTTAAACGTAAAAACGCCGGTAGCCGGAGCGTGACGCTCCGGCTACCGGCCAGTGTTTATCCGAGCTGCTTGATTAACCGACCAGCAACGGGGCGATAACCAGCGAGACCACGCTCATCAGCTTGATGAGAATGTTCATAGCCGGGCCGCTGGTGTCCTTGAACGGGTCGCCTACGGTGTCGCCGATAACGGCTGCAGCATGTGCTTCGCCGCCCTTAGACTCGCCATCGACCTTACCCTGCTCGATGTATTTCTTGGCATTGTCCCAGGCGCCGCCGCCGTTCGACATCATCAGCGCGAGCAGCACGCCGGCAACCGTAGCACCTGCGAGCATGCCGCCGAGCGCTTCAGCACCGAGCACGAAGCCGACCAGAACCGGAGCCACAACCGCGACCACACCGGGCAACACCATCTCGCGCAGAGCAGCACGGGCCGAGATATCGACGCACTTCTCAGGCTCGGGGCGCACACCCTCTTTACCTTCGAGCAGGCCGGGGATCTCGCGGAACTGGCGACGGATCTCGTCGACCATTTTGCCCGCGGCACGACCGACCGAGGTCATGGTCAGGGCACCGATGAAGAACGGCAGTGCGCCACCGATGAGCAGACCGATAACCGTGCTCGGGTTGATCAGGTTGATCGACTTGAGGCCAACGGTGGTGGCATAAGCCGAGAACAGCGCCAACGCGGTCAGGGCTGCCGAACCGATAGCGAACCCCTTGCCGATGGCAGCAGTGGTGTTGCCAATGGCGTCGAGACCGTCGGTGATCTTACGTACGTCTTCGCCAAGACCGGCCATCTCGGAAATACCGCCAGCGTTGTCGGCCACCGGGCCGTAGGCATCGACGGTCATGGTGACACCGACGGTAGCGAGCATGCCAACCGCGGCGATGCCGATACCATAGAGGCCGGCAAAGTAGTTAGCGACATAGATGCCGATGCAGATGATCAAAATCGGCAGAGCGGTCGACTCGAGGCCGACGGCCAGACCGTGAATAATGTTGGTCGCAGGACCGGTCTTGCTCGCCTCGGCGATACGGTCAACCGGCGACGAAGCGGTATAGTACTCGGTGATCTGACCGATGGCGATACCGGCCAGGGTACCGGCGAGAATCGCCCAGAACACACCGGTATTCAGAGCCATCGCCTTGATGACGAAGAACGCGGCAATCAGGAAACCACCAGCAGCGACGAAGGTGGTGTAGTGAAGGGCCTTGGCCGGGTCGAGCGACTTGAGAATCTTCATCGAGAAGATGCCGAGGAAGGAGAAGATCAGGCCGACCATGGCCAGAGTCAACGGCAGCAGCATGGCGTTGGCCTGAACTGCGGCGCCGTCGCCGAGTTTGGCAAGCAGGGCCGGGCTGGCCGCAGCGGCGATGGCGATGGTCGCGATCACCGAGCCGACATACGACTCGAAAATATCGGCGCCCATACCGGCGGTGTCACCGACGCAGTCACCGACGTTGTCAGCGATAACGCCCGGGTTACGGGGGTCGTCCTCAGGGATACCGGCTTCGACCTTGCCGACCAGGTCGGCACCAACGTCGGCGGCCTTGGTGTAAATGCCACCACCAACGCGTGCGAACAGCGCGATAGAGGAAGCGCCCATGGCGAAACCGTTGATGTACTTGGCGGTCTCAGGGTCGCTACCGAACATGATGTACGCGATACCGACACCGACCAGACCGAGAGACGCAACCGAGAGGCCCATAACGGCGCCACCGTTGAACGACACCTCGAGCGCCTTGGCCTGGCCTTCAGCACGGGCAGCCTCAGTGGTCCGCACGTTGGCACGGGTCGCGGCCTTCATACCGATAAAACCGCAGACCATGGAGCAGAAAGCACCGCCCAGAAAAGCAAAGGCGGTCTGGAAGTTCATACCCATGGCAATCAGACCGAACACCAGGATGACAAAAACGGCGAGGACACGATATTCGCGACCAAGGAACGCCATCGCACCAGCGTGGATGTCCTCGGAGATCTCTTTCATCCGCTCGTTGCCAACCGGCTGAGCCTTAACCACGTTGTACAGGATGATCGCAATGACAAAGCCAATAACCCCCAGGATGGGAGCAAAGTTCTGCATTTCCATCTAATTCTTCCTCTCTTCTTCGATATGGAGTTTCTAACTCAAAAGAATGCGACCCCGCATCAAGCGACGGTCAGGTCGCGATTATTAAACGTATTCATGCTGCGCTCGAGACCATGCGTGAGCAGTTCCTCAACCGCCTCTGCTGTCCGGTCGACAAACAGGTTGAGCAGTTTGCGCTCCGCATTCGCAAAGGGAGCCAGGACGTAATCGCTGACGTCACCATGCTCAGGGCGCCCAACGCCGACCCTTACGCGCAGATACTCTGGAGAACCGATGGACTGCCCGATACTACGCAAGCCATTATGGCCACCGTGCCCCCCACCGCGCTTAAAACGCAGGGTACCGAATGCCAGATCGATCTCATCGTGAATCACGACAAGATCATCGACAGACACCTTCAGACCGGCCATGGCCCCCTGAACACTTGACCCGCTGCGGTTCATAAAGGTCTGTGGCAAGAGAATGGCCGCCTCGCTGTTAGCGATGCGGCCAACTCCATAAAGACCTGAATAGCCCTTGCGCTTGATCTTGATTCCATGGCGCTCGGCCAAGCGCTCGGCCACCATAAAGCCGATATTATGCCGCGTTGTGGCATACCGGGTGCCGGGATTGCCCAAACCCGCAATCAGCTTCATGACAACCCCGATTAATCTTCTTCGGAAGCCTCGGTAGCCTCGACGACCTCGCCCTCTTCGCCTTCAGCTTCGGTCTCCTCGGCCTTGTGACCAACAACAGTAATGACGGTGAAGTTGACATCGTGAGGGATCTCAACGTCTTTGGGCACCACAACATCCTCGACGTGCACCACGTCGCCGATATTGAGTGCTTCGACGTTGATCTCAATCGCTGTCGGCACATCACCCGGCAGGCAGAGGACTTCGAGCTCGTGGCGGATGACCTGCAGCGAACCACCGATCTTTTCACCCTCGGACTTGCCGACCGGCACCACCGGCACCAGGAAGGAGCCCTTCTGTTTCAGGTCGATGGCGTAAAAATCGACATGCATCGGATCACGACGAATCGGGTCGACCTCAAGATCTTTAAGAACCACGACCTTGCCATCAAAAGACCCATTCCCCTTGAGGGTGATCAGGGTATTCATGCCCGCATCGGTCTTCAACGCCTCAGCCAGCGCCTTCGGGTCGACGACCAGCTTGCAGGGTTCGACGTCCTTGCCGTAGATCACGCCCGGAATTTTGCCATCACGACGCAGGGTACGCGCAACGCCCTTGCCGGCGGCTTCACGCAACTCGACATTAAGAACACTTTTTGCCATCTATTTATCCTCCCAGTAAACGTACGAAACGTTGCTATCGATCTTGTATTTTTTAGACGAACAGCGAACTGACTGATTCGTCACTGTAGATTCTGCGAATGGCCTCGGCCAGCAACTCTCCAACGGAGAGGCTGCGCAACTTGGAACATTGATTTTCCTTGTCAGCGGTAGCGATCGAGTTGGTCACTACCACTTCCTTGAGCGGGCTCTCGAGAATGCGATCCAGAGCCGGGCCCGAAAGAACTGCATGGGTGGCGTAGGCGTAAACCTCCGAAGCGCCCTGGTCGATCAGCCCCTTGGCACCGTTACACAGGGTACCGGCAGTATCGATCATATCGTCGATAAGCACGCACTTCTTACCCTTGACATCACCAATGATATGCATCACCTCGGAGACATTGGCAACCTCACGACGCTTGTAGATAATCGCCAGCCCTGCACCCAGACGCTTGGCAAAAGCGCGTGCACGCTCGGTACCCCCGGCATCCGGCGAAACCACGACAATCCCTTCCGGCATGTTCTGTTTGATATCCTCAAGCAGAACCGGCGCCGCGTAGAGGTGGTCGACCGGGATATTAAAGAACCCCTGGATCTGACCGGCGTGCAGATCAACGGTCAGAACCCGGTCAATACCGGCGGTTGTAATAAGATCGGCAACCAGTTTGCTGGTGATCGGAGTCCGCGGGGCAACCTTGCGGTCCTGGCGCGCATAGCCGAAATAAGGAACGACCGCGGTAATACTCGCTGCCGATGCACGCTTTAGAGCATCGGTCATCACCAGCAGTTCCATCAGGTTGTTGTTGGCCGGAGCACTGGTCGACTGAATGACAAAAACATCGCGACCGCGAACATTCTCCCCGACCTCGACCATTACTTCACCATCGGAGAATGTCTTGACATTAACCTTCCCCAGCGGCAGGGCCAGGTGGCTGCATATTTCGCGCGCCAGCTCCTGATTGGAGTTTCCGGCAAAGATCTTTAGCTTGTCCACCGCTCCCCCTTACGCACGCCCCTCAAAAACCTGTAGGCCATGGGAACCCATGACCTAACCGGGAGAGTAGAGGCTGCGGATGTGTACTGCTTCGGAGCGGCCAAAAGCCCCGCGAGGCGGCCGACTGCTCCATCTATAAATGGCTGGGGCACCAGGATTCGAACCTGGGTATGTCGGAATCAAAATCCGATGCCTTACCGCTTGGCGATGCCCCAATAAAACGTATCGAATTTAGGCTTTGAAATTATCGTTGCCTATCGAATGCGGTCGTTACAACGACCCGCCACTCTAGCTTCTTCGACAACTCAGTTGCCGCACGACGCGCCGTGGCTTCATCTTCAAACAGACCAAAAACAGTCGGTCCGCTACCAGACATCAGTGCGCCCAGCGCCCCCATTTCCAGCAACAGCCCTTTGATTTCGGCAATTTCGGGATAGCGTACCGCAGTAACCGCTTCCAGATCATTGTGCAGCAACGCTGCGATTTCGTCGATCTGGCCCGAAAACCTCGGCATTTTAGTTGGCGCACCGGGGGTTGTCAACCCCAAATTTCCGTACACCCAGGCCGTCGAAACGGCAAACCCGGGGTTGACCAACACGTACCACGCAGGCGGCAGATTCTCTACGGTTTCCAGCCGCTCTCCAATTCCGGTCGCCCAGGCGGTTTCACCCCGCACAAAGAAGGGTACATCTGCCCCGAGCCCCACGCCGATCTCCATCAACTCATCCTGCTGCAACCCCAGACCGAGGAGGCGGTTCAAGCCACATAAGACACTGGCCGCATCCGACGACCCGCCCCCCAATCCGGCAGCCACCGGAACCTGCTTGTCGATATCGACCCTTACCCCACCCGCGTATTCGGTCCGCTCAAGCATGTAACGCACCGCACGAGCAGCAATATTCTCTTCCCCTGGAGGTAGCTCCACCCCCGCACAGTCAACTTCGATCCCCGGTTCCTCACGCAGGACGATTTTCACCGTATCCCCAAAGGCTAGCGGAACCATCAACATGGCCAACTCGTGATAGCCGTTATCACGTCGCCCGAGAACGTGTAGACAAAGATTGACCTTGGCCGGTGCCAAGAGCGCTAACTCTTTCATCCATCAACTCCTAGCTTGCACTCACACCCATTTCCGACAGGCTCTGCAGCCCCTCTTGATAACGACACTTCCATCCCCTGTCAACAAACACTCACAC
>PKUI01000100.1 GCA_002869605.1 Desulfuromonas sp. | reverse complement strand
GAGGTGGCAACCCGCGCCGCCGAGCTTGCCGCCATTACCCTCGAACAGGAGAGTCGTCGCCTTACCGAGGGGCTCTCCGACACCTTCCGGGTGCTCTCCTACCAGGATGCTCTGGTTGCGGCCCGTATCCGCGAGGTGGCCGCACGCATCGATTACCAGCAGGCGCTCAACGCCCTTTACCAGGTGATGGGGAACAGCCTTGAACGTTACGAGATTGCCGCGGCGCTGCCGCGTGAAGGAGCCCGACCATGAGACGTTTTACCCATCTACTGATACCCTTGAGTCTTGCTTTGCTCCTGTCGCTTAGCGCCTGTGGTTCAGACCCGGAACCGGCGGCGCAACCGGAAGCCGAGGCTGCGACCAGGGCCGTCCCGGTCGAGGTCGAGATCGTCGCCAGTCGTGACCTGCAGGAGCGTTTCACCCTCCCCGGGTCGCTTGAAGCCTGGGAAGATTTGACCCTGGCGGCGGAGATCGCCGGTCCGGTCGACTGGGTCGGGCCGCGCGAAGGGGAGCGCCTCAAGGCGGGGGCGGCGATTCTGACCATCGACTCGGTCTCGCAACAGGCCAACCTCGAGCGCGCCCGGGTCGATGCCGAGGTCAAGCGCGCCAACATGGAGCGCCTCGAGCGGCTGGTGGCGGAGGAACTGGTCAGCCGCCAGGAGTACGACAACAGCGTCACCGCCTACGAGGCGGCACGACAGAACCTCGAACTGGCGCGCATCGCGCTGGCCAAGAGCACGGTGCGCACGCCGATTGACGGGGTCCTGGATGCCCGTGGCGTGGAGCGGGGCGAGTACGTGAAAGCTGGCGACCCGGTGGCGGTGGTGGTGCAGGTGGAACGTCTCAAGGTGCTGATCGACGTGCCGGAAAAGGACGTGCGTTACTTGAAGATCGGCGAACAGGTCGAGGTGCTGCAGTCGCAGATCGACACCGGAGAGACCGTGCAGCGCAGCGGCAAGCTGGTGCATATCGCCTACAAGGCCGATCCGGTGACGCGCACCTACCTCGCCAAGGTCGAGGTCGACAACCGTGACCGCCAGCTGCGCCCGGGGATGATCGTGCGTATCGAGGCGCTGCGACGCACCATTGAGGGTGCCGTGGCGGTACCGCTCTACGCGGTGGTCGATCTCGAGGGGCGCAAGGTGGTGTTCGTCGAGAGCCAGGGCAAGGCGCTGCTGCGCCCGGTCGAGATCAGCGGTGTGATCGACGGTGAGGTGGTGATACGCAAGGGCCTGCAGGCCGGCGAGCGGCTGATCGTCAAGGGGCAGCAGCTGCTTGCCGACGACATGCCGGTGACGGTCAAGGAAGGTTGATATGCTGATCTCCAACGCCGCCATCCACCAACGCAGCACCGTCTTTGCCCTGATGCTGATCATCGTGGTGGTCGGCATCTACAGCTACGTGGTGCTGCCGCGCGAGTCAACGCCAGATATCACCATCCCCTACGTGCTGGTAGTGACCAACTACGAGGGGGTCGCCTCGAGCGATATCGAGTCGCTGATTACCAACCCGATCGAACGGAAATTACGCGGACTCAAACATGTCGAGGAGATCCGCTCGGTGAGCGCCGAGGGCTCGTCGATGATCACCGTCGAGTTCCTTCCCGACGTCGACATCGACGATGCCATCCAGTGGGTGCGCGACAAAGTCGACCAGTCCAAGGGAGACCTCCCCGACGACCTCGAGAGCGATCCGCAGATCCTCGAGATCAACCTCTCGGAGTTCCCGGTGATGATGGTCGCGGTCTCCGGTGATGTACCCGAACCGGTGCTCAAGGGGACCGCCGAGGAGCTCGAGGAGCATATCGAGGAGCTCTCCGGGGTACTCGACGTGGTGCTGACCGGCGGGCGCGAGCACCAGGTGCGGGTCGAGATCGACCCCGACCGGCTGGCGGCCTACCGCATCTCCTTCAACGAGGTGGTCTCCGCGGTGGCGCGCGAGAACGTCAACATCCCCGGCGGTAGCATCGACATCGGCCAGGGGAAGTACCTGCTACGTATCCCCGGCGAGTTTACCGAACCGTCGCAGATCGACAACCTGGTGATGGTGGTGCGTGACGGTAAGCCGATCTATTACAAGGACCTCGCCACCGCCAGCTTCACCTTCGAGGACGCTACCAGCTACGCGCGCATCGGCGGCAAGCAGAGCGTGACCCTGCAGATCAAGAAACGGACCGGCGAAAACATCATCGAGGTGACCGACCGGGTCTTCGCCCTGCTCGAATACGCCCGGCCGATGCTGCCGGAAGGGGTCGAGTTGACCGTGACCCTCAACCAGTCGAAGGATATACGGCGCATGGTCGGAGAACTCGAGAACAACATCCTCACCGGCCTGATCCTGGTGGTCTCTGTACTATTCCTGTTCCTGGGCTTACGCAACTCGCTGTTCGTGGCGCTGGCGATCCCTTTCTCGATGCTGATGTCGTTCGTGATCATTCAGGCGATGGGTATGACGCTGAACATGGTGGTGCTGTTCAGCCTGATTCTCGCCCTCGGGATGCTGGTCGATAATGCCATCGTCATCGTCGAGAACATCTATCGCCACATGCAGGAGGGGAAGGGAAGGGTCGATGCGGCGCGCGAGGCAGCCGGAGAGGTCGGCTGGCCGATCATCAGCTCGACCATTACCACCCTGTGCGCGTTTTTCCCGATGATCTTCTGGCCCGGAATCATGGGGGAGTTTATGAAGTTTTTGCCGATGACGCTGATCATCACCCTCACTTCATCACTGTTCGTGGCGCTGGTGATCAATCCCACGATCTGCGCGGTGCTGATGAAGGTCAAGCCGGGCGAGGTGGAGACGAATGTCGAGCGTACCCGCGTGGTGCGTTTTTACCGGCGCACCCTCGACTGGGCGCTGGCCCACCAGGGGGCAACCATCGGCCTGGCGGTCGGTTTCCTGGTGCTGGTCGGGATCCTCTACGGCGGCATGGTCGGTGCCAGGATCCTCGGCGTCGAGCTGTTCCCCTACACCGAACCGAACCGCGCCTACGTCGAGGTCAAGGCGCCCGAGGGAACCAGCCTCGACACCACCAATGGCTATGTGCGCAGGGTCGAGCAGGTGGTCGCCCCTGAGCAGGACGTCAAGTATGCGATCGCCGAGATCGGGGTGCAGGCGAGCGGCGAGATGGGGTCAGGCAACGGCACCCCGTCGCACATGGGCAAGGTCTCGCTTGAGTTTGTCGACCGCGAGCAGCGTCACGAGTCGTCCGACCGGGTGCTCGAGCGGGTACGCGAGGCGCTGGTCGGTTTCACCGGCGCCGAGATCAAGGTCGAGAAGGAGAAGAACGGTCCGCCGACCGGTCCGCCGGTGAGCATCGAGGTGAGCGGTGAGAATGTGGTGGTGCTCGAGAGCCTGGTCGCGCAGGTGCGCGAACGGATCAAGGCCATCCCCGGGCTGGTCGACCTCAAGGACGACTTTTCGCGCGCCAAGCCGGAGATTCGCGTGCTGGTCGACCGTGAGAAGGCGACCCTGCTCGGGCTCTCGACCGCGGATATCTCTCTGCTGGTCAAGGCGGCGATCAGCGGCAGCAAGATGGGGGTCTATCGGCAGGGGAAGGACGAGTACGATATCATCGTGCGCTTGCCCGAACAGCGGCGCAAGAACATTGCCGATATCGAGAGCCTGCTGGTGCCGACCAACGCCGGCGCGCCGGTGCCGCTGACCACAGTCGCCAAGCTCGAGCTCGGCACCGGTTTCGGCTCGATCCGGCATATCGACCAGAAGCGGGTGGTGACGATATCCGGCAACACCTCCGGGCGCAACAGCAACGAGGTGCTGACCGACGTACAGCTCAAATTGGCCGATCTGGAGATCCCGGCCGGTTACCGCATCAACTACTCCGGCGAGCAGGAGGAGCAGCAGAAGGCTTCGGCGTTCCTAGGCAAGGCGTTTCTGGTGGCGCTGTTTCTGATCGTGCTGGTGCTGATCACCCAGTTTAACTCGATCTCGCAGACCTTCATCGTCATGACCAGCGTCATCCTCTCGCTCTCCGGGGTGTTCCTCGGCTTGATCCTGACCCTGACCAACTTCGGCATCATCATGACCGGCATCGGGGTGATCTCGCTGGCCGGGGTCGTGGTCAACAATGCGATCGTTTTGATCGACTACATCAACCAGCTGCGGCGTTCCGGCATGGGGCTCTACGAGGCGTTGGTCAAGGCTGGCCTGGTCCGTTTCCGTCCGGTGATGCTCACCGCCATGACCACCATTCTCGGGCTGCTGCCGATGGCGGTCGGGGTGAGCTTCGATTTCCGCAGCCTCTCCTGGGAGATCGGCGGCGAATCGGCGCAGTGGTGGGGACCGATGGCGGTGGCGGTGATCTTCGGCCTCGCCGTGGCGACGCTGCTGACCCTGTTGGTGGTGCCGGTGCTGTATGCGTTGTTCGCACGTCTCAAGGAGAATATGGCACAACGCTTCGATGTTAAAACCCGTGTTTGAGGCGAAGTGGCGAGCGGGGACCGTTTATGATCTGTCCACCAGTGGCTCACCGTCATACGTGATGCTAAACTGTTGACTGTGCCGGGGTCATTGTCGGAGTCCCCGGTTGCGTTTGCCCCGAAATGAAACCGCCTTACGCGCGGATCGAGACAAGGAGATGAACATGAAACGACTAGCTTGTTGCCTGATGGTGCCACTGCTGTTGCTGGCCGCCGGATGTACCGTGTCCACCCGCGAGATTTCTCCGGACGACAAGGTGATCTACGACGAGGGGTATCACTTCTCCGATAAGAAGGCGATCGTCGCCGCCATGGCAGAATCGCTGCTCTCCAAGCCGCCGATCGCAGGGAACAAGGATCGCCCGATCATGATCGTCTACGGCATCGCCAACCGCACCAGTGAGCATATCAGCACCAGCGCGATCACCGATGATATCCGCCAGGAGTTGCTGCAGAGCGGCAAGGTGCGTTT
>PKUI01000190.1 GCA_002869605.1 Desulfuromonas sp. | reverse complement strand
GCTCTCGCCTCACTCGATCTCGACATGATGGCCGGCGAGACCCAGACCCTCGATAACGCCTACATGCTGTTCGGGATCAACGATCATGAGCGGGGTGAAAAGATCATGCGCGAGCACAAGGCGCTGGTCGAAGAATTTCATACCGACCTGGAGAAGCTCAGCGCCTTCAATCTCGATGAAGTTGCGGAAGCTCAGGTGGACAAGCTCGCCGGCGAGTTGAAGCGCTACGAAGAAAGTTACATCCAGTTTACCAATGCCGCACGTAGCGTTGAGGCGATGAAAGATGAACTCGGCACGCTCGGCAAGGAGTTGCTCGAGACGACCGAGCGCCAGCTGCATGAGCATGAGCAGGATCTCTACGCGCTGGAAGATGCCCGTAATGTGAATATGCGTGAGTTGCGCAACCAGTCTGAGCTGGTTCAGGTCTTTGCTGAACTCGAGGCCCTTACTTTGCGCCTGGCCAACAACCGTGTCGGTTTCATGCTCGATGCCGACATTTCCCGTATCCCGCAATCGGAGCAGTGGCTCGGCGAAGTCTACAGCTACATCGACCGGGCGCGTGAGCTGCTCGACCGCCAGCAGGTTTCTGCTGACCGCAAGGCCGCCGACATACGAGACCTCGATCTGCTCAAGAAAGACTGGGACCTGTATGTCATCGATCTCGGCGCCATGATGATGGCCGAGCTCGAAGTGCGCAAGGATCTTGCCGATACCACGCAGGAGTTGTCAACGGTTGAGGCCCTGGCCGGCGCCCTGGCCGACAAGATGGACCGCGATGCCGAGCAGATGCGGGATAACGCCAACCTCGCCTCGCTGCTGCTGATGGCCCTGGCCGTGATTATCGGTGCGGCGGTGACCTTCGTGGTCACGCGTACCATCACCGGACCGGTGGTCAAGGGGGTGGAGATGGCCGAGGAGATCGCCCAGGGTGATTTCAGCAAGCGTATCAACCTGGTGCGCAACGACGAGATCGGCCAGCTCTCCGAAGCCCTCGACCTGATGGCCGACAGCCTGGCCAAGAAGGCCGACGTGGCGCAGCAGATCGCCGAGGGCAACCTGACGGTTGAGGTCGAGATGGCCTCGCAGAAAGACAAACTCGGTGACGCCCTGCAGCAGATGGTGCAGTCGCTGCGCGACGTCATCGGTCAGGTTCAGGCGGCCGTTGAGCAGGTCTCGGCCGGTAGCCAGGCGATGGCCGCCAGCTCCGAGGAGCTCTCCCAGGGGGCGACCGAGCAGGCCGCATCCGCCGAAGAGGCTTCCAGCTCCATCGAGGAGATGGTCGCCAACATCCGCCAGAACTCCGATAACGCCCAGCAGACCGAAAAGATCGCCATCCAGGGCGCCGAGGACGCGCAACGCAGCGGCCAGTCGGTCGGTGAAACTGTAGTCGCGATGCGCAACATCGCCGAGAAAATCCTGATCGTGGAAGAGATCGCTCGCCAGACCAACCTGCTTGCACTTAACGCCGCCATCGAAGCCGCGCGTGCCGGGGATCATGGCAAGGGTTTCGCGGTGGTCGCCTCCGAGGTGCGCAAGCTGGCCGAACGAAGCCAGCAGGCCGCCGGCGAGATCAACGAATTGTCGATCACGAGTGTCGGGGTGGCCGAAGAGGCAGGTGCCGCGCTGGAGGCGATGGTACCGAATATCCAGAAGACCGCGGAGCTGGTACAGGAGATTGCGGCATCGAGCCGTGAGCAGGACTCTGGCGCCGAGCAGATCGCCAAGGCGATCCAACAGCTCGACTCGGTAATCCAGCAGAACGCCTCCTCGAGCGAGGAGATGGCCTCGACCTCCGAGGAGCTCTCCAGCCAGTCGGAAGGGCTGTCGCAAACCATCGACTTCTTCAAGGTCGACAAGCGTCGAGCCCATGCCGGAGTACGCAGCAATCCGAATGCCAACCCGCAACTGCGCCTCGCGGCAACACAAGGGAATACACAGGTTGCAACGAGAGAAGCCCTTGCCGGACAACAGGACGACCTCGACAGTGATTTCGAAACCTTCTAGCACCCATGGCAGCCGGGCCTCCTTCCCACGGGAGATTTCTCCTCGGCCCGGCTGCATTTTTTAAGGAGAAACCTTATGGAAGCGACTCAAGTGGAAGCATACCAGTACCTGACTTTTCGGCTTGATGCAGAAGCGTACGGGGTCGACGTGTCCCAGGTGCGTGAGGTGCTCGACAGCATCAATATCACGCGGGTGCCGAAGACACCTGCCTACATGCTCGGCGTCATCAACCTGCGGGGCAGCGTAGTGCCGGTCGTCGACCTGCGCCAGCGCTTCGGCATGCCCTCGATCGACCAGACCCGGGACACCTGCATTATCGTCCTCGAAGTCATGTTCGGTGACGAGCTGGTGGTGGTCGGGGCCCTGACAGATGCAGTCGAAGAAGTCCTCGACATTCTTGCCGGGCAGATCGAGCCGCCACCGAAACTCGGTTCGGCAGTCAACGTTGAATTCATCCGTGGTATGGGCAAGGTCAAGGACGACAGCTTCGTGATGCTGCTTGATATCGATAAAATGTTCAGCTCGGAAGAGTTGTCAATACTCAGCGATTCGACCAGTGTGGTCTCGGCGGCATAAAGGTTTTTTCAGGCAGGGATGAAGCGGAATGAAGTTCTCGTACCAGGACATCAAGCATTTATTACAGCACATGGGCCTGCCTGTGCTGGTATGGACCGTTCTGGTGGCGAGTATGTGTGGTGTGACGCTCACCTGGGACAGCCGGGCATTGGTGGCCCATGCCGAAGAGAAAGCTCGTTATATCTCTGCACAGGACACTCTGATCAGGCAGTGGAATGCATCCCATGGAGGGGGCTACGTCCCTCACTCCCATCAAGGCTATGCATCCCCAGATGTGCGTGGCGAATTAAGTGTCAGTGCCACTGAGCCCTCGGTTTTTGACCTGCCCGAAACAACCTACAAAGTTTTAACTTTTGCCGTCATCTGGCTGGTCGGTATTTGCGGACTGGTCTGGTGGAATGCTCGGGAAAAACATATGCGCTATTCAATGCATGCCTCCGAGCAACACAAGAAACAGATCGAATCGAACCTGCGCCTTGCGGAACGCTACGATCGTGCTACCCATCTGCCGAATCGCAGATATCTACTGGAAACTCTGGAAAACATCATTACCAGCGAGGAGGAACCCTCCCCGTTTGCGGCCGTGATGCTGATCGAGTTTCCGGACCTGCCGCGTGTACAGCGCGCGTATTCGAACAATCTGGCGGCACTCCTGCTGCGCAAGGCGGCAGAACGCATCTCCGGTTGCCTCCTTTCCCGCGACCTGGTGGCCAGAGTGAATGAGCACCGCCTCGGCGTCGTACTACGCATTGTGAAACCGAGTAACCTGCAGGCGATAGCTGATAAAATTGCCCGCGAATTCGAAGCGCCACTTACGTATGAGGACGATGAATTTCAGTTGATGCCTGTGTTTGGTGCGGCCAGCGCACCCGATGAGGGGACCGAGGCGGACGTACTGTTTTCCCGGGCCGTGACCGGGCTTGAGATTGGCGTTCGGCAATCCCATCAACAGGTTGGTTTTGCCCCTGCTTCGAATCACCTTTTCCAGCGTCGGATTCAACTCGAAAAAGATCTGCGCCGGGCGATTCGGGAACGCGAACTACAGGTTCATTACCAGCCCCAGATTGACATCGTGGAAGAACGGGTGATCGGGGCCGAGGCCCTGGTGCGTTGGTATCATCCGCAGAAAGGGGTGATCTCTCCGGCGGAATTTATTCCGTGGCTGGAAGAAGCCGGTTTGATGGAGCGACTCGGCGAGCACGTTCTGCGCGACGCCTGCCTGCAGTTCGTACGTTTACGCGAACTGGGTTATCCCGGTTTAAGGCTGTCGGTCAACTTGTCGGCGCGGCAGTTCAGGGATATAAAGCTGGCCGAGACGATTGACGAGATTCTTCAGGAAAGCGGGATGCTGGCGTGCGACCTGGAACTTGAGATTACCGAGGGGAGTTTTATCGAGGATTTTGAGCGCACTGTTCACGTGATGACCGAACTCAAGAGTCTCGGCGTACGCATTGCAATTGACGATTTCGGTACCGGTTTTTCCTCGTTGAGTTACTTGTCAAAGTTGCCCATCGATACGCTTAAAATCGACCGTTCTTTCGTGAGCGAAATCGAAGAGCAGGAAGATGTTGCCCATATCGTTGATGCGATTGTGACCCTTGCAGAAAAACTAGGTTTCGACGTCGTGGCCGAAGGGGTGGAGAGTGAGTCGCAGGTCAGGCTGCTTTCGCTTAAAGGTTGTCGGATCATGCAGGGCTATGTGTTTGCCAAGCCCCTCGCCGGTTATGACCTGGAGGACTATATTGCTTCACGGATGCATGGTAGGTTACAACTGGCTGGAGAAAACGATGTTGCGACAGCCTGATCCCGAAGGTTTTTCCACCATCCACAAGGGGAGCCCCATGACGGAGAAGATGAACGCCAGGTCGATACTGATTGTCGACGACGAGATGTCGTGGTTGCAGACCCTCAGGCTGGCGTTTAAGGCCAGGGGCTATTCCGCGGTAGAGACCTGCCAGGAGAGTACGCAGGTGCTCGAGCTGCTGAGAAGCAAACACTATGACCTGCTGCTGCTCGACCTGGTCATGCCCAAGCTTGCCGGTGCTGAACTTCTTCCGCGTATCCGGGATGAATTCCCCGAACTGCAGGTGATCGTACTGAGTGGCCTGATGCAGACCAGCGATATCGACTGGTGCCGGGCGTTGGGCGTGTTCGGCCAATGCATCAAGACCGATCCCCAGGAAGAACTTTTTGCCATGGTGGAACAGGCGCTGTCTGATAACGGAGACCGTTAACAGCCACGCCAGTAAACTTCCTTTTAATCAATGAATATGTGATTATGGTGCGTTCATACCCATGTCGATGATAAAAGAGCCGATGAGAATCCCGGTTAAATGAACATCG
>PKUI01000090.1 GCA_002869605.1 Desulfuromonas sp. | reverse complement strand
TTGCACGATACCGTCAACTGTCAGGGGAGCTTTGATGGCTAAGGTAAGGGTTTACGAACTGGCACAGAAACATGGTCTGGAAAACAAGGACCTGATTGCACGTCTAGAGACTATGGGGATTGAGGTCAAAAACCATATGAGTGCTCTGGGCGATGAGCAAGTAGCTCGCTACGAAGAAGATTCGGCCCCCAAGGTTGAAAAGATCGTTGAAAAACGTCTTACTGCCGGGGTGATCAGGCGGCGCCGAAAAGAAGTGGCACCTCCTGCGCCTGAGCCTGTTGTCGAAACGGTAGCCGAAGAGGATGTCGTTACATCCGTCGAGACCCCTGTCGAAGAAGCGGCGGTCGAAAAGGCTCCTGAGCCTGTTACTGAAGAGCCGGCTGCCGAGGTGCCCTCCGCCGAGACTGCGGATGCTGCAACTGCAACTGAAGCTCCTGTCGAAGAAGCGGCGGTCGAAAAGGCTCCCGAGCCTGTTACTGAAGAGCCGGCTGCCGAGGTGCCCCCCACTGAGGCTGCTGAAGCTAAACCTGCTGAAGAGCCTGCCAAGCCGAAACAGGAAGTCAAGGTGGAGAAAGCCACCGCCTCTCGTGCCAAGATTTTGGGGCGCGTTGACATCCCCGTCTCGAAACTCGCCGATGCCGGTCGTCCTAAGCGTCCTGCACGTGGTGATGAAGTCAAGGCCAAGCGTGACTTTCGCGCACCGACCGGAGCCCCTTCCGGTCGTCCTGCTCGCCCTGCTCGCCCTGCAAATTCCGGCCGCCCTGGAGCAGGATTCACGCCTGCTCCGATGGAAGCTCCTCCCTCAGAGAAAGAAGGGTCACGCAAGAAGCGGGGCGGGAAGAAGAGCAAGGGTAACGATCATGCTGGTGGCGGAGACGGTTTCCGCGGTGGTCGGAGACAGCGCGAAGTCTACATGCCGGAACGTTCCGGACGGATGCGCAAACAGAAGAAACAGAATAAGGCCGCGCAAAAGACCGAGATTACGCTGCCAAAGGCTATCAAGAGAATCATCCGTATTTCCGACAGCATTACCGTGGGTGAGCTTGCGAAGCGGATGGGGGTTAAGGCCAACGAGCTGATCAAGGAATTGATGCGCCAGGGGCAGATGGTCACCATCAACCACCCGCTCGATTACGAATCTGCAGCGATTCTTGCCTCGGAGTTCCAGTACGAGGTTGAGAACGTGGCGTTTGACGAGGAGGCTATCCTCGAGCACGCCAGTCTAGAGAAGGAAACCGAGGACAAGACCGAAGATCTCAAACCCCGCCCGCCGGTGGTTACGATCATGGGACACGTCGACCATGGTAAGACGAGTCTTCTGGATGCAATCCGCACCACGGACGTTACCGCTGGCGAAGCGGGCGGTATTACCCAGCATATCGGCGCCTACGATGTCGAACTCGATGGTCGCAAGATAACCTTCCTCGACACCCCGGGTCACGAGGCCTTTACCTCGATGCGCTCCCGTGGTGCTCAGGTGACCGACGTTGTTATCCTGGTGGTGGCTGCCGATGACGGCGTCATGCCCCAGACAAAAGAAGCGATCAATCATGCCAAGGCCGCATGTGTGCCGATCATTGTCGCAGTTAACAAGATCGACAAGACGGACGCCAATCCGGAGCGGGTCAAGCAGGAACTCACCGAGTATGAACTGGTCCCCGAAGACTGGGGTGGAGAAACGATCTTCGTAGAAGTTTCAGCGAAACAACGCACCAACCTTGATCAGTTGCTTGAGATGATTTTGCTGCAAGCAGAGGTCCTTGAACTTAAGGCGAACCCGGATAAGCACGCCAAGGGTAGTATCGTCGAAGCGCGCCTCGACCGCGGTCGCGGCCCGGTGGCAACTGTTTTGGTACAAGAGGGAACGCTCAAGATCGGGGACCCGATCGTCGCTGGCCTGCATTACGGGCGTGTGCGGACCATGATCAATGACCGTGGTCAGGCCGTGGAGCTTGCCGGCCCATCGTTCCCGGTTGAGGTTACAGGTCTTTCCGGTGTCCCGGATGCGGGTGACGCATTCCACGCCGTCGAAGATGAAAAGGTTGCCAAAGATGTGGCTCAGCATCGTCAGCAGAAGGTGCGTGAGGCAGAGTTGGCCAAGACCAGTAAGATCTCCCTTGATCAGCTGTATGCGAAGATTCAGCAAGGCGAAGTGGTTGAGCTACGTGCGATCGTCAAGGCAGACGTTCAGGGCTCGGTTGAGGCGGTTGCTGAGTCGCTCAGTAAACTTTCTACCGATGCTTGTAAGCTTATCGTTATCCACTCCGGCGTAGGTGGCGTGACTGAAAGTGACGTTACCCTTGCCGCAGCTTCTGATGCCATTATCGTTGGCTTCAACGTACGTCCGGCAGCCAAGGCAAGCACCATGGCGGAGAAAGAGGGGGTCGATATCCGACTTTACTCGGTCATCTACGACGCTGTCGACGATGTCAAGAACGCCATGGAGGGTCTCCTTGCGCCGACGCTGCGGGAGAAGGAACTTGGCAAGGTCGAGGTTCGTGAGACATTCAGCGTTTCGCGCATCGGCACCATCGCTGGCTGTTATGTCACCGAAGGCAAGATTGTACGTAATGCGCAGGTCCGCTTAGTACGTGACAGCGTTGTTGTCTGGACCGGTAAGCTTGAGTCGCTCAAACGCTTCAAGGATGACGTCAAGGAAGTCGCTTCCGGCTATGAATGTGGTATCGGTCTGGAAAACTACAACGATATCAAGATCGGTGATGTTATCGAAGCGTTCGAGATGGAAGAGGTGAAAACGACGCTTTAATCGTCGGCTCAAAAGCGGGGAGGTCATGGTCGTCGGTGTATTACGCCTCGAAATGTTCCTGCCCACGGCGCAGAATCTCAAGGAACGCCGAGGGATGGTGCGTCGGATATTAGGCCGCTGCCGCCAGCGCTTCCCGGTTTCCTGTGCCGAAATAGGGAGTTATGATCTCTGGCAAAGGGCCGAGCTTGGATTTTCAGCTGTCGGACATCATCGTGACGAATTAGAGCGTATGTTTGAAAAGGTCGAGGAGCACATTGAGTCCCTCGGCCTTGGTAGTATCACGGAGAGTGATCGAGATTACCTGCAGTACTCATAGTAGCGTTAAGGAAGATTTTCGTGGCCAGTCCCCGTCAGCGCCGAGTCGTCGATCAGATTCAAAAAGAAATTTCGAACTTGCTGCTGCGCGAGGTCAAAGACCCGCGGATCGGTTTTGTAACCTTGACCGCGGTTGATGTCAGTGGCGACCTGCGACATGCCCGAGTTTACTATACCGTGATGGGGGAGCAGGGTCAGAAAGACGCCACGCAGAATGCTCTCGCCAAGGCTACGCCTTTTATTCGTCGAGAACTCGGGAAGCGTCTCAGGCTGCGTTGTACTCCTGAACTGCAGTTTTGTTTCGATGCCTCCCTCGAATATGGAAATCGCATTGAGTCTTTGATCAAGGAGCTCAAGAAGAATGATGCAGACGGCGATTGAAGAGATCCTCAAGCATGTCCGCGAAGGGGAGCGGTTTCTGGTTACGGCACATGAAAACCCCGATGGTGATGCCCTGGCCTCGACTCTTGCTCTGACCCTAGCTCTGCGTGAAGCGGGTAAAAAGGTCGAAGCTTACAATCGTGATGGTGTCCCCGATACCTTCAAGTTCTTGCCCGGTTCAGATAGCGTTGTCTCTGAACTCGACTCCGAGCAACAATTCGATGCGGTGTTCGTGCTTGACTCTGGAGACCTGCGTCGTGCAGGGAACGATCTTCAGCAGCGTGGCAAGACTTTGATCAATATTGATCATCACCCCGGTTCTGAATTTGGTGATGTGATACTCCTCGATACGGCCGCCAGCGCCACCGGAACCCTGATATACCGTATCCTCAAGGCTGGCGATATCCCCATTTCCCGTAATGTAGCTGTCTGTATCTACACCGCAATTACCTCGGACACCGGTTCTTTCCGCTATTCAAACGCGAATCCCGAGGCCTTCCAGGTTGCTGCAGAAATGGTCGATTGTGGGGTTGATACCTGGGCCATTGCCAGTCATCTCTATGAAAGCCAGCCCTTGACCCGTCTCCGCCTACTCGGCGAAGCACTGCAGACCCTTGAAATCTCACCCTGCGGACGTTTTGCCGCCGTGACCTGCACCCTGGAGATGTTCTCTAATTGTCAGGCTGGTCCCGAGCATACAGACGGCTTTGTCAACTATCCTCGTTCCCTTGAAGGGGTCGAAGTTGCCATTTTCTTCCGCCAGGTGCGCGATGATGCGGTCAAAGTCGGTTTCCGCTCCAAGGGGCTGGTTGATGTCGGTTCTCTGGCGGCTGCACTCGGCGGTGGCGGGCATCACAACGCTGCCGGTGTTTTGATTGACGGTGACATTGAAGCGGTCCACAAAGATGTCTTCGCGCGCGTTCAGCAGTTAATGCCTTAACTCTCTATGCATGGACTCCTGGTTATCGATAAACCGCAGGGACTCTCCTCCCATGCTGTTGTTTCCCGTATGCGTAAACTCCTGCAGCAACGCCGGATCGGTCATACCGGCACTCTGGACCCTATGGCAACCGGGGTTTTGCCGATTGCGGTTGGCGAGGGGACGCGGGTCATACCTTTTCTTCGGGAAGAACAAAAAACCTACCACGCTACCATAGCTCTCGGGGCGGCTACCGACACTCAGGATGCCGAGGGAGAGGTTGTCTTTAGGGGGTCTATGGAGCAGGTGAATGAGTCTGCGATCCTAGCGGCGATCAAAACCTTGACCGGGCCACAAGAACAGCTTCCGCCGATGTATTCAGCGATCAAGAAGGACGGTGTGCCACTCTACAAGCTTGCCCGCAAAGGGCAGGAGGTTGAACGTAAAAAAAGAAACATCACCGTCTATGCTTGGCATATCGAGGAGATTTCCTCCGACCAAGTTATCTGCACAATTGATTGTTCACGTGGCACCTATGTGCGCACCCTTGCCCATGATCTCGGACAACGACTCGGTTGTGGCGCACATTTGACGGCTCTGCGTCGTTTGCGTAGCGGTCCATTCGAAATTGACCAGGCACTGACCCTTGAAGATGTTGCAGCCTATATGGAGCGTCACGAGGATCTCCCTGCTTTGAGCATGCTGCAGGTTGTAGGGGGGAGGGCGTGCCTGGAACTTGAAGAGGGGGCGGTTTCGCGTCTGCTCGATGGTGTGCCTCCGGCGATCTCACAGGTGGTGGGAGCGCTTCCGGAAGCTGGGGCCGAGGTCAGTCTGGTCTATCGGGATTGTCTGGTCGGCTTGGCGGTCTATGCCCCAGAGCGAGCCCATGAAAAACGGGGTGATTTTGAATTGCAACGGGTCTTCAACCAGGTGCGTGAACAGCTGTAATAATCCTTTACACTGTAAGTCATTTATGGTACTAGTCTCATCCTTGACGCCTCTGTTCGGGCGCTCATAAAAAACTGCGAAGGAAAGGAGGTGGCAGCGTGACAGCCACTGAACGTAAACAAGAAATCATCAACGAATTTAAGACTCACGACAATGATACGGGTTCTCCCGAGGTACAGATTGCTCTTCTCTCTGAGCGCATCACGTACCTGACTGATCATTTCCGTACCCATCACAAGGATCATCACTCCCGTCGCGGACTGCTCAAGATCGTCGGTCAGAGACGCCGTTTGCTCGACTACCTTAAAAGCAAGGACGTTGAGCGCTATCGTGTCGTTATCAATAAACTTGGTATCCGTAGATAATTAAAAGGGCAGCCCAGCCGCACGGTGAGCTGCCCTTTTGTTTTCTACACGTCGTAGCAGGGAGGCTGTCCGGAGAGAGCATCTGCACCATTTATGCAGGTACTGTCTCAGGCCAACCTCCTTGTGCTGTTTTAGACCTTTGAAAAAGGTGTCCAGTGTCTGGACACAAGGAGAACAAAATGTTTGAAGAAACCTATCAGAAAGTAGAGATCGATTTTAACGGTCAGCCGTTGACGATCGAGACCGGCAAGATGGCCCGCCAGGCCAGCGGTGCCACGGTGCTCACCTACGGTGAGACCAAGATCCTGTGTACCGCCGTATCGGCTAAAACGATGCGTGAGGGGCAGGATTTCTTCCCACTGACCGTCAACTACTCGGAGAAATTTTACGCAGCGGGCAAGATCCCCGGCTCCTTCTTCCGCCGTGAGCGTGGTTCAACCGAGCGCGAAACTCTGATTTGTCGCCTTATCGACCGCCCGATGCGTCCTCTATTCCCCAAGGGGTACCTTTTTGAGACCCAGATTATGCCGTCGGTCATTTCGGCAGACTGCGTCAACGATCCCGACACCCTGGCGATTGTTGCTGCCTCGGCATCGGTGACCGTTTCGGATATCCCGTTTGCCGGCCCGATCGCAGGTGTGCGTGTCGGCCGTGTCGAGGGTCAGCTGATTGCCAACCCCAATCGCGAGCAGATCGAACAGAGCGACATCAATATTATCGTCGCCGGTTCCAAGGATGCCGTGATCATGGTTGAAGGTGAAGCCGATCTGGTCAGCGAAGAGGATATGCTCGCCGCCATTTTCTTCGGTCACGACGCTATGCAACCGTTGATCGCTGCCCAGGAAGAGCTGCAGAACAAAGTCGGTTGCGCCAAGCGTGTCTTCGAAGTACCCGAGGCCGATGCCGACATCGCCGAGCGGGTTAAGGCCCTGGCCGCCGACAAGATGCTCGCCTCCGTTAAAATCCGTGAGAAGCAGGATCGCTACGCAGCTATCGATGCGCTCAAGAGTGAAGTCAAGGAAGCGTTGGCAGAAGAGTTTGAGGGTCGTGAAGACGAAATATCAAGCGCGATCGGCGCTTTGAACAAGAACATCGTGCGCCAGATGGTGGTCAAGGACAAGATCCGTATCGACGGTCGCAGCTTCGATACCGTTCGCCCCATTACCTGTGAAGTCGGCGTGTTGCCGCGCGCTCACGGCAGCGCCCTGTTCACCCGTGGTGAAACCCAGGCTCTGGTGGCGGCGACCTTCGGTACCAGCGTTGATGAGCAGCGCATGGACAACATCCAGGGGATGGAGTTCAAGAAATTCATGCTCCACTACAACTTCCCTCCGTTCTGCGTCGGTGAGACCAGCATGCGCCTGTTCCCCGGTCGTCGTGAGATCGGCCACGGCATGCTCGCCGAGCGATCTGTTGCCAGTATCCTGCCGAGCCAGGACGACTTCCCTTACACCGTACGCCTGGTCTCCGATATCCTCGAGTCAAACGGCTCCTCGTCGATGGCGAGTGTCTGCGGCTCTTCGCTGGCGCTGATGGATGCCGGTTGCCCGGTCAAGGATTCGGTGGCCGGTATTGCCATGGGCCTGATCAAAGAGGGTGACGACATTGCGGTTCTCTCCGACATTCTCGGTGACGAGGATCACCTCGGCGACATGGACTTCAAGGTCACCGGTACCCGTGAAGGGGTTGCCGCTCTGCAGATGGATATCAAGATCAACGGTGTGACCAAGGAGATCATGAGTCAGGCTTTGGATCAGGCCAAGCAGGGTCGTCTACATATCCTTGGTAAAATGGCCGAGGCGCTTGAGGCTCCGCGTGGCGATCTCTCCAAGTATGCTCCGCGTATTACCACCATTCGCGTCAAGCCGGACCAGGTTCGTACCGTTATCGGTTCCGGTGGTAAGAACGTACGTGGCATCATCGAAGCGACCGGTTGTGCCATCGACATCGAGGATGACGGTCGTATCAATATAGCTTCTGCCGATGGCGACGCCTGCAAGGCGGCGATCAAGATGATCCGTGACCTGACCCAGGAAGCGGAAGTCGGCAAGCTTTACAATGGTACCGTTCGTCGTATCATGGAGTTCGGCGCCTTCGTCGAGATCTTCCCCGGCACGGACGGTCTGGTGCATATCTCCGAGCTCGCTAAGGAGCGCGTCAAGACGGTCACCGATATCCTCAAGGAGGGGGATGAGGTACTGGTTAAGTGCATCGGCATCGACAAACAGGGCAAGATCAAGCTTTCGCGTAAGGAAGCCCTGGGCCTGGAACTTCCTGAAGAAGGCTAAACGCCTCGATGATTAATAAGTCTGTTCTGGATAACGGGATCCGCGTCATTTCTGAGCGGATCCCGTCTATTCATTCCGTGGCCCTCGGAGTCTGGGTACAGCACGGTTCACGTCACGAACCACTCGCTTTGAGTGGTAGTTCCCATTTTATCGAACACATGCTCTTTAAGGGCACCTCGTCCCGGGATGCTCACGCGATTGCGCGCGAAATCGATGCGGTAGGGGGGCTCCTGAACGCCTTCACCAGTCGCGAATTCAGTTGTTACTACGCTAAAATCCTCGGTGACTCCTTGCCGTTTGCCATTGACCTTCTTTCTGACTTGCTGTTGAACTCGACCTTTGTTGCCGATGAAATGGAAAAGGAACGTCGTGTCATCCTGCAGGAGATCTCGATGATGCAGGACGCTCCCGAAGATCTTGTTCATGAACAGCTTTGCGAAGGGCTCTGGCGCGATCACCCGCTCGGTCGGCCCGTACTCGGCTATCATGATTCCGTCTCCGAGGTCTCCCGTGAACAGCTTGTCGACTTCATGCATGAGAATTATTGCGGCCGACGTCTTCTGATCTGTGCAGCGGGTGATGTTGAACATGAGGCCCTGGTTGCCCAGGTTTCCGCAGCATTCGGATCTTTGCATGCCGGCACGGCATTATCACCCCAGACACCGCCCGCAGTGCGCTACGGAGTTGATGTTGATACCCGCGACCTCGAACAGGTTCATCTGTGTCTCGCTGCACCGGGGTTGCCGCAATCCGATCCGCAACGTCACGCTTTTTACCTGTTTAATACCCTGCTTGGCAGTAGTATGGGCTCGCGGCTCTTTCAGAAGGTGCGTGAGGAGCGTGGTCTGGCTTACTCGATCTACAGTTATCTGAATGGCTTTTCCGACAGCGGCGCGCAGGTGATTTATGCCGGAGTCGCCCCTGGAGATATTCGGGAGGCTGTGGACGTAATCATTCGTGAACTGCGTGAACTGAGTTGCCACCCGGTCGCCGAAGAGGAGCTTGTTGCGGCGCGCAATCAGCTCAAGGGGAACCTGCTACTTTCCCTTGAAAACAGTGATAATCGCATGTCGCGGTTGGCTAAAGATGAGATCTACTTTGGCCACAGCATTCCGATTACGGATGTTGTGCAGCGAATTGATGCGGTGAGTGCCGAAGATATCGTCGCGATCGCTGGACCGCTGATGCGGGGAGAAAACCTGCACCTGCAGATGGTCGGCAATGTGCGTGACAGGGAGATCGGCATGCTGGATCTCTGTTTTGATTCACCGTCGTTTAGGAGTTGATGGATGTCCGTCGAGATACCCGTGTTGCGTTTGCATGATCAGGCTACGTTCCCCCGTTACATGACCGAACACGCAGCCGGAATGGATTTATATGCCTGCCTTGAAACACCTTTGACCTTGAACCCCGGAGAACGGGCCTTGGTCTCGACCGGAATTGCCGTCGCGATTCCCGTTGGTTACGAGGGGCAGGTCAGGGCGCGTTCGGGACTTGCCCTGCGTCACGGGCTGGCCCTGGTCAATGGCATTGGTACGATTGACGCGGACTACCGCGGTGAGATCGGTGTGTTGATGATCAATCTCGGGCAGGAGCTGGTTGAAATATGCCATGCGGACAGGATTGCTCAATTGGTTATTGCGCCGGTCGTTCAGGCCGGTTTGGTGGAGGTTAAGGACCTGTCTGAAACCGTGCGTAACAGCGGCGGGTTCGGCCATACCGGTGTCACTCAAGGGGAGGGCGGTGTATGATGTCTTCCGAATCCCCTTTTGATCAGCTTGATTATCCACTTGATTATGAGTTTAAGGCCTTCGGCCCCAATCATGACGATTTTAACCTGGCATTGGTAGATGCCCTGAAAGAGGTTGTAACGGTTTCGCAGCATGCCCTGAGAGTCCGTGCCAGCAGTAACTCAAAACACCGCTGTGTGACGATTCTGGTTCGGGTTACAAGCCGCAAGCACCTTGAGCAAATTTACCACCAGATCCACGGTGTCGAAGGGTTGCGTTATCTGCTTTGATTTGCATCTCATCCTAGGTAAAATATAGCGTTCAGAAACATAATTGATCATGGTTTTCGCGGAGGTTTTATGCTGGTATCGATTAATCAACAGACCCCGCAATTGCGACACATACATCGTGTCGTGGATTGTCTGAAACAGGGTGGTGTGATCGCGTATCCAACCGACACCATCTACGGCATCGGTTGCGATATTTTCAATCGCAAGGGTGTCCGTAAGATCTATCAGATCAAGCAGCGTGATCCGCGCAAACCGTTTTCGTTTATCTGCGCCGACCTTTCAGATGTTTCGAATTATGCACAAGTGAGCAACTTTGCCTACAAGATCATGCGTCGGCATCTTCCGGGGCCATTTACCTTTGTGCTTGAGGCGACCCGTGCTGTGCCCGATCTGTTGACGACACGTCAAAAGACTGTCGGTATCCGTATCCCCGACAATCCCATTGCCTTGTCGATTGTCAAGGAACTCGGTCATCCTCTGGTTACGACCAGCGCCAATGTTACTGGTGATGATGTCATGAATGATCCCATGGATATTGACGAACAGTTGGGTCGTAGCCTTGATATGGTTGTTGATGGCGGCATTATGAGCGGTGACCCGTCAACGGTGATCAGCCTGATTGACGATCGTGCGGAGCTTTTGCGCGAAGGGCTTGGCGATATCTCCTGGATTGTAGAAGAGTAACCGTGAAGCGTTTTTTACTTAAAGCATCCTTGGTTTTATTGGTGGCGCTGGGGCTCATTGCGGCCCATCCCATTGAAGAACTCGGGGTGGCCGGTATCGGTTTACAGGTGGTTCCTACCGAGCAAGGGGAGGTTGTGGTACTTGCCGTGCTGAAGGGTTCTCCGGCGATGGAAGCAGGGCTTTTGCCCGGGGATCTGATTCTGCAGATCGATGGAGTCCGCTTAGTCGGTACAGATTTTATGCTGGTCAGTAACAATCTGATACGTGGTGATGGTGGGAGCAAGGTGATGTTAACCTATCAGCGACCCGGTGTCAGTGGTACGTACAGCGTCACGCTGGTGCGCCGCATCCTGATGGTTCCGCCGGTGAAAATTCCCGGGGTCAAGATGATGCCCTCCGCCAGTGAGAAGAGTCAATGAACGGTAGCAAAGAGCAGATAACACTCTGCCTGTACCAGGTTAATTTCGTTCGGGATGACTGGTGTTACCCCCTGGATCCGGCAAAACTTGCGGATGAGGCTGCCTCTTTAAACGATCTGCTTGGCAGTTGCGGTTTTGAGTTGTCTTTTACCACCGAAGATGCGCATACGATCGAAGTTAGCGGCTATAGTGACTTGCTCAACGCCGTGCGCATCCGCTCGCAGCGCCCAGGTTTAGGCAATGTCTGCCTCGGTCATGTG
Organism: Desulfuromonas sp.; assembly: GCA_002869605.1. Next base: position 18,264 of record PKUI01000090.1, on the reverse strand, counting down.
ATCGGTTGTAGTCAGAACCTGGATCTTTTGGAGGATATTCGCCGCGGGGTTAAACGGGTCGCGTTTGCCCCTGAGACCATCGAGCCCGAGGGGAGTGACAAGGTTGTATGTCACAATTGCGGTTGTGGCTGTTAGATAGACGTTGTCCACGATGAATTAAGGCCGGCAGTAATGCCGGCCTTTTTTGTTTTACGGAGCAGCCGGGTAGAGGCTACGCAGGTACATGACCAGTGAGTCCATCTCCGTCGAAGATGGGTCGAGTGCTTCTCCCTGGAGAGGTTTGCGGATGCAGAGATTGATCGTCTTGATAAGTTCGGTGCCGTCGAGGTAGATCGAGTCAGCGAGCCCATCACCCTGCGGGTGACAGGTTTGGCAGCTTTTCCCACTTGTGCCGAGCTGGCGGCTTTCAAATAGAATGAGACCGGTTTCGATGGACGGGGACTCAATCGCGGCAACGACGGCGGGGACGAGGGTCAAGGAAAGCAATAGCAGTATGCGCATCACAGGCCTCCTGTTGGTTTCTTGGAGCATACCTTAATGTTGTTGGTGCGCAAGTTTAGGTGTGAGATGTTTTCGTGGCGTTATAATTGTTGTCGACAAATAAAAAACCGACCTGACAAAAGTCGGGTCGGTTTTTTGATAACTGGTGCCGAAGGCGAGACTCGAACTCGCACGGGCTGTCGCCCACCACCCCCTCAAGATGGCGTGTCTACCAGTTCCACCACTTCGGCGAACGGGTTGTATTTATACTGATTTGACTTGGTGCTGTCAACTGCAAATACAGCCTGAATAACGAAATTATTTATCCTGTTCGGTAGCTGCCGGCGCAGCTGGTGCAGCCGGTGCAGCATCCGTTGCCGGCGTTGAAACTGACTGCTCCGGCATGATGCTGTCATCGCCAGGGCGGCCATAAAAATAAGCCAGAGTGAGGCTGGTCAGCATAAAGATAATAGCGGTCAAGGTGGTGACACGAGACATGAAGCTTTTGCTGCTGGCCGCTCCTAAAACAGCACCACTGCCGCCGGTGCCGAAGGAGGCACCGATCTCGGAACCTTTGCCGGCCTGAAGTAGTACGATAATGATAATGGCGATACAGACAAATACGTGCAACGCGATAAGTAACGCTGTAAACATGCTGAAGTGCTCCTTTAACTCGTTAAGAGAGCGGGACTATAGCACAAGCTCCAGAACGAGAAAAGTCTTTATTAGTCTCGTGCAAAGCGAGCGATGCGGGCAAAGTCGGCAACCTTGAGGCTGGCACCGCCAACCAGGGCACCATCCACATCGGCTTCAGCCATGAGGCCGTCGACGTTCTCAGGTTTGACGCTGCCGCCGTAGAGGATGCGCATGGCCTGTGAATCTTCGAGGCTGTACATTCCCATTACCAGGCCGCGAATGAACGAATGCACCTCCTGGGCTTGTTCGTTGCTGGCGGTTTTGCCTGTACCGATGGCCCACACCGGTTCGTAGGCGATAACCACCTGGTCTAGCTGCGAAGCTTCAACGCCTGCCAGTCCTTCGCTTACCTGCTTGCGCAGTACATCGTACATTTCACAGCTTTCGCGTTCATCAAGGGTCTCTCCGATGCAGAGGATGACCTTGAGCCCGGCGCTGAGTGTCGCGTTAACCTTCTGGTTGATGAAGGCATCGTCCTCACCGAACAGTTGCCGCCGCTCAGAGTGGCCGACGATCACCCAGTTGCAGCCGACATCCAGGAGCAGTTGGGGGGAGACTTCACCCGTGAAGGCCCCTTTCGGCTCGGGGTGGCAGTTCTGGGCGGCGAGGGTCAGTGGGGAGCCCTCGATACAGGTTGCGACGTTCTGCAGAGCCGTAAAGACCGGGGCGACGATGATATCGATATCATCGATGTCGGCGAGTTCCTTGGCTAGCCCGGAGACGAGGGCTGCACTCTCGGCGAGCGTATTGTGAAGTTTCCAGTTACCGGCGATGATGGGACGGCGCATGGTTCTATCCTTCCTGTTCGGGGGATTCGATTTTGTCGGTCAGGGAGACGATCCCCGGAAGTTGCTTCCCTTCAAGAAATTCGAGCGAAGCCCCACCACCCGTGGAGATGTGTGACATCTGATCTGCAAGTCCCGAGAGGGTTACCGCGGCGACTGAGTCGCCGCCACCGATGATGCTCGTCACGTCGGCATCTGCGAGAGCACGTGCCACGGTGAGGGTCCCTTCTGCGAAGGCTTCAAACTCGAAGACACCCATCGGTCCGTTCCAGATAACTGTCTGGGCTTTGCGCAACTCCGTGCAGTAGAGTCGCCGGGTTTCAGAGCCGATGTCCAGGGCCATTTTCCCTTCCGGGATGTCTATGTCGGGGGATGATTGTGCCTCGGCGTCGGCGCTGAAGGTATCGGCCAGGATATGGTCAATCGGCAGCAGCATCTTGATGCCACTGGCCTCGGCTTGTTCCATCAGTTTCTTGGAGAGCTCGACCAGGTCCTCTTCGACTAATGAGCCTCCTACCTGATGACCCTTGGCCTTGAGAAAGGTGTAGGCCATGCCACCACCGATGATCAGAGCGTCAACCTTTTGCAGCAGGTTCTCAATGACCGGGATCTTGTCGCTTACCTTGGCGCCACCGAGGATCGCAACGAAGGGGCGTTCGGGGTTAGCCAGGGCGTTGCCGAGGTAGTGGATCTCCTTGCTCAGCAGCAGTCCCGACACTGCAGGCTGCAGGTATTGGGTGATACCTGCCGTCGATGCATGGGCCCTGTGGGCGGCGCCGAAGGCGTCGTTGACATAGACATCACCGAGGCGTGCCAAGGCTTGGCAGAATTCCGGGTCGTTATCGGTTTCACCACTGTGAAAACGGAGGTTCTCCAAGAGCACGACGTCGCCCATCGACATTTCTTCGGTGAGCATTTCAGCAACCGACCCAATGCAATCGGGAGCCATGGCGACCGGGACACCGATGAGCTTGGAGAGGTATTTGGCAACCGGGGCCAGGCTGAATTTGGGATCAGGGGCCCCCTTGGGACGACCGAGGTGGGAACAGAGCACCAGTTTTCCGCCATTCCCAAGTATATGCTGAATGGTCGGCAGGGCGGCGACAATACGCGTATCATCGGTAATATTCAGTTCGTCGTCGAGAGGGACATTGAAGTCTACTCGGCAGAGTACACGTTTCCCCTTGATGTCGATGTCCTTGAGGGTCATTTTTGCGGACATGCAGATCTCCTTGTCAGTGGTCAACGGCAAAAAGGGCGGCCGTAGCCGCCCTTTTTGATTGCATAAATCAGGTTACTTACTGATGTAACATACCAGGTCGAGCAGGCGGTTTGAATATCCCCACTCGTTGTCGTACCACGACAGGACCTTGACCAAGTTGCCGTCGATAACCGAAGTCGACGCAGCGTCAACGGACGAGGAAGCCGGGCAGCCGTTGTAGTCGATGGAGACCAGTTCTTCCTCGACAAATTGCAGGATGCCCTTAAGCGGCCCTTCGGCGGCGGACTTCAGGGCGGCATTGACCTCTTCGGCGCTGGTGTTTTTTTCGGTTTGCACTACCAGGTCGACCACCGAGACATTCGGCGTCGGTACGCGGATAGCCATGCCGTCGAGTTTACCTTTGAGTTCCGGGAGCACCAGGGAAACGGCCTTGGCTGCTCCAGTGGTGGTTGGGATCATCGAGGCCGCGGCGGCACGAGCACGACGCATGTCGGAGTGAGGGAGGTCGAGGATGCGCTGGTCGTTGGTGTAAGAATGCACCGTCGTCATCAGCCCCTTTACGATACCGAAATTTTCGAGCAGCACCTTGGCGACAGGTGCCAGGCAGTTCGTGGTGCAGGAAGCATTGGAAATCACCTGGTGCTTGGCTGGATCAAATTCCTTTTCATTGACACCCATAACCACGGTCAGGTCGACTTCCTTGCCCGGTGCACTGATGAGAACGCGCGATGCACCGGCCTTCAGGTGCAGTTCGGCTTTATCGCGACTGGTGAACAGGCCCGTCGATTCGATCACGACTTCGACGCCGAGGTCTTTCCAGGGGAGGGCAGAAGGGTCTCTTTCCTGCAGGACCTTGATGCGTTTGCCGTTGACGATGATCGCATCGTTTTCGACGCTGACGTCGGCATTGATTCGACCATGTACAGAGTCGTATTTAAGCAGGTGGGCAAGGGTTGCCGGATCGGTGAGATCGTTTACGGCGACGACATTCACTTCGGGGGTTTGCAGGGCGGCACGCATGAAATTTCGTCCGATACGTCCGAATCCGTTGATGGCGACATTGGTTGCCATAATGTTCTGTCCTCCTTGTGTCGTTCATATTGGTTGATATGAGATACAGAGAATTCTGTATGCAGTATACGCTTTTTAAACGCTCAGATAATATAAAACCCCGTTAGCAAGCGTCAACCGATTTTTCCTGCGAAACGATTCATTAATGTTTGACATCCCCGCCGTTTAAGTTTGTAATCAGTGGTTCATGACTAGCAATTCAAGTGGCCGTTCTGCGCATACTTTGCAAAAAGATTTTATCCACCAATGATGACAAGTCTAAAAAAACGTGTACAATTGTTTGCCTTCTTTGCCCTGTTCATCCCTCTTGGGCTGGGCGCCATATTCGATGTGCAGGCTGTTTTCGGATCCTACCGCCATTCTCTCTCATTGCGTCTTCAGATTCATGCCGAATCACTCCGTTCTGATATTGAAAAAGTTCTAAACCTCGGCTTGCCGATAACCGATATTGCCGGCCTTAATGCACGTTGTCAGGATATCGTTCAGCACGACACGGACCTTGCGTATTGCCTGGTAGAGTCGCTTAATGGTCAAATTTTGTTTGCTCACGACCCGTCGCTGGTTAACACGGAGACGCTGCCGGAGTTACCCTCGGAATTATTACAGCTTGTTTCCGGCTTTCGTGATTGGGACGATTTTTACGATATCGGTGTGCCAATTTATGACTCAAGCCGCGTGCTGAGCGGTTGGGTGAGGGTCGGATTTTCTGTTGATGTTCTACGCGATCTCGCACGTGCAACCGTTGTTCGCAATCTGGTGATTTTGGTACTCATGTTCTTGGCGATTTATGCGTTGATTGTTGTCTATTTACAGCGTTACCTTCTGGCTCCCATCGATCGTTTGTGTGACATGGCTCGCCAGATGAGCGACGGCGACTTTTATCCTGAAGCCCCTGGACTTACGACACGCGAGTTTCAGGTGCTTTCGGATCACTTTGTTGCCATGGCGACATCACTTGCGGAAAGAGATGAACGGATTGCAGCAGGCATCGAAGAGTTGGAGCGGTCAAACTACCTGTTACAAGATGCCTACGAAGCCCAGGAAAACATAAGCGCTGAACTTAAACGTAATCAGCTGCTTTATCAGTCTCTGGTTGATCAGGCGTCCGAAGCGATCCTGGTTTGTAACGCAAACGACGAGATCCAGCTGTTCAACTGTCAGGCGGAGCGTTTTTTCGAGATCGCAGCACAAGATGCTCTTCAGTGCAACTTGATCAATTTTTTCGAAAAGCTCGGAGTGCGTGAAATCGACCGGATCTATGAAATGTATCAGGGGGTTCTCGATTCGGGTGTCGGTAGCGAGGAGTTCGTTTTTGTCGCCTCTACTGGCGTTCAGCGCACCGGGTTGATCAGTGCTGTGTCGCTGCGTGGTGCTTCTGATGAAGTGCTGGTGCAGATGATTATTCATGATATTACGCTTGATCATCAGGCCAAGCTTAATCTTGAAAAAAGTGCGGCCGAGCTTACGCGTCTTAACCGTATGAAGAACAGCTTCCTCGGCATGGTGTCACATGAGCTCAAGACGCCGTTAACGATTATTCTAGGCTATGCAGACCTGCTGGAAGTTCAAAAGTTGGCGCAAATCGATCCGGTATTGAAAGATTCTCTGGGGCACATCATCGTCGCTGCCGAGCGTCTCGAACGGGTTATTCAGGATATGGTCGATGCCTCAGATCTCGATGGACACCGCATTGAACTGAGTCGCGGGATGGTCGACCTTAACCAACTGTTACGCGACTGTTCAGAAGACATGAAACGGTTAACCTCCGATCGCCAACAGAGTATAAAGGTTGATCTTGACGCCTCTTTACCCCCGGTCAATGCTGACTCTGCACGTCTTGCCCAGATGTTTGGGCATTTGCTGAACAACGCCATCAAATTCACCCCCGATCAGGGGCATATCCTGGTCAAGACGCTATTTTTGTCTCCTGACAGCGAGGCGGCAAAGAATTGTTCTTGTAACGGGGATATGACCGCGGGGTGCGTCGAGATTATCGTTGCTGATAACGGCATCGGTATTCCAGATGAAGAGCAGGATTATGTGTTTGATAAATTCTATGGGAGCGGGCCGATTGGGGAACATACCAGCAGCCGGGTTTCGTTCAAGGGGAAGGGCGTTGGCCTTGGCTTGACGATTGTGCAAGGGATTGTTGAACTGCATGGTGGTGAAGTTTGGATCGACAAGGAACATCTGAGTGATATCAGTGATTATTCAGGGACGGCTTTCCATGTGCGTCTCCCTGTGAATTCATTGGTTGTGCAGGGATAACCATCGTCTTAGATTAACCCTTGCGGTATCAGTCTTTTTTCGGTATATAGGGGCGCGATTTCAGCGGAGGAAACGTGCGCATTTGTCTGCTCGCCAGCGGCAGCCGCGGCAATGCTGTCTATGTAGAAAGTGGGGCGGCACGCCTGCTCATTGATTCGGGGCTGTCTGCTCGTGCCATAGTGGAACGCTTGAAGGCTATTGGTGTTGACCCCGAGGACCTTGATGCTATCCTCGTGACGCATGAGCATCGAGACCATTGTCAGGGGCTTGGTCCTATGGCGCGTCGTTATGCACTGCCTGTTTATATCCACCCTGAAACCCTGAGTGCACTCGACAAGGTCGGCAAGCTACCCGAAATTCGTGAATTCGATACGACGACCCGCATTGACTTCAAGGATGTCAGTGTGACGCCTTTCCCGCTGACACATGACGCCGCACCGACGGTCGGCTTTACGATCGACAGCGCTGAGGGGAAGGTCGGTTTTGCCACCGACCTTGGCATGGTCACCCGACTTGTCCGGCAACGTCTCACGGATAGCCGGGTATTGATTCTCGAGTCAAACCACGATGAAGAGATGTTGCTAAACGGCCCTTATCCCTGGCCGCTCAAACAGAGGGTGCGCAGCACCCATGGGCATTTATCCAATCACGATGCCGCACAGCTGCTGAACGACCTGATCTGGCAAGGGCTTCAAGGGGTTTTTCTGGCTCATCTGAGCGAGACCAATAATCAGCCGGAACTCGCATTCCGCTCGGCACAGCAGGTTCTCGGTCAACAGAACATTTGTGAACCACTGCTACATGTCGGCTGTCAGGACACTGTGAGTGTCTGCATGGAATTATGATTTTTTTATCCCACACCCAATCTGCTTCGTGTCGCGGTCTTTTTACGCCGGTCACTGATGAGCTGCGACCTGCAAGAAACTTAATCCATTGCGGCGTGTGTGCCGTTCAACAACATGACACTGACCGGGTGATGTCAAAAACACGTACCGCAATGATGGGGCACAATTAGCAGGCATCGGTCCTGCTTTTTTTATCCAACCAGGAGTGATTATGGCTTGGCGAATTGTCGTCGGATTAAAGGATGGAATTCGTGATGCGCGCGGCGAACGTGTGCGGAGCGAGATTAGTGAACATCTCGGGCTTGAATTATCCGAGGTGCGCACGATCGATGTCTATACCGTCGATGCCGCTTTGAGTGAACAGGACATCGCTGCTGCCGCCACTGGGCCCTTTTCCGATCCGGTGATTCAGGAGACCGCGGTTAATCGACCCCTGGCGCGTGACTTCGATGTCCTGATCGAAGTCGGCTTCCGGCCCGGGGTGACCGACAATGTCGGACGTACCGCAAAAGAGGCACTGCAGTATCTCGTTGGTCGCCGTTTTAAGGCAGACGAGGGGGTTTACACCTCGGTTCAGTATTTATTGAAGGGTGATGTGTCTCTTGATATTGCTGAGCGTATTGCTGCCGATTTCCTCGCCAACGGCCTGATTCAGCGTTGGACGATCGTCGCGGTCAAGGATTTTGACCCCGAGCACGGGGTAGCCGTAACCGTGCCGCGGGTTACCTCAGACGTGAAGCCTGAGGTGCGTATCATTGACCTCAACGTCAGTGATGAGGAGCTGATGCGGATCAGCCGTGACGGCATGCTTGCCTTGACCCTCGAAGAGATGCGGACCATCCAGACACACTTTAACGACCCTGCGGTGATCGCCGCACGTCAAGCCGCCAGCCTTGCTGGCGCCCCTACCGACGCCGAACTGGAAGCATTGGCACAGACCTGGAGTGAGCACTGCAAGCACAAGATTTTTTCGGCGCGCATCGACTACGAGGATGAACAGGGTCAATGCGAGTCGATTGACTCACTGTTCAAGAGTTATATCGTCAAGGCCACCGAGGTGGTGCGTACCGCTCGGGGGGATGACGATTACTGCCTGTCGGTGTTTAAGGACAATGCCGGGGTGATCCGTTTTACCGATGACTGGAGCCTCGCCTTCAAGGTCGAAACCCATAATTCCCCCAGTGCCCTCGATCCGTACGGCGGAGCCCTGACCGGGATCGTAGGTGTTAACCGTGATGGTGTCGGCACCGGCATCGGGGCGCGCCTGATCTTTAATACAGATGTCTTCTGCTTTGCCTCGCCTTTTTACGACAAACCGCTGCCTAAGCGTCTGCTGCACCCGCGGCGGATTTTCGAAGGGGTCGTCGAGGGGGTCGAGCACGGTGGTAACAAGAGCGGGGTGCCGACGGTTAACGGTTCGATCGTCTTCGATGAGCGTTTTGCCGGCAAGCCGCTGGTCTATTGCGGTACTGCATCGTTGATGCCCTCTCATGTCAATGGCAAGCCGGGGCATGAAAAGAAAGTCAACGTCGGCGACCATGTCGTTATGGCTGGCGGGCGTATCGGCAAGTACGGCATCCACGGGGCGACCTTCTCCTCGGAAGAGTTGCACGAAGGCTCTCCGGTGACCGCCGTACAGATAGGCGACCCGATTACCCAGAAACGGATGATCGATTTTCTGCTGATTGCACGCGATCGCGGTCTCTACTCATCGATTACCGACAATGGCGCAGGCGGCCTCTCATCTTCGGTCGGCGAGATGGCCGAAGATACCGGCGGTTTTGAAATGCACCTCGATCGTGCACCGCTCAAGTATTCCGGCCTGCAACCTTGGGAAATCCTGATTTCCGAAGCGCAGGAGCGCATGACGATGTCGGTTCCCCCCGACAAGATTGCAGAGTTTCTGCAACTTGCCGAGGAAATGGACGTTGAGGCAACCGATTTGGGCACCTTTACCGACAGTGGTTATTACCACTGCCTGTACAACGGCGAGACGGTCACCTACCTGTCGATGGCGTTCTTGCACGATGGCTTGCCGCAGATGGTGATCCCTGCCAAGTGGACACCGCCGTCTCTTTGTGAACCGCAGCTCCCCCTGTCACAAGATATGAACGGTGTGCTCCGCCAGATGCTGGCACGACTCGATATCTGCTCCAAGGAGAGTGTGGTGCGGCGTTACGACCACGAGGTCCAGGCCGGAAGCGTTGTCAAACCGCTCACCGGGGTTGCGAACGACGGTCCCTCCGACGCCGCGGTGTTCAGGCCGCTGCTCGACTCTTTCGAAGGGGTTGTGGTCTCACACGGTATCTGTCCCAACTACTCCGATCTCGACACCTACCACATGATGTCCTGCGCCATCGACGAGGCTTTGCGTAACTACGTCGCCGTCGGTGGGGACATCGAACATGTTGCCGGTCTCGATAACTTCTGCTGGTGCGATCCGGTCAAGAGCGACAAAACCCCTGACGGGGAATACAAGGCCGCCCAACTGGTACGCGCCAACAAGGCGCTCTACAATTATTGCGTGGCCTTCGGGGTGCCGCTGATTTCCGGTAAGGATTCGATGAAAAACGACTACCAGATCGGCGACACCAAGATTTCCATCCCGCCGACGGTGCTCTTCTCGGTGATCGGCAAGATCGCCGATGCGCGACTGGCCACGACTATGGATGTCAAGCGGCCCGGCGACCTGATTTACCTGCTCGGGGAGACCGCTGACGAGCTCGGTGGCTCCGACTACTACGCTCTGCATGGGCATGTCGGCAGTCACGTGCCGCAGGTCGATGCGGCCAGTGCCCTGCAGCGTTATCGCACCACCAATGAGGCGCAGCGCGAGGCGCTTATCGCGTCCTGTCATGATCTGTCGGATGGAGGGTTGGCGGTCGCGTTGGCAGAAAAGGCTTTTGCCGGTGGTTTCGGGGCACGCCTCGAATTGTCTCGCGTCGCGTGCGCTGGCACTCTGCAAGACGAGCAGATTCTCTACTCGGAGAGCCAGAGTCGGCTGCTGGTAACGGTCAAAGCCGAGAATCGGCAGCGCTTTGAAGCACTGTTTACCGGTCAGGTCTGTGCCCTTGTCGGCGAAGTCATCGCTGAGCCGAAGGTCGAGGTGCTCGGGCAGAGTGGTGAAGTGATTATTGATAGCCCTAACGCTGAACTGAAAGAGGCGTGGCAAGCGCCTCTCCGGGAGCTGTAACCATGTCGAAGCAGGTCAGGTCGATAGTGATTGCCGGCAACGGCACCAACTGTGAGAGAGAAGTTGCGTTTGCCTGTAAGCAGGCGGGGGCAGAGGTGTCGGACATCGTACATGTCTCCGAGCTTCTAGCCGGAAGGATTTCTCTGGATGATTACCATTTCCTCAATCTGGCCGGTGGCTTCCTCGACGGAGACGATCTCGGCAGTGCCAAGGCGGGTGCTAACCGCTTATTGTACGCGGAGGTTTCGGGGAGTGGCGAGAAACTCGCCACGCAGATCCGCCGCTTTATCGCGGATGGAAAGCTGGTGATGGGAGTCTGTAACGGTTTCCAGCTGATGGTCAAGATGGGACTCCTGCCGGCGCTTGGCGGGAGTTACGGAGAACAGAGCTGCACCCTGACGCACAACGATTGCGGGCGTTTCGAGGATCGCTGGACCTACCTGAAGGTTGATAGCGAATCACCCTGCGTCTATACGCGTGGCCTCGAAGGGATCTACCTGCCGGTACGTCACGGAGAGGGCAAGTTTGTGGCGCCAGAGCCACTGCTCGACGAGATCGAATCGCGCCACCTGGCGACGCTGGTTTACAGCGATGAGGCCTATGGCGAAGGCACCATGGATTACCCGGCCAATCCCAATGGTTCGGCCCGCGCCATTGCCGGCGTATGCGATGAGAGTGGGCGGCTGTTCGGGCTGATGCCCCATCCGGAGGCGTATGTGCATCGCACCCATCATACGCGCTGGACGCGTGAGCCGGAGCTGCCGGAAGAGGGGATGGGGCTGTGGCTGTATCAGAACGCGATCACCTTCATTCGTGACGAGCTGCTTTAAGGTCCGCAGCTATCTTTCCCGCGGCCTGCTGTGCTAGGCTGCTATAACTTCCGGCACACTGGGAGTGAATACGTAGGACGACAGAGGTTTATGTACGACAAACTCAAAGACGAATGTGGCGTGTTCGGCATCTGGGGGCACCCCGAGGCCGCGAACCTTAGCTATCTTGGGCTCTATGCCCTTCAGCATCGTGGCCAGGAGAGCTGTGGTATCGTGTCGAGCAATGGACACAAGCTCAAGGCGCACAAGGGGATGGGGCTGGTGGCCGATGTCTTCAAACACGACAGCGTGTTTGATCGTCTCCCTGGGAAAGCGGAAATTGGCCATGTACGCTACTCTACAGCCGGTGGAAACGACTTCAAGAACTGCCAGCCTATCATGGTGGACTACTCGCGCGGCAGTATTGCCATTGCTCATAACGGCAATCTGGTCAACGCCCAGGAGCTGCGCAACGACCTTGAAGTGAGCGGTTCGATCTTTTCGACCGTGGCCGACACAGAGGTCATCATTCACCTGCTGGCCAGAAGCGCCCATGATATCCTCACCGATCGAATCGGCGAAGCTCTTAATATTGTCAAGGGTGCCTTCAGCCTGGTGTTTCTGACCGAAACACGCATGGTTGCAGCGCGCGATCCGAACGGATTTCGGCCGCTGGTGCTCGGTAAACTCGACAACGCCTACATCGTCGCCTCCGAGACCTGCGCTCTCGATTTGATCGAGGCCGAGTTCATCCGCGAGGTCGAGCCTGGCGAGATGATCCTGGTCGACAAACATGGTCTGAAGTCGTTCTTCCCCTTCAAGGAGACGAACCCGTCGCCGTGCATTTTCGAACATATCTATTTTGCACGCCCTGACAGCTACATCTTTGGCAGCTCGGTTTATGAAGTGCGCAAGGAGTTTGGTCGACAGCTTGCCCGTGAGCACGCCGTTGAGGCCGACATGGTGGTTCCGATCCCTGATTCGGGTGTTCCCGCGGCCATTGGCTACGCCGAGGAGTCGGGGATTCCGTTTGAACTCGGCTTGATCCGCAATCACTACGTCGGCAGAACCTTCATCGAGCCGCAACAGAACATCCGCCATTTCGGGGTCAAACTGAAGCTCAACCCGGTCAAGAATGTCATCGCCGGCAAACGGGTGGTCGTTGTCGATGACTCCATCGTACGGGGTACAACGGCACGCAAGATCATCAAGATGATTCGCAATGCCGGAGCCAGTGAAGTGCACGTCCGCATTTCCAGCCCGCCGACCAGTTATCCCTGTTACTACGGTATCGACACCCCGACGCGCAAAGAGCTGATCTCCTCGTCGCATAGTATCGAAGAGATCAATCGCTACGTGACCTCGGATACCCTCGGCTACCTCTCTCTGGAAGGGATGCGGGTGGCTGCCGGTGTGCCAGATGGCAGCGCCGGACATTTTTGCGATGCCTGTTTCAGCGGGGCCTACCCGGTCAAGTTTCCGCGACTGAAGGCCGACAGCCAGCTCGGACTGTTTTAGTGCAGACGCATCCGTTTTCGGGGCGCCTGATTATTTAAGTTTGCAAGGAGAGATTCATGACAGAACAAGAACGCCAGGAACTTATCGCGATCATACGCGAATTGTCCTATGAAGAGCGTGAAGTAACCCTCGCTTCGGGGCGCAAGAGTAATTTTTATTTCGACGGCAAGCAAACGACCCTGCATGCAAAGGGAGGGCTGCTGGTGGGAAAGGCCTTCTGGCAGGAGGTGAAGCAGTTCACAGGACCGATCCACGGCGTAGGCGGGCTGACCCTCGGGGCTGACCCGATTGCCACAGCGACTTCGATCGCTGCGGCGCTTGAAGGCGAGACCGCACACGCTTTCATTATCCGCAAGGAGCCGAAGGGGCATGGTACCGGTCAGTGGCTGGAGGGACGCAAGAACCTTCCCCCCGGGTCACGAGTGGTTATCGTCGAGGATGTCACCACCACTGGCGGGTCTTCCATGAAAGCTGTGGAACGCGCTCAGGAAGAAGGCCTTGAGGTCGTCGGTATCGTCACTCTCGTCGATCGCGAAGAGGGCGCCCGTGAGAATATTGAAGGAGCAGGGCAGACCTTACGTGCCGTGCTTACGCGCAGCCAGGTCGTCGGTTAAGCTCCCTGGATTAGAACGTTGTATAAAAAGGACCGGGCGATGCCCGGTCCTTTTTATATGGGATTTTGTTTCTGTTTAGTTTCAGCCGTCGGTTATCCCCGGCGGAAGCGTGGACACAATTGAATGAACGAAGTCACCGAGTTTCAGCATCTTTTTGATCTTCAGGTCGATGAATGGTTGACCGGTTATCGGAAGCGGGGCGGGCAGGTTTACTGCAAGCGCGGCTGCAGCAACTGCTGCTCTCTGGTCGTCAATTGCAGTTTCCCGGAAGCCGTCTGGGTTGCTCGGCACCTGCCGGATTGCTATGACAAAGTACTTGGGGACTACGTCGAACGTCTCGTAGCCCTGGCTACCGAGTCGAAAGACCTGAAGGGGTATCTTAGAAACGTGCGATATTATGCGGGCGGCTGTCCGTTCCTGGAGCAGGATGGAGCCTGCGGCATTTACTCCTGGCGCCCCCTGAGCTGTCGTGCACTGCTGTCGACCGCACCTGCCAAGTTCTGTGCTGCCGATTTTCCGAACATGCCACAAAGTGAGAAACAGGCGTTCCTGCATAGCCTCGATCGGGAGGCAGTACGCTACCCGACGGCGTATGTTGAGATCACGCAGCATCTGGCCCAACAGCTGGAACAGCTGCTGCTCGGTAGCATGCAGAATGAATTTGGGGTTTCGCTGTCCGGTAATCTGCCCTATCTGGTCTGGCTGGAACGTCAGCACAACATCTCTTTGCAGCTCACCAGGGGGCAGGGGGAATTGTTACGCTCTCTTGCGTTACTCAATCTTGAAAAGCGCTATCTGACGGAACTGTGCCGTGGTAAACAGCGGGTTCACGTCACTCCTCATCGGGAATCTTGAAGATTTCCAGTACCCCTGGTTGCTGCCGCAGTGCTTCCTGATTGATGTTGTGAGTGTCGCCAATGACCCCCAGGATGACGCGGTCGGCCCCGGTCGACTGGTGGAAGTCAAAGTCGCGATCAACCAGGTACTGTTTGATGTCGGTGAGTTGCTCATCGGTAACCGATTTTTTCATGACAACCAGCATGACTAAATCCCCTTGGTGCGCAGTCGTTCGAGGCTGCGTGATTCGTCGATAACACGTTCAAACAACCTTACGATCGCCTCATTGTCCAGTGGCCCGGGGTTGTCCTTGCGCATCCGCTCAAAGATTTTTTTCTCACGCGACGGGTCATAGACCGCTAAATTAAGCTCCTTCTTGATTTCACCGATCTTCAAGGCGAGTGCAGCGCGCCGGTTGAAGATGTCTAAAAGCTCGCGGTCGAGTCGGTCAATTTCTATCCGAATATCATCAATGGTCACGGATGGCTCCTGTTAAAATTCCTTGCGCATAGTGGTGTTGCAGTGCCAGTGCTCATCGTCGGTTGTCGGGTAGTCGAGGGTGTAGTGAAGCCCCCGACTCTCCTTGCGTCGTAGCGCTGAGCGGATAATCAGTTCGGCAATGGTTGCGATGTTGCGCAACTCAATCAGGTCGGAGGTAATAAAAAAGTTCCAGTAGTAGTCGGTGATTTCTTCCTGGATCATCATGATGCGTCGCAAGGCGCGCACCAGCCGCTTGTTGGTGCGGACGATGCCAACGTAGTTCCACATGCAACGGCGAATTTCATCCCAGTTATGAGCGACGACAACTTCCTCCGCGCTGTCACGCGCGCCGGTCGTATCCCAGGTCTGGATCGCAGGGAAGGGCTGAAACGGTTGGTCAAGCCTGGAGAGGGATCGTTTTGCAGCACGAGCGGCAAAAACAGCCCCCTCAAGAAGACTGTTGCTTGCCAGCCGGTTGGCACCATGCAGTCCGGTACAGGCGCTTTCGCCGATGACGAAAAGGTTGTGAATATCTGATTCCCCCCAGGAGTCGACACGTACGCCTCCGCACAGGTAATGGGCGGCCGGTACGACGGGGATCGGCTCGCGGGTCATGTCGATGCCGTAGGAGAGGCAGGTTTCATAGATCAATGGGAAGCGGTCCTTGATGTATTCCGGGCCCCGCTCGCTGATGTCGAGGAAGACACAGTCATCACCATGCATCTTCATCTCGTTGTCGATGGCGCGTGCTACGATGTCTCGGGGAGCCAGGTCCTTGAGCTCATGGTAGCGTTCCATGAACGGGGTGCCATCCTGGCGTTTGAGTATACCACCTTCGCCGCGCACTGCTTCGGAGATGAGGAAGGATTTCGCGTAGGGATGGTAGAGGGTGGTCGGGTGGAATTGCATGAATTCCATGTTCGCTATCGACGCTCCAGCCCGGTAAGCCATGGCGACGCCGTCTCCGGTTGCGACATCCGGGTTACAGGTGTAGAGGTAGACCTTGCCGGCGCCGCCGGTCGCCAGGACCGTAATCCGTGCGCCGAACGTCATCACCTCGTCATTCTGCTTGTCGAGCACGTATGCGCCCAAACAGCGATTTTCGGAGAGTGAACGATGGGTGACCTTCGACTCCGTAATCAGGTCGACGGCGATGTGGTTCTCAAAGATCTCAATGGATGGATGGCGCAGCACGGCCTCAACCAGGGCTCGCTCGATTTCACGTCCGGTACTATCCTTGGCGTGGAAGATCCGTCGATGGCTGTGTCCTCCTTCGCGGGTCAGAGCATAGGTCCCATCTTCCTCCCGATCGAAACGTGCCCCCCAGTTGATGAGATCCTGGATACTTTCCGGCCCGTGTTCGACAACCAGGCGCACGATCTCCCGGTCCGAGAGCTGAGCACCGGCTACCATGGTGTCGTTGACATGTTCTTCGAAGGAGTCACTGTTGGAAAAAACAGTGGCAATGCCGCCTTGCGCAAGTGTTGTTGCCGTGTCGTCCAGGGTACGTTTGGTGACCAGTGACACGCGTCCCTGGTCTGCAACCTTGAGTGCGTAGCTGAGGCCGGCGATGCCACTGCCGATGACGAGAAAATCGCTTTTGATTTTCATGTTCTCTCCAGAGTGATGACAATAAAAAAAGGTATTATCGTGTTCGGATCACATCGTGTCAAGAACCGTGAGCGCGTTATGATTTGTTGAAATGCTGTAATCTTTAGGTTATATTGATCGAACCCCCTAAGGACAGATAGATGAACCGATACGGCCATAAAACTTGTTTTGCGGTACTTGCTATACTCTGCCTGCTGGTGTTCGCCGGCGTGGCGTCTGCAGATATTTACCGTTATGTGGCACCGGACGGGACCATCCACTTTACCAATACGCCTACAAGTCATCAGTTCGAAGTTTATCGGACCATCGATGAACGGGGTTCGATGCGCGACCTGATCAATCACTATGCCGTCAGGTATCGTCTGGACCCGGCTCTGGTCAAGGCGGTTATCAAGGCGGAAAGTAACTTTGATCCGAAGGCGGTGTCACACAAAGGTGCGCTCGGCTTGATGCAGCTGATGCCGAAGACGGCACGTGATCTGAATGTGTATAATCCGTTGGAGCCGGCTTCCAATATTCGTGGTGGTTGTCATTACCTGCGCAAAATGCTCAATCTCTTTGATAACAATCTCGAACTGGCGCTTGCGGCCTACAATGCAGGCCCGACGGCCGTGAAACGTTTCAATGGCATCCCTCCTTACAATGAGACGAGAAATTACGTCATTCGCGTCAAAAACTATCTCGATTTTTTCCGCCGTAATCGTGACGCCTGATATGTCCTCTTCTCTGCTGAACCTCCCCAATATCCTTACCCTGACGCGTATCGGTGCCGTGCCGATCTTGGTCGTCATGTTGCTCTGCGATTCTCCGTCAGCGGGTTTCTGGGCTGCGATCGTCTTTAGTCTGGCCTCGATTACCGACTGGCTTGATGGCTATCTGGCAAGGCGCTGGGAGATTGTCACTATTCTCGGGAAGTTTCTCGATCCGCTGGCAGACAAGCTGATCGTCATGGCGGCGCTGATCATGTTTATCCCGCTTGGCCGGGTGTCGGCATGGGCGGTGTTCGTGATTCTTGCTCGCGAGATGATCGTTACCGGCTTGCGTTCCATTGCTTCGTCTGAAGGGATCGTGATTGCCGCCAGTGATCTTGGTAAGTACAAGACCATATTTCAGATGGTGGCGATCATCGCCCTGTGCCTGCACTACGATTATTATTGGTTTTTTGGCGTTCAACTGGAAATTGTCCACGCGAATATGCAGAACGTCGGGATGTTTTTTTTCTGGGTAGCCTTTCTTTTAACCGTCTGGTCCGGCCTCGATTACCTGTGTAAATTCTTTAAGGTTATCGCTCGTTAAGCTTTTCGTGCAGCGTCAAAAAAAGTGTCGAATTTTTTATTGACTTGCCGGAATCGTTTTGGTAAATATTGTCCCCGTTCGCGACGGCGAGCAAAAATTTAAGCGGGAATAACTCAGTGGTAGAGTGTCACCTTGCCAAGGTGAAGGTCGAGGGTTCGAATCCCTTTTCCCGCTCCATAACAATCAGCCGCCCTCATGGGCGGCTTTTTTGTTTTCCGCGACTGCTTGTGCATCTGGCATAATGAGGGTCAGTGGAGAACGCCTATGAAAAAACTCTTCCATTCCGGAATATACCTTGGTGCTGTCTTGTGCGTTGTTGTCGGCGTAACAGGACTCCTCTTGCTGCGCTTTTTACCTCCTGCGGCACACTCTGCCTGGATTCTCCCCCTGGCCGCTCTTTTGATCGGCTTTTTAATGCTGCAAAGGCAGCATCACCTCGATCATGCGCTGAGCGTTTCGCTTGTGGTCATGGTCGCGGTCTGGGGAGTCAGCCAGTTTGTCTGGCCGCGTACGAACGGAGATAATGTCGAGGGCGCGAC
>PKUI01000088.1 GCA_002869605.1 Desulfuromonas sp. | reverse complement strand
GCCAGTGCGCTTGCTGACCCGCGTCTTTCCATGTCGTTCTCAAGCTACCCGGTCGATTCTCAGGCCAGTGACGAGTATGCGATGACCGGCAATGAGGTCAAACTCGAGCAGGCCTTTCCGTTTCCGGGTAAACTCGCTCTCAGGGGTGATATCGCCGCTCAACAGGCCCGTTGGTACGAGGCGAGTTATCAGGACCAGCGCGGCGAAGTCGTCCGGCAGGTTAGAGATCTTTGGTATCAGCTGTTCTTCCTCGATCACGCCCTTGAGTTGGTAAAAAAGAACCTCGAGGTTCTTGACCAGCTGACGCGTCTGAGTGAGACCCGTTTTGCCGTCGGCAAGGGGAAACAGCAGGATGTCCTGCGTGCACAGCTACAGCAGTCGAAGCTCACCGAGAGGTTGCTCTCCATGACGCAGCAGCGGGAGGATGTCCGTGCCCAGCTAAACGCGGTTCTCAGTCGTGAGCATGCCGATTTTCAGACCTCGGGTGTCGATGAGTCGTTGTCGGATCTTCCTGACGTTGACGCCACCATCGAGGTAGTGCAGAAGCAGCGCCCGCTGTTTCGGGCGTACACAGCCCTCATCGAGCAGTACCAGTCCACCAGGCGCCTTGCGCAACGGGACTATTATCCTGACCTTGGCGTCTGGGCGAGTTATCGTTTCCGCGACGACAACCTCCCCGATGGCGGTGAGGATTTCGTTAGTGCCGGATTCAGCTTCAACCTGCCAATCTACCTTGAAAAACGCCGCGAAGCGGTGGCCGGCGCCGACGCCGGGTTGACGATGGCGCGCCAGCAGTATCGCGAACTGCTCGAGCGCACGGTTTCCGAGGTGCGGAAAACCGCTGCGGCGCTGCAAAAATACCGCAACCTTGTCCTCTTGTATCGCACCGGTATTATTCCGCAGGCGCAGCAGAGTTTTGATGCCGAACTGAGCGCCTACCAAGTCGGCAACGTCTCGTTTGTTGACCTGATGGACAGTCTCGCCGGGCTCTACAACTACCAGATCGACTACTACCGGGCACTCAGCGGCTACCGCCGCAGCGAGGCCCGTTTCATCCAATTGACCGGCAGTGAACCCGAAGTCTACGTGAAGGGAACGTCAACGGCTGGGGACAGGACGCAACCATGAAGAAATTCATCACCATTACCTCTCTGCTTGTAGCCGTCGGGATGCTGTTCTCCTGGGAAGCGTTGTGGTTACAGATCGGGCCTGGTCACGAGCATGCTCACAGCCATGCTGTCGGCGTAGCGTTTGCCGAGGAAGGCCAGAAATGGACCTGCGGCATGCACCCGATGATTATCACCGACGAGCCCGGCCTCTGCCCGATCTGCAACATGGATCTGACGCCGCTCAAGCCGGAATCTTCGGCCGGCAGCGATAGCGCTGGCGACGCAGGCGGGAAGAAGCAGGTCAAGTATTGGGTTGCGCCGATGGATCCGACCTACATCAGCGATCAGCCGGGCAAGTCTCCCATGGGGATGGACCTGGTCCCGGTCTACGAAGGGGAGGGTACCGGCGGCGCGGTGATCCGCATCGACCCGATGACCACCCAGAACATGGGTCTGCGCACCACTCAGGCCGTACGCTATAACCTCTCGCGCTCGGTGCGGACGGTCGGTCTGGTGGCCTATCCGGAGCCGAAACAGTTCCAGGTGACGACCAAGGTCGATGGCTGGGTCGAATCGCTGCTGGTCGCCGAAATGGGCCAGGAGGTGACCAAGGGCGAGGTGCTACTCGAGATCTACAGCCCCGAGCTGGTAACAGCCCAGGAAGAGTACCTGCTGGCGTTGAAGAATTACGACGGGGTCAAGGAGAGCCCGTTTCCATCAATTGTCGACGGTGCCCGCCGTCTCCTCGATGCCTCCCGCAAGCGGCTTGCTTACTGGGATATCTCCACTCGTCAGATCCTACAGCTCGAGAAAACTCGTCAGGTCAACCGCACCCTCAAGCTGCTGGCCCCATTTGACGGCATAGTGACCCATAAGCAGGTCCTTGAAGGTAGCTACATCAAGGCCGGCAGCCGCCTCATGGAAATAGCCGATATTCGCAAAATCTGGATCCAGGCCGACATCTACGAGTTCGAGCTCCCCTGGGTGCATGAAGGGCTGCGCGCCGAGGTCGAGCTCCCCTACAAGGGAGAGACTCTCGACGGCGTCATCAGCAGGGTATACCCGTTCGTCGAGGCGAAGACGAGAACCGTCAAGGCACGCATCGAACTCGACAACGTCAACCTGCAGCTGAAGCCGGACATGTACGTCAACGTGAGGATTTTCGGTAAGCCGATTGACAATGCCCTGGTGGTGCCTTCCGAGGCGGTGCTCAGGACCGGTTCACAACAGACGGTCTTTGTCGCCCTCGGTGACGGCCGTTTCGAGCCGCGCGCTGTGAAGACCGGCCTGCACGATGACATCGGTCATGTCGAGGTCATCAGCGGGCTGCTGGATGGCGAGCGGGTGGTGACCTCGGCCCAGTTCATGCTCGACTCCGAAAGCAAGTTGCGCGAGGCGATCCGCAAGATGATGCAACCGGATGAGCCGGTTACCGCCAGCGAACCGTCTCAGGAAGAGTCATTGGAAGACCTGTTTGGTGATGATGAAACAGCCGCAGGGCAAGAGAACCTCGAGGACCTGTTTAAGTAGTCCTGAAAGGCTAGTCCATGTTAGAGCGACTCATAGAATGGTCAGTACGCAATAAGTTTATTGTTGTCATGCTGACCGGCTTTGCCATCATCGCCGGCATCTACTCGTTGCGCGAGACGCCGATCGACGCCATCCCCGACCTATCCGATGTCCAGGTGATCATCTTCACCGAGTACCCGGGGCAGGCACCCCAGGTGGTCGAGGACCAGGTGACCTATCCGCTTACCACCCAGATGCTCTCGGTTCCTTATGCCAAGGTGGTGCGCGGCTATAGCTTTTTCGGTATCTCGTTCGTCTACATCATCTTCGAGGATGGGACCGACATCTACTGGGCCCGTTCCCGGGTGCTGGAATATCTCAACTACGCCAGCGGCAAGCTCCCCGCCGGGGTCAACCCGAGCCTCGGCCCCGATGCGACCGGGGTCGGCTGGGTCTACGAGTATACCCTCAACAGCGACAAGCATGATCTTCAGCAGCTCCGTTCCATCCAGGACTGGTACCTGCGCTACGAGCTCGCCGCCGTCGAAGGGGTCGCCGAAGTCGCAAGCATCGGCGGCTACGTCAAGCAGTATCAGGTCTCGATCGACCCGAATCGCCTGCTCGCCTACCACCTGACCATCCCGCAGATCAAGCGTGCCATCCAGGACAGCAACCGCGATGTCGGCGGTCGGGTCGTGGAGATGGCCGAAACCGAGTTCATGGTGCGTGGTCATGGTTATATCGGTTCGGTCAGCGATATCGAACGGATCGTCGTCGGTACCGATTCCCGCGGCACGCCGATACTGGTGCGGGATTTTGCCGACGTTTCAATCGGCCCCGAGCTGCGCCGCGGCATTGCCGAGCTCGACGGAAAGGGCGAGACGGTCGGCGGCATCATCGTCATGCGCTACGGGGAGAACGCCCAGGCGACCATCGATCGGGTCAAGGAAAAGCTCGAAGACCTTAAGTCCGGGTTGCCGGAAGGGGTGACCATCACCCCGGTCTATGACCGCTCCGGTCTGATCGAACGCGCAGTCGATACTCTCAAGGAAAAACTGCTCGAGGAGAGTATCGTCGTGGCGTTGGTCACTGCGCTGTTCCTGTTTCATCTGCCGAGCGCGCTGGTGGCCATCTTCACCCTGCCGGTGGCGATCCTGATCGCCTTCATGATCATGAACGGCCAGGGGATCAACGCCAATATCATGAGCCTCGGTGGTATCGCCATCGCGATCGGTGCCATGATCGACGCCGCTATCATCATGATCGAGAATGCTCACAAGCACCTCGAACGGGACCAGGGCAAAAAGCCCCACGCGGAGATTATCATGGCCTCGGCCAAGGAGGTTGGACCGACGCTGTTCTTCTCGCTGCTGGTGATCACGGTATCGTTTGTGCCAGTGTTCGCGTTGCACGAGCAGTCCGGGCGTATGTTCAAGCCGCTCGCCTTTACCAAGACCTACGCCATGGCGGCCGCGGCACTGCTCTCGGTGACCATCGTGCCGATCCTGATGAGCTGGTTCATCCGTGGCAAGATCAAACCGGAAGAGGCCAACCCGGTCAATCGCTTCCTGATCCGGGTTTACCATCCGCTGGTCGATTTCGTCCTCAAATGGCGCTGGCCGACCCTGGTTGCTGCCCTGGTGTTGATATTGTCGATCGCATGGCCGGCGAGCAAGACCGGCTCCGAGTTCATGCCGCCACTTTACGAGGGGGACCTGCTCTACATGCCGACCACCCTGCCGGGGATTTCGGTCACCAAGGCGCGCGAGTTGCTGCAGCAGACCGATGCGATCATCGCCAGTTTCCCCGAGGTGGAGCGCACATTCGGCAAGGTCGGGCGGGCCGAAACAGCCACCGACCCGGCGCCGCTGTCGATGCTCGAAACCACCATCATGCTAAAGCCGGAGGAGCAGTGGCGGCGCATCCATACAGAGCGTTTTTACTCCGACTGGCCGGAGTGGCTTAAAAAGCCGCTGCACTGGATCTTGCCCGAGCTGCGCCCAATCACCGTCGATGAGCTGATCAAGGAGTTCGATCAAGCGATCCAGTTCCCCGGTCTGACCAACGCCTGGACCATGCCGATCAAGACCCGTATCGATATGCTCTCCACCGGCATCAAGACCCCGGTCGGGATCAAGATTATGGGCGACGATCTGCAGGTGCTCAGTGACCTCGGGCAACAGATCGAGGCGCTGATGCGCAATCAGAAGGGGACCCTGACCGCGTTCTCCGAACGGGTTGTAGGGGGCTACTACCTCGACTTTGAGGTCGACAGGGAGGCTGCGGCCCGTTACGGACTGACCGTTGGCGCGGTTCAGGACATCATCCAGAGCGCCATCGGCGGCATGAACGTGACTACCACCGTGGAAGGGCTGGAGCGCTACCCGGTCAATGTTCGCTACCAGCAGGATTTCCGCAACGACTTGCCGACCCTCAAGCGGGTGCTGGTGCCGTTGGCCAATGGCATGCACGTGCCGATCTCACAGCTGGCTGACATTCGGCTCACCCAGGGGCCGCCGATGATCAAGAGCGAAAATTCGCGGCAGACTGCCTGGGTTTATGTCGATCTGCGTGGTATCGATGTCGGCACCTTTGTCGAGAACGCCCAGCAGGTGGTGGCGGAGAATATCGATCTGCCACCTGGATACAGTATCGTCTGGAGCGGCCAGTACGAGTACATGCAGGCGGCCAATAAACGTTTCATGGTGATCATCCCGCTGACCGCGCTGATCATCTTTCTCATCATCTACGTCAACACCAAGTCGTTGATCAAGACCGGCATCGTGTTCCTCGCCGTGCCGTTTTCGTTGGTCGGCGCCTTCTGGATCCTCTACCTGCTCGATTACCAGATGTCGGTCGCGGTGCTGGTCGGGATGATCGCGCTGGCCGGGCTCGATGCCGAGACCGGGGTGGTGATGCTGCTCTATCTCGACATCTCGCACAAGCTCTGGAGTGACAACGGGCGGATGCTCAACCGCGGAGACCTGGTGCAGGCGATCCATCACGGAGCGGTCAAGCGCATCCGGCCCAAGGTGATGACCATCACCGTGATCATCGCCGGCCTGCTGCCGATCATGTGGAGCCACGGTGCCGGGGCAGACGTGATGAAGAGGATTGCAGCGCCGATGGTCGGCGGTGTCGTCACCTCCGGTATCATGGAGCTGATGGTCTACCCTGTGATCTATTACCTGTGGCGGGGGCGCAAGTTGAACAGTAGTCTGACGCCGACTGCATCGAGAGAACCACAAGAAGCCTAACTAACACGGCAGGATATGCCGAAACTAAAGGGAGAATTGAATCATGAAAAAACAGAGTCTGATCCTCGTAGCATTGCTGGCAGTTACTCTTGCACCGTTGGCGGTCTGGGCCGATTGTCACCCCGGGCACGTTGTAGAAGGCGCTGAGCACGACCACGGCAAGGTTGCCATGTCACATGAAGACCACGCCATGGATCACGGCGACATGAAGAAGGACCACGACATGGGGCATGACAGCATGAAGATGAAGGGTGGCATGATCATGCTCGGCATGCAGGAGGTCGATGGCGTCAAGGCCAACATTCACATGAAGGACGTCGCCGCGAAGATGGCCGAGATGGGCATGGACGTCACCCATCACTTCATGATCGCACTGACTGATGCCAAAAGTGGTGAGAACCTCGGCGAAGGGGTGGTCGCGGTGAAAATCACCGACCCCTCCGGTAAGGTGGGTAAAGCAACGAAACTGATGGGGATGCAGGGCCACTTCGGTGTCGACGTTACCCTCAAGGACGCCGGCGAGTACCACTTTGATATCGCGACCAAGCTGGCCGACGGCAAGACGCGTAAGTTCGCAGCTGAGTACGCAGTCAAGTAGAGTTTTTTACACTCAGAAACGACAGAAGCCTCGGAGAAATCCGGGGCTTCTGTCGTTTCTGGTCGCCGCTGCACTACCCAGCCGTTCATTGATGATTGTACGATCCACGAAATCAGGCTGTCGTTATATCCGTAGTTGCAGAATATCCTGCATGAAGTTGTCAAATATCCTGCATCGACATTTCCTGAATTATGCGTATCCTGCCGTCTGTTATTCCAATTGCCTGTATTCACACACGTTTTATTTCTTGCCGGAGTTGGCATACTCTGTGTTTCTTTACCGAAAGAATCAACAAAGACTTCGGAGGGAACACGAATGAAAAAAAGCACTCTGGTTATCCTTGCCCTGCTGGTCATGAGCGCCTCAGGCATAGGCATGTGGACGTTGAAGGAGGACACGATCCCGCGCGGCAAGGCGGCCATGGCCGAATATCGCATCGACAAACTCTCCTGCGGTTCTTGTGTCAATAACATCAAGGAGGCCTTGGCTCAGGTGGCCGGGGTAGGATCGGTCGAGATCAACCTGACCAGCAATCGCGGGCAGGTAGTCTTTGACCCGCAGCAGATAGACAGTGATGGGATCGCTAAGGCGATCAGTGTCGCCGGTTACCCGGCAAAACTGCGCACAGAGCTATCCCCACAGGAGTGGGGAGCCCTGCAAGAGGATCAGGCGCATCTCGGGCAGCAGTACCTGGCACGTATCGGTGATCGATTGGTCGACCGTACAACATTCATGGCCTTGGTAGAGCAGCGCGCTCACGCTGCCCCGGATGAGCAAAATATGGCATTGAAACGTGTACTCTGGGACGAGCTGGTGCAGCGTGAATTGATGCTCTACGCTGCGCAAGAGAACGGTGTCACGGTTCAGAACGGTGAAGTCGAGCGGCGTCTTGAAGAGATCTATAAGCAGCATCCTCATTTCGAAGAGATGCTCGTCACACGCTATCCGGATCGACAGGCGCTACATGACCAGCTGCGTGACGACATGATCATCCAGCGCAACCTCGAGAACAATGTCTATGCGGGGATCGTCAACCCTCAGCAACGTCAGCAGCGTCTTAATCAATGGTTCGCTGAACTGCAGAAGTCCACGGATGTGGTGATCTTCGATCCAGAAATCAAGGCGTTGTCGACTGCTGGCTCGGGTTGTGGTGGCAGTTGCTGCGGCTAACAAAGTTTATAACGACAGGAGAATCTGTATGTCTGAACGTCAGGAAAAGCGTGAGCAGTTTACAAAAACAAGATCGAAGTCCAGCAAGTTGTTGCCCTTGGTCATGGTGGCGCTCGTGGTCGCTGGTGGCGCGGCGTGGCTGTTTGTCTCACCGGGAGACGGGGGGCATCGGCTTGTCAGCGCGGACCGCGATGGCCGTATCCTGCTCGCCACCGGTGATTTTGCCGATGGGCAGGCCCGTTTCTACCGCTTCGAGGACGAGAGTGGTCCAATTGATTTTTTTGTTGTCCAGAGTCGTGATGGCGTGATTCGCGCCGCCTTCGACAGTTGCGATGTCTGCTACCGCGAGCTCAAGGGGTACCGTCAGGAGGGCAATGAAATGGTCTGTGTCAACTGCGGGCAGCGCTTTCCGACCGACAAGATCAATGTCCTCAAGGGGGGCTGCAACCCGGCGCCGCTTGAGCGCCAACAGCGTGCCGACCAAGTGGTGATTGCTGCCAGCGACATTAAACGGGGCGCCGGGTACTTCGCCGGCCGGGTGAACTGAGGACCGCCATGCGTCTCGAACATATCGTGATCCAGAATCTCAGGCGCCGCAAGGGGCGCGCCATTTTCTTGCTTGTCGGGCTGCTGATTGGCGTGGCGACGGTCGTTACGTTGCTGTCTCTGACCGATGCTCTGAGCGTACGTGCCCAGCATGAACTCGAAAGTTTCGGTGCCAACATCATCGTGACGCCCCATAAAGAACAGCTCAACCTCAGTTACGGAGGGATTCAGCTCGGCGGTGTCAACCTGGTCGAACAGGAGATCCCCGCGGAGAGTCTGTCCCGAATTGCGACGATTCCGAACCACCGTAACATTGCTGCAGTTGCGCCGAAGGTGCTCGGGGCCGTCGAGGTGACCGGTGAGCGGGTGATGATGATGGGGGTCGATCCCCAGGTCGAATTTCGTCTTAAGCGCTGGTGGTCAATCGACGGCTCGGCGCCGAGTGAACCTCTACAACTTCTCGCCGGAAGCAAGGTCGCAAAACGGTTCAATCTTCACCCTGGCCAGCATGTTGCTGTCTCGGGGACGGAGTTTACGGTCGTCGGGCTGCTGAAGGAGACCGGCTCTCAGGACGACCAACTGCTGATTGTTCCGCTCGCCAGTGCGCAAAAGTTGCTCGGTAAGCAAGGAGTCGTCAGCATGGTTGAAATTGCCGCGCTGTGTCATGACTGTCCGGTCGACGATATGGTTCTCCAGCTGCTCTCCGTGTTGCCCGGGGTCGATGTCCAGGCCGTGCAACAGGTGGTCAAGACGCGCATGCATGCCCTAGAACAGTTCAGGCTCTTCGCCTGGGGCGTGGCGGTCACGGTGATCGTCATCGGTGCACTGCTGGTGTTTGTCACCATGATGGGTTCGATCAACGAACGAACCCGCGAAATCGGGGTGTTTCGTGCCATCGGTTATCGGCGCAATCATGTGCTGCGCCTGGTACTGCTCGAGGCGGCTGTCGTCAGCGCCGTGGCTGGTCTGCTCGGCTACCTGTTCGGAATCGCCGCGACCCTGGTCACCCTGCCGTTACTCTCCAACGAGGCCATCACCTGGCACTGGGACCCGCTGCTGCCGGTTATCTCCCTGGTCGCCGCGATCCTGGTCGGTTTGATTGCGGCGCTGCAGCCGGCGCTGCGTGCTAGCCGTCTGGAGCCGAGCGAAGCGCTACGCGCGCTGTAAAAGGAATCACATGGAACTCATACAACTCTCGGAAGTCAGTAAGCACTACCTCAACGGTGCCGACTGTGTCGCCGCCTTGAACCGGTTCAGTGCCTCTCTCGAGGAGCATGGTTTCGTTGGAATCATGGGGTCCTCCGGTAGTGGCAAGAGTACCTTGCTCAGCGTCCTTGGTGGATTGTGCCGACCGAGTTCCGGCAGCGTACGGATCGACGGCATCGATGTTTACGCTCTGGGCTCAGAGAAGCTTGCCGATTTTCGTCGGGAATACCTCGGTTTTATTTTTCAGTCACATAACCTGATTCCCTATTTATCAGCGCTGGAAAACGTCATGCTCCCTCTGGCGGTATCGCGGCTCTCTTCGCGTGAGAAAAGGCACAGGGCCACTTCCATGCTCGAGAGAGTCGGCCTGCACGGGCGGATGCTGCATCTTCCGCAGCAGCTCTCAGGTGGGGAACAGGAGCGTGTCGCCATCGCGCGTGCCCTGGTTAACCGCCCCCCCTTGTTGCTGGCGGACGAACCGACCGGGAGTCTCGACTCGACGAACAGCCGCCAGGTTATGGACCTGCTTGCCGAACTGCACAGCGATGGGCAGAGCATCGTGATGGTCACGCACGATACCTCCTGTCAACGCTGGTTTGATCGTACTCTGGTTTTGCATGATGGGTCACTTCACGAAGATCTTCAGGCACACGCACCGCAAGAACTCGCGATGTGAGGAAATTATGTATTTGCTCTTGATGCTTGGTCTCGCGTTTACGGTTCACGCCATCCTCGAAGCCTCCGCCGGGGAGGAGGGGAGGGCGGAACCGCACGGTAGCTGCCTGACCTGCAGTCGGGAGGTCATTAACGACTGGTTGATCTGTCCGCACTGCAGCACTCTGTTGCGTCGAACCTGTTCTGAGTGCGGCCAACAATCTGTCCGCTGGGGCGACTACTGCACGCTGTGTGGGACGAATTTCGATGTACGGGTCAGGTAAACGTTTTGCAGTGACCCCACGTTTTATGATCTGGGGGGTGTGGCTCGCCGCCGTCTGTGCTGTGATGGTCTATAACGGCTGGCGTCTCAGTTGTGGTAAGTGCTGCTACGCGGACCTGTGGAACATCCCCTGGCCGGCCTGGGGGTTTTTGCTGATGATCCTCGTCGCCAATGGCGTCCTGCTCCCGATGCGTCGAAAAGCTCGCCGTAGGCGCACCTCGACTGAATGCCCCGGCTGCGGCAGGGAGCAGCATGGTCAGTGGTGCTACTGCCCGTATTGCGGGGAGATAAGGCAGACGATTGAATAGATTAAATACAAGAAGCCCCGAGGGATACCCGGGGCTTCTTGTGTCTAGAATGCGCGTTGTGCCAGATAACTTTTAATGGCCTCGGTGTCGGCTGCGATCACCTCGACCCGTTTTTCCCGCGACTCGATCCCGTCGAGGCTCGCCGGACGGGTCGGCGGATTTCCAATAGCCTTGATTACCGCCTCGTCGAACTTGGCCGGGTGGGCCGTCGCCAGGCAGATTAACGGGGTTTCGGCAGGGCAGAGCCGTTGTCCCGCCTTGACGCCGACCGCGGTGTGCGGATCGAGGGTGTATCCGGTCGCCTGATGAAAGGTTCGGATCGTCTCGAGGGTCTCGTTGTTGTCGACGGACAGGGCGAGGAAATCGTTGCGGATCTGCTCGATCTGGTTGGTGTTGAAGCCGAGGCGCTTTTCGCGTGTAAAGGTATCGAGTGCGGCCGTGACTGCAGTGCTCTTCTCGTCGAGTAGGTAGTAGAGGTAGCGCTCGAAGTTACTCGCTACCTGGATATCCATCGAGGGGGACCAGGTCTGCACCACCTCGTCGAGGGAGTAGTCGCCGTCGTTGATGAAGCGCGCCAGGATATTGTTACGATTCGTCGCCAGGATCAGTTTCTCGATCGGTAGCCCCATGCGCTTGGCAAGGTAGCCGGCGAAGATGTCGCCGAAGTTACCGGTCGGCACCGAGAAACAGACCTTCTGATTGCCCTTGGCAACCTGTCCCCAGGCATAGAAGTAGTAGACGATCTGCGCCATGACCCGCGCCCAGTTGATCGAGTTGACCGCGCCAAGGGCATAACGGCTTTTGAAGTCGACGTCGGCGAAGATCTCCTTGACGATCCGCTGACCGTCGTCGAAGGTCCCCTCGATCGCCAGGTTGAACACGTTCGGGTCGGTAACGGTGGTCATCTGCAGTTCCTGAATCGGCGACACGCGGCCGTGTGGATGCAGGATGAAGATGTTGATGTTCTGTTTGCCCCGTACGCCGTAGATCGCAGCGCTGCCGGTGTCGCCGCTGGTTGCACCGATGATGTTCATCTTCTGCCCGCTTTCGGCGAGCAGGTACTCGAACAGGTTGCCGAGCAGCTGCAGAGCGACATCTTTGAAGGCCAGGGTCGGACCATGGAACAGTTCAAGGACGTTGAGTCCGTCATGCTGGACAACCGGGGTTACCGCAGGGTTGGTAAAGGTCGCGTAGCTGCGCTCGATCAGTTGTTTAAGGTCATCGGCCGGAATGTCGGTAGCGAAGTGGGAGATGATCTCGTAGGCGAGCTCTGGGTAGGAGAGCGCGCGGAAACGCTCGAGTTCAGCGGAGCTGAAGCTTGGCAGCTCTTCCGGCAGCAGCAGACCGCCGTCGTCGGCGAGCCCCATCATTACTGCCTGCTTGAACGTGACGCCCGAGACCTGACCGCGGGTACTTTTATAGCGCATGAGTGTAACTCCTTGGTTGGTTGCGGTGCGCAGGATAGCAGAATCGTTTCGGTGCGCCAAGTGCTTATCAGCGTTGACGGAAGGCACGGAAACAGATGGGAAAGTTTGCAGGACATTTGAGCAACTTCTTCACACGAAAACCGACGGGCGCCCCGAACTCCGTCACTACGCGCGGGGCCCCAAAGACCGTGAAACAGTCAAAGGATCTTCCCTTTCCCGTGTGACGTCGCCGGAGCAGCGACGTTTCACGCCGAAACAGGCCGAAGATTTGAGCGTAAGCGAATGGCGAAGGCCCGGTGTGAGACGTTGTTGCGGAGGGAACCCGCCACTGTTTGGTGGGCAAGGAGGTCGGGCGTCCTTTACTGCGTACTCTTTTATGACGCGATAAAAGAGTACGGCGTCGTCAGGGGGCGCATCCCCTGGATTAAAAATAACGGGGCAGCCAGTGGCTGCCCCGTTCGTGTTGGTACGGTTGAGCTTGCGGGGTCGATCAGTGTTGTTCCTGGCAGTCAACGACCGCTACTGCGGCCATGTTGACGATGTCGGAGACATCGTCGCCACGTTGAAGTACGTGAACCGGTTTTTTCATGCCCATCAGGATCGGTCCGACGGTGTCGGCGCCGCCGAGCTTGTGCAGCAGCTTGTAGCTGATGTTGCCCGATTGCAGGTCGGGGAAGACGAAGCAGTTGGCATCCCCCTTGAGCGACGAGAAAGGGTACTGCTTCTCAACCAGCTCAGGGTCGAGGGCGACGTTGGCCTGCAGTTCGCCGTCAATCACCAGCTCCGGCTCGCGCTCCTTGACCATCGCGGTGGCGCGCATGACTTTGTAGGTCAGCGGATGGTCGGCGCTGCCGAAGTTCGAGAAGGAGAGCATGGCGACCTTCGGCTCGATGTCGAAGTGGCGAGCGCGCTCGGCGGTGAGGATGGCTGTCTCGGCTAGCTCCTCGGCGGTAGGCTCGATGTTGACGGTGGTGTCGGCAAAGAACGCGACCTCTTTCTTGGTGACCATCATGTAGGCACCATGGACCTTGGAGAGCCCTTTCTTTTTGCCGATGACCTCGAGCGCCGGACGGATGGTCTCGGGGTAGTGATGATTGATGCCGGAGAGCAGCGCGTCGGCGTCCCCCTCGCTGACCATCATGGCACCGTAGTAGTTGCGGTTCTTGCGGATTAGACGACGCGCTTCGGCCAACGTGACTCCTTTGCGCTGACGCAACTTGAAGATCGCATCGGTATAGGTTTCGGTCTTGTCGCTGTTGGCCGGGTCGATGATGGTGATATTGGCCAGGTCGACATTGAGTTCCTTGGCCTTGTTCTCGATCTCGTTCTTGTCACCGAGCAGGATCGGCTGGGCGATTCCTTCATCCACCAGCAGGTGCGCGGCGCGCAGAATCTTCTCCTCTTCCCCTTCGGGGAAAACGATCCGCTTGGGTGCCGCCTTGGCCTTGTTGATCAGGGTGCGCATGATCTCTTTGGAGCGGCCCTGCAGGGCCTCGAGCTGTTCCTTGTATTTATCCATGTCCTGAATCGGGCGACGGGCTACACCGCTGTCCATGGCTGCCTGGGCCACGGCCGGTGCTACATGCAGCAGTACCCGCGGGTCGAACGGCTTCGGGATCAAGTACTCGCGGCCGAAGCTGATCACTTCACCACCGTAGGCGCGACGTACCGAGTCCGGCACGTCTTCCTTGGCCAGTTCTGCCAGTGCCCGTACCGCGGCAAGTTTCATTTCGTCGTTGATGGCGCTGGCGTGGGTATCGAGTGCGCCGCGGAAAAGGAACGGGAAGCAGAGCACGTTGTTGACCTGGTTGTTGTAATCGGAGCGCCCGGTGCCGATGATCACGTCGTCGCGCACCGCCTTGGCCTCGGGAGGGGTGATCTCCGGGTCGGGGTTGGCCATGGCGAAGACGATCGGGTCCTTGGCCATGCTCTTGAGCATGGTCGGGGTGAGCGCTCCCTTGGCCGAGACGCCGAAGAAGATGTCGGCTTCGACCATGGCGTCTTCGAGGGTGCGGGCGTCGGTCTCGGCGGCGAGACGCGACTTGTACTCGTTCATGCCCTCTGTACGCCCCTTGTAGATGACTCCCTTGGTGTCGCAGAGGATGACGTTGTTCTTGTCGATTCCCATGGTGATGGCGAGATTAGCGCAGGCGATGCCTGCGGCGCCGGCACCGTTGACGACGATCTTGGCGTCTTCTACTTTTTTGCCGACGATTTCGAGGGCATTGATCATGCCGGCAGCGGAGATGATCGCGGTGCCATGCTGGTCGTCGTGGAAGACCGGGATGTTCATGATCTTCTTAAGCTCTTCCTCGATGTAGAAGCACTCGGGCCCCTTGATGTCCTCGAGGTTGATGCCACCGAAGGTCGGCTCAAGCAGTTTAACGGTGCGGATGATTTCATCGGAGTCTTTGGTGTCGAGTTCGATGTCGAAGACGTCGACGTCGGCAAAACTCTTGAACAGCACACCTTTACCCTCCATGACCGGCTTGCCCGCGAGGGCCCCGATGTCACCGAGACCGAGGACAGCGGTGCCGTTGGAAACGACAGCGACGAGATTCCCCTTGGCGGTGTATTTGTACGCGTCATTGGGGTTCTTTTCGATTTCAAGGCATGGCTCGGCGACGCCCGGGCTGTAAGCGAGCGATAGGTCGCGGCTGGTGGCACACGGCTTGGTGGTGATGACTTCGATCTTACCTTTGCGACCTTTACTGTGGTAATCGAGCGCTTCTTGTCGTTTGTCCGACATTCATTTCCTCCCATGGTTAGTTCACTGACGCGCCTGAGGGTATGCCGCACGGGAGATGCATTGGTGCAGCAAGCTGACAGTGCATTTAATTTGAGTTAAAAAGTTTACTCTGGTTAAATTGAAAAAGTTGTAGCTGAATGCCTAGCCAGAGTCAAGATAATCCCTGTTCCATATATGGTAGGCGGAGACTATGTATAAATCTAGCAACCACGATGCCAAATGCAATCATCTGAAAGTTTTATTTAATCTGTTGAGATTCCACGATCTTATCCATCCAGCACACGATTACAATTTTCGCGTATCTATCATCTTTGGTCGTTAATGGCGAGTTTCGGCCACTTAAAAAACTTCTTGATATCATTGACGTCATTGAAGGTGCGCGGTAAAAGACATAAGCTAAAGGTGCGCTATGAAAATCGGGGTTATCTCAGATACACATTTTAATGATATCGGCCAAGGCATGGCCTTCATGCACGATCTCATGTCGGGTCCGTTGTCCGGGGTCGACATGCTGCTGCATGCCGGTGACCTGGTGCGCGATGAAATCCTCGCCGCGGTGACGACGTGTCCGGTCTACGCTGTGCGTGGGAACATGGACGCAAGTAGCGGCTTGCCTGCGCGGAGGGTTGTCGCGGCCGGTGGAAAACGGATCGGGTTGATTCATGGCTGGGGCCCGCCGGGTGGTCTCGAAATGCGTCTGCTCAAGGAGTTCGGCGACGAGCCGCTCGATGCGCTGGTCTTCGGTCACAGCCATCGCCCGCTCTGTCTGCACCATGCCGGTATGTTACTGTTCAATCCCGGCAGTGCCGCCGACCGTCGCGACGAACGGCATCACACCGTAGGTCTGCTTGATGTCGGCGAACACGTTTCCGGGCGCATTATAAATCTCGACTGACGGAGTTTTCATGAGATATTTCAAGCTGGTCTTTGCAATGACGCTGCTGGTGGCGGTGCTGGCGTTTGTCGCGGGCAACACCTCTCCTGTGACCCTCCGTTTCCTGGTCTGGGAAACCTCCGGGATTTCGTTGTCGCTGGTGGCGGCGGTTTTTTTCCTGTCGGGCATCCTGTTTACGCTGCTGCTTGGTTTGCTGTTACGCATGCGGCGTACCACGGGGAGCCAAGTCCTGGGGAAAATGCCCGAAACCGTGCGGCCGCCGAAGACACCTGTCGAGACGCCGCAAGAGACCACTTCCGGAAAGGACGAACTGGACCAATGATGCAACTGTTTTTAAAGGGTGGGGTACTCATGTACCCGATCTTCATCTGCTCGATTCTCGCCTTGGCGATTTTCTGCGAACGATTTTTTACCTATCTACGCCTGCAACGCAGCGTCAGACCTCTCGTGCGTGAAGTTGAATCGTTGGTGAGCAATCAGCGGATCGATGAAGCCCTGGCGGTCTGCGACCGCGAAATCTCGCCTTTGGCCCGCATTTTCGCGACCGCGTTGCGTGCTTCCGGTAAGACTCGCGAGCATCTCAAGGTGCTGGTCGAGGAGGTGGGGAGTCGTGAGGCGGCGCCTGTGGAACGTTACCTGGGCCTGATGGCCACCATCGCTACGATTTCGCCTTTGCTGGGGCTTCTCGGTACGGTGCTCGGTATGATCAAGGCTTTCAATGTTATTGCCCTGGCCGGCGTCGGGACACCGGCGACCCTGGGCGGAGGGATTTCGGAGGCGTTGATCACCACCGCGACCGGAATGGCGGTCGCCATCCCGACCATCCTGCTGCACCGCTACCTGACCAGTCGTGCCGATGCCCTGGTGCTCGAGATGGAGGAGCACTCCCTGCACCTGGTTAACATCCTGGGAGAATAGCGTATGGCCTTTCGCCGCAAACGACGCGAAGAGGTCAGGCCTGACTTGACCCCGATGATCGACGTGGTGTTTTTGCTACTGATCTTTTTCATGATCTCGACCACGTTCGTCGAAACCTCCGGGATGTCGATCAAGCTTCCCGATGC
Source organism: Desulfuromonas sp. (assembly GCA_002869605.1). The sequence continues at coordinate 12,981 of PKUI01000088.1, read as the reverse complement.
TGATGCCCGTCCCATCGACCGTGAGCCGAAGGAGCTGCGGGTTCAGGTCAATCGACAGGGGGAGATCTTTATCAAGGACAAACTCTTTACCCTCGATGAGTTTGCCAACACGCTCGACACCTACAGCGGTCGTGCCGCCGGGATGACCTTCATCCTGCTCGCAGACGAGAGCGCCAAGCATGGCCGGGTGGTGACGCTCATGGACATGGCCAGGGCGCGTGGGTTTGTCAAACTTGCGATCGCCACCGATCCCCGGAAATAGACGATGACGACTCAGGCTCACATCGGTATCGACCTCGGCGGCACGCACCTGCGCGCGGCCCTCGTCTCCATGACCGGTGAGGTCCTTTATCGTCACAGCCGCACCTCTTCCCGTCAACTTTCGATTACGACCCTTATCGACACGCTTCAGGAGCTGGTCGGGCTCCTTGTCGCGCAGGCTGCCGATGCTGAGCTGCAGCTGGGTGGGGTTGGTGTCGGGGTCCCGGCACTTCTCGATCATCGCGGGGTCATCGTTACCGCCCCCAATATTCCCGGTCTCAACGGCGCCGATCTGGGGACGCGACTGGCCGAAGTCGTCGGTCTTCCGGTCAGCGTATGCAACGACGCCGACGCTGCGGCCCTCGGCGAGGCCCGTTTCGGTGCCGGTGCCGATCTCACCTCGTTTCTTATGCTCACCCTCGGCACCGGGGTCGGCGGGGCGCTGATCCTCTCAGGAAACCTCTGGCGCGGCTGCGACGGCGTAGCCGGGGAGGTCGGGCACGTGACCGTAGAGCCTTTCGGGCGCAAGTGCGGCTGTGGCAGCCACGGTTGTCTCGAACAGTACGCTTCGGCGACAGGCATCGTGCTGACGGCACGTGAGCTGCTTGCTCAGGAAGCTTCTTCGCTGCTGAACCAAATCGATGCGCACGGCCTGACCAGCGCGGCGGTGGCCGAAGCGGCCATCCAGGGTGACAACGTGGCCTGTGCCGCTTATGCCGAGGCAGGGCGTAAGCTTGGCCAGATGCTGGGCGGCGTGGCTGTGAACCTGCTTAACCTCGAAGGGGTGGTGGTTGGTGGCGGAGTTGCGCCGTCGCTCGATTTGATGCGTCCGTCACTGGAGCGGGAGCTGTATCGCCGTGCTTTCGATGTTGCGGCGCATCGATTCAAGATCAGGCTGGCACAACTTGGCGATGACGCGGGCCTGGTTGGCGCTGCACACTATGCTGGAGGTGACGATGACGGTTAATACCGTTGCAATTCTGACTGGGGGGGGCGACTGCCCCGGGCTCAACGCGGTTATTCGCGGTATTGTGCGCACCGCGGTTCTTGACTACGAGTGGAAGGTCATCGGCATTGAGGATGGCTTCGATGGGCTGGTAGGGAAACCTCGGGTGCGCCCCCTGGGGCTCGAGGATGTACGGGGGATTCTGCCGCGCGGTGGAACGATCCTCGGTACCAGTAACCGTGGCAACCCGTTCCAGTACCCGGTACAGCGGGATGGTGAGGTGGTTCTCGAGGATGTCTCGGATCAGGTGCTCGAGCATTTCTCAGAGCTTGGAGTCTCGGCACTGATCGCCATCGGTGGCGACGGGACCCTGAAAATCGCCCACCAGCTTGGAGAAAAAGGGGTGCCGGTCATCGGTGTGCCGAAGACCATCGACAATGACCTTTCGGCGACCGATGTGACCTTCGGTTATCATACGGCGGTGTCTGTGGTGACCGAGGCGCTAGATCGTCTGCATACCACCGCGGAGAGCCATCACCGCGTCATCGTTGTGGAGGTCATGGGACGGGATGCCGGGTGGATTGCCCTCGAATCGGGGATCGCCGGCTCTGCCGATGTGATCCTGATTCCCGAAATTCCTTACCGAATTGATACGGTCTGCCAGTCGATCAAGCAGCGCAGTGAGCGCGGTAGCCGTTTTTCGATCGTGGTGGTTGCCGAAGGGGCGGCTCCGGATGGCGGGGGACAGACTCTGCAGGCGGACGCGGTCGAGAACCTCGGGGTCGCCCGGCTCGGTGGCGTGGCGCATCAGGTGGCGTCGGAGCTCGAACAGTGCCTCGATATGGAAACCCGGGTGGTCGTGCTCGGCCATGTCCAGCGCGGCGGTTCACCGAGCCATACAGATCGACTGCTCGGTACCCGTTTTGGCGTCAAGGCGATGGCGATGGTCGCCAGCGGTTGCTGGCAGCAGATGGTCGCCCTGCACGGGACTTCGGTCGTGTCGGTACCGCTGATCGACGCGGTCGGTAAACTCAACCTGGTCGACCCCGAAGGGGAGCTGGTCAATGTGGCTGAGAGTCTCGGTATCGGCATGGGGCGCTGAACAGGTTGATGAGCTGTGATTTGATACGCAGCCGGTTTATTGGTCATACGATTCAATAGAGATTTGTTTTTAACTTCAAACCCTCAGTAATAATTTTGCTGAGGGTTTTTTAGTAATTATTTCTAGAATCACGGGGTCGCGGCCCCGTACGCCGCCTTACTCTTTTGTTACGCCACAAAAGAGTAAGCAGAAAAAGGCGCCCCACTCTCCGCGCCGGATAAAACCGGTCCCCGGGTCCGGTAAGATTAAAATCGGCCGGGCAAAACTCGCCCACGTAAAAATCACGCGGCCTCAAACAGGTTGCCCGGCTGTTTCGATTTTAATCCAACCTCCCCCGGCGCTGCGCCAGGGGGAAGGGAGGTCAAAGGCTTTCTTGATCTAAAAGTTTTTGCCTGTTCCACGGCCGTTACGGGGCCCCGTGTGCAGTCACCGAGTGCCGGGATGTCCTTCTTTTGCTGACTTTTCTTGGACGAGCAAGAAAAGTCAGGCGCATGCCGTGCGCCCCCGGCAGGAAGCTAGTCAAGGTCGCCGAAAGCCTCGGTATCGATATGGGAGGCTGGATATAAAAAGCCCAAGCCAGGCAGTCTGTCTGGCTTGGGCAATACGTTGAATCTTGAAAAACCTACAGGGTCGATGGCTCACGCAATGTCGCAAAGGCCGCAAAGAAACCTTAAGATTCAGTGGTCTGCCTTAGCGTCTTTGCGGCTTTGCGTGAGAAAAAGAATTTGTCTTTTACTTGAACTATAAGATTATTCAGTATCAACGCTGTTGCAGTCTGAACCAGGCAATGCGCCTGGTTTTATCTTGCGAACCCGAGCTAGATTCAATCCTGGCCTGAGCCGCTGGAGGATTTTTCCTGTTCGAAGCGATCCCGCTTGTCGCAGCGCTGGTAGCCCGGGCAGTCGGCGCGTGCGCATGGCTCGATATGGATGGTCACATCGGCCGGGCGCAGGTCTTCCTCGATCCGCTTCTCGAGGCTGTCGGAGATGGCATGCGCCTCTTCCACCGAAAGGTGCTTGCACAGGGTGAGGTGGAAGTCCATGATCTTGTGCGAGCCGGCCCTGCGGGTGCGCAGGTTGTGGTAGTCGAGGGCGTGTACGTCACTGGTGCGGATCAGCTCGTCGATCTGTTCCTGCATCTCGGTCGGTAGCTCGCGGTCGAGGACGTCGCCGATACCATGGCGCAGTAAGCCGAGGGCCTGCCAGATGATGTAAAGTGCCACCACGATCGACAGTGCCGGGTCGACCCAGTAGAGATCGAAAAAAGCTACGGCCGCGACCCCGAGCGCAAGCACCAGATTGGTATAGATGTCCATGCTGAAGTGCAGCGAATCGGCTGCCAGCGCCGAGGAGTCGGTCTCGGCGGCGACCCGCTTGAGAAACTGACTCAATAGCCACGAGGCGAACGACGCGGCCAGCAGGATGAAGATGCCGCTTCCGAGCGCGCTCAGCTCCCGGCCCTGGCGCAGGCGGGCACTCGACTCGATGATAATCCAGACTCCGGATGAAGTGATTACCAGCGCCTGGAAGATCGTTGCCAGGGTTTCGTACTTGCCGTGTCCGAAGGGGTGGCATTCGTCGGCGGGGCGTTCGGCGTGCCTGATCGCCACGTAGTTGACCCCCGACATCATGATGTCGAGCAGGCTGTCGACCGCCGAGGTGATGATCGCCATCGAGCCACTGAACAGGCCGATGACGCCCTTGGCCAGAGCCAGCAGCGTGGCGGTGGTCACCGCCAGTCGGGCGGCGCGAATTTTCTTGCGAGCGTGGCTGTCCATTATTTATCGATGGGGATTTCCTGCCGCCAGGCGATGAATCCGTCGTCCTTGAGGTCCCAGAAACTCTCGATGCGCGCCGCATAGTCATCGATGGCGGCGCATTCCTCGGTGATGGTTTCGATCAGCGCGGCGTTGACCCAGCCCTGTTCCAGGCAGTAGCGATAGAAGGCCTCGATGCCGGCGAGCATGGAGGCCAGCTCACGGCGGTTCGGTTCCATGTTGTTGACGATGTAAAAATGCCCGGCGAATTGCCGGACCCGTCCCGGGGAGGGCTGAAACAGGTTCTCGCGGCGGTTGGCGATCAGGTAGTCGCGCAGGAACGGGTCGGCACCGTGGGCGAGCTGTCCCGCCTCCAGGGGGGGGAGCTGATGATCTTGTACCATGCTCGCGGCAAAGCCCTTGAGTAGTTCGGTGCATTGCCGGTCGGCACGAATTTCGTCGTCGAGGGTGTCGATCCGGAAGTCGTCGGGGTTGACCTGAGAGGTCTCGTTTTTGTCGCTCATGTTTCGCTCCGCTGTTTGGGTCGGTTATGGATACCATTAGCCCGTAGGCAGTTCAACCCTGAAGTGATTCTATGGCGTTGTGCTATTTACAGCGTTGCCCCCGATTTGTTAACATAATCTCGCTGCCAAGCGGCGTTTTTTTCTATTTATAGAGGTTCTGTTTCATGTCGACAGTTACACCGATGATGCGTCAATACCTCGAGATTAAATCGCGGTATCCTGACGCCATTCTTTTTTTTCGCCTCGGTGATTTTTACGAAATGTTCATGGAGGATGCGGTCACCGCCGCCAAGATCCTCGATATCACCCTGACATCGCGCAACAAGGGCTCCGACGAGGAGATCCCGTTGTGTGGTGTGCCGCATCACAGCTGTCAGCCTTACGTCGCCAAGCTGGTCGAACACGGCCACAAGGTGGCCATCTGTGAGCAGACCGAGGACCCCAAGCTGGTCAAGGGGCTGGTTAAACGCGACGTGGTGCGCGTGGTTACCCCCGGCCTGGTTACCGACACCGACACCCTGCAGCCGAACGAAAACAATTATCTGATGGCGATCTCTCCCGGGACGGATGGGACCTGCGGGGTGGCGCTGGTCGATATTACCACCGGCGAGTTCCGGGTCACCGAAACCGTCTCCGACGAGGGGGTGCGTACCGAGATCTCCTCCGCGCAGCCGCGCGAGGTGCTGGTGCCGGATGGCGATGAAGGGGAGGCGTTGGTTCGGCAACTCGGTTTCAGCCTCGACGGTCGCAGCGTCAATCGCCTCCCCGATTATGTCTGGGAGCAGGATCGCGCTGCGGATGTGATCACCAGTTTCTTCAAGGTCGCCCAGCTCGACGCCTTCGGTTGTGCGCAACTTCCAGCCGCCATCGCCGCCGCCGGTGCCGCGCTCCACTATCTGCAGGAGACACAGATGGGGGCGGTGACCCATATCCGTTCCCTGCTCACCTACAGCAGCCAGGAGCACCTGGTATTTGACGAGGCGACACGGCGCAACCTCGAGCTGAACGCCAACCTCCAGGACGGAAAGCGCAAGGGGAGTCTGCTCGGTGTGCTCGATCGCACCGTTACCGCCATGGGTGGACGCCTGCTCAAACGCTGGCTCAACTACCCGTTGGTCGACGTTTCGACCATCAACGCACGCCACGCCGCGGTCGAGCAGCTCCTCGACGCGGCGCTGCTGCGCACCGATTTACGTGAAGCGCTTGACGGGGTTTATGACCTCGAGCGCCTGATCACGCGTACGATCATGGGCAGCGCCAATGCCCGTGATCTCGTGGCGTTGCGGCTCTCGTTGCAACGGCTGCCGCAGGTGATTGATCTGCTCGGCGGTTGCGACGCGCCGCTTTTGCTGCAGCTTTGCCAGTCGCTCGACCCGGTCGAGGATCTTGCGGCCCTGGTGGCTACCGCCCTGGTCGATGAACCACCGGTGGCCCTGCGCGACGGTGGCCTGATCCGTGACGGCTTCGATGACGAACTCGACGAGCTGCGTACCATCAGCCGCGAAGGGAAGGGCTGGATTGCGCGCCTCGAGGGGGATGAGCGCCAGCGCAGCGGCATCTCGTCGCTCAAGGTTCGCTACAACAAGGTCTTCGGTTATTACATCGAAGTCACCAAGAGTCACCTCGACAAGGTCCCGGAGGATTACGAGCGCAAGCAGACTCTGGCCAACGCCGAGCGCTACATCACGCCGACGCTCAAGGAGTATGAGAGCAAGGTGCTCGGTGCCGAGGAGCGGCTCACGGCTCTGGAGTACGATCTGTTTATCGAGGTGCGCCAACAGGCCGCTGCCTGCGGTGAGCGGGTCCAGGAGACCGCACGTATCCTGGCGCAACTCGACGTACTGCTCTCCCTGGCCGAGTTGGCCCACGATCGTCGTTACGTGCGGCCGCAGGTGCACGACGGCGACGAACTGGTGATCGAGGAGGGACGTCACCCGGTGATCGAGTCGATGAGTCTCGGCGAGCGCTTTGTGCCCAACGATGTTACCCTCGACACGCGTGAAAATCAGCTGCTAATCATTACCGGTCCCAACATGGCCGGTAAATCGACCTACATGCGCCAGGTCGCGTTGATCACCCTGTTGGCGCAGATGGGGAGCTTCGTGCCGGCCAAGAGCGCGCGTATCGGCGTCGTCGACCGCGTTTTCACCCGCGTCGGGGCGAGCGACAACCTAGCGCGGGGTCTTTCGACCTTCATGGTCGAGATGAACGAGACCGCCAATATTTTACATCACGCCACCCCCAGGAGCCTGGTAGTCCTTGACGAGATCGGCCGTGGCACCAGTACCTTCGACGGGGTCAGCATCGCCTGGGCGGTTGCCGAGTACCTGCATGATCACGCCCCGGTGGCGGCCAAGACCCTGTTCGCGACCCATTACCATGAGCTGGCCGAGCTTGGCATGACCCGTGAAAGGATCAAGAACTACAACGTCGCGGTGCGCGAATGGAACGACCAGGTGGTGTTCCTGCGTCGCATCGTGCCGGGGCCGGCGAGCCATTCTTACGGCATTCAGGTCGCCAGGTTGGCCGGCTTGCCGAGCCCGGTTATTGAGCGTGCCAAGGAAGTGCTGCGTAATCTGGAGGCAGGTGAACTCGATGCCGACGGCGCGCCGCGCCTGGCGCATGATTCCGAGGGCTCCTCGACGGGGAGTGCCAGCCCGCAACTGACCCTGTTCGCCGGGGAAAATGACCTAATTCGTGAACGCCTTGCGGCTGTCGATATCGCTTCGTTGACACCGCTGGAAGCTTTGAACCTGCTCAACGAACTGAAGGAACTCGCGTGAAAACGTTGCTCTGTCGTGCGTTGCTGATGATGATGTGTGTGACGCTGTGTGCGTCGCTGTTGACGCCGGCCTACGCCCTGTCCGTGGAAAACAGCTACAACAAGGCGCGCAAGGCCTACTTCGAACTGCTCGATTCACCCCGCAAACAGAAATACCGTGACCAGTGGCTCAAGGTCCGCAAGCTGTTCCTGCAGGTTCACGACCTCGACTCGGAACATCAGCGCTCTGCCGATGCCCTGTACATGGCCGGCAAAATCTCCCAGGGCCTGTATGACGTATCGTACGTTAAGGACGACCTGCGCGCCGCGATCGCTTATTTTGATCAGCTCGCCCTCGAGCATCCGGGATCATCGCTGGTCGATGATGGTCTGTTGATAGCCGCCCAGATTCTCGAAGAAAAATTTGGTGATCAGAAGAGGGCGATCGAGCACTATCGACGCCTGGTCTCGATCTACCACGACGGCGACATGTTCGCAGCGGCTCGTGCTCGTCTCAAGGAGTTGGCCCCCGAGGCGCTCCAGGTGGCGTCTCCACCGCCCCCTGCGCGTGTGCCGGCGAAGGCCGAGGGGGCGATCATCGGTGTCCGTTACCATACCTATCCCGACTTTACCCGCGTGGTCCTGGATCTCGAAGGTAACGCCTCGGCGACCCCCGGTTTTGTCAAGGGAGATGACCCGCGCATCTTCATTGACCTTGCGCCAGGCGATATCGGAGTTCTGAAACAGGCGATCGATCTCGGCGACGGACGGGTCCGGCAGGTTCGCGGCGGACAATACCGCAACGACGTGGCTCGCGTAGTCCTCGACCTCGACGCGGCCAACCCGTACCAGGTGTTTACCCTCAACGACCCGTTCCGGGTCATCATTGATATCAGCGGTCCGTTGTCGAACTCCGGACCGGTGGTTGCGACGAGCGCGCCGCAGAAGCTCAATGCCGACTCGGGCGCCCATCCGGGTGCCACGGTGACTGCGCAACTCGCGGCAGCCGCCATGCCGAAAAGCGCCGCCGGCGCGTCTCCGTCCAGCGCATCCAAGGCGGCGGCCGCAAGTGCGGCGACGGTTAAGCTCGACGAGCAGCAACTCGCCGAGGTGCTCGATTCCCGTCCCAAGGAAGAACAACCGCATGTGAAACTGCCCGAAAACAAGGTCGGGCGCGGCGTGCGTATCGTGCTCGATCCCGGGCACGGCGGGAAGGATCCCGGGGCTATCGGCCCGCGCGGGTTGATGGAAAAGGACGTGACCCTGGCGCTGGCCAAGGCGCTGTCTGCCCAGCTGAAGAAGCGGTTTCCCTGCGAGGTGATCCTGACGCGGGACAGCGACGTGTACATCCCGCTCGACGAACGCACCCTGATCGCCAACCGTCTCGATGCCGACCTGTTTGTCTCGCTGCATGCCAACGCCAACCGGAGCCGCAAGCCGTACGGTGCCGAGACCTACTACCTGAATTTCTCCAAGAACGACGACGTGATCGAGGTAGTTGCCCGCGAGAATGGCACCTCGCTGCAGAAGGTCGGGGATCTCGACATGATCCTGCTCGACTTGATGGCAAATTCCAAGATCAACGAATCGAGTCGCCTCGCAGCAGAAATCCAGGAAGCACTGATTGATGGGCTGTCGCGAAAATATTCGAACATCAAGGATCTCGGGGTTCGCCAGGGTCCGTTTCATGTACTCTGGAACGCGACCATGCCCTCGGTGCTGGTGGAGGTGGCCTTCATCAGCAACCGACGCGAAGAGAAGCGGCTCGCGGATCAGAGGTTCCAGACCCGCTCCGCCGAAGCGATTGCTACCGGAGTCGGTCATTATCTTGAGGCCTACAACCTCGCTTCCAACTGAGGTACGACGATTTGATAAACGAACTGAATCATCAGGACTATTTTTTCGGGCCTGAAGAATGGCGCTTGCAAGAACTCCCCTTTGACGAGGCTCGTGCCGCGATTCTGGACATCGCGCGCCATTACCTCGATGATCAGGACGCGAAGCTGCATCAACAGCACCGCGATGGCGCCAGCGGCCGCGAAATCGTCGAGGCACGCTGCGCGTCTATCGATCTGTTGATCCGTCAGTTGTATCGTATGGTGCGCTGTGATATCGCCTCCGGTTCCTCGACCGGTTGTGCGCTGATCGCCGTAGGGGGCTATGGAAGAGGTGAGCTCAACCCCCGTTCCGACATCGACCTGATGTTCTTCTATCGCGGTCGTGACCGCGACCTGGTCGAACAGCTATCCGAGCGGATGCTCTACCTACTCTGGGATCTCGGCCTCGACGTGGGGCACAGCGTGCGTACCGACAAGGATTGCATCAAGGTTGCCATGGACGACATCACGGTGCGCACCGCGCTGCTCGATGGCCGTTACCTGTGTGGCGACCAGGATCTCTACGAGATCTTCGATAAAGGGGTCATCGAGCTGCTTTTGAGCCGCAGCGCCAGCCAGTTCGTACGTGAAAAGCTCGCCGAACACTCCGAGCGGCTCAAGAAGTATGGTTCCTCTGTTTTTCTCATCGAACCTAATATCAAGGAAGGCGAGGGGGGACTGCGTGACCTGCAGACTGCGATATGGATCGCGCGGGTGCGTGCCGGTGCCAAGACCTTCCGCGACCTTGTGGTACGCGGTATCATGAGCGAGAAGGAGTATGAAGAGTTCCAGGAGGCGTTTGACTTTTTGTGGCGGATTCGCAACGAGCTGCATTTCATCTCCTCGCGCAAAAACGAGCAGCTGCAATTCGAGCACCAGGAACGGATTGCCAACTTCCTTGGCTACCGCGACAACAAGGGAGTCCTGGCGGTTGAGCAGTTTATGCAGGACTACTATGAGCACGCCACCCACGCCGAGCATCTTTCCTCGTATCTGATCGCCCGCGTTACTCAAGGGGAGAGTGGCAACCGCCTGTTCGGTTACCTCAAGCGCCGCAACCTCGATGACGGCTTCTTCCTGCTGCGCGGGGAACTGCATTTTTCCCGGGCTACGCACATCGTCGAGCAACCCGAGCTGATGATGAAGGCCTTCGAGCTGATGCAGCAACACGACGTTACCCTCTCGCTGACGCTCAAGACCCTGATCCGCGAGAACCTGCACCGGGTCAACGACAAGGTGCGCCGCTCGCGTCCCATGAACGAGGGGTTCCTCAATATTCTGCGCTCTCCCAAGGGGGTCCCCCGCACTTTGCGCGAGATGCATCACTTACGTTTCCTGCATCGTTTTATCCCCGAGTTCCGGCGCATCTACTGCAAGGTGCAGCACGACGCCTACCATATCTACACCGTCGATATCCACTCGCTGTTCGCGGTCGAGGAGATCATCAAGCTGTGGGACGGCGCTTATGCCGACAAAAAGCCGCTCTTGACCGAAATCGCCAACAACGTTGAGAAGCGCGAATTGCTGCTGCTCGCGGTACTGTTCCATGACATTGGCAAGGGGGAGGGCTCGAACCACAGTAACCGCGGTGCCGACATGATCCCGACCATCTCGCGGCGCTTAGGCCTCAACCGCGAGGACCGCGAACGGCTCGAGTTCCTGGTCCGTCACCACCTCGATATGGCCCATATCTCCCAGCGACGCGATATGCACGATGACAAGATGATTATCGACTTCGCTCAGCTCATGCAGACCAGCGAGAATTTGCGCATGCTGACGCTGCTGACATTCGCCGACATCAAGGCGGTTGGCCCCAACGTCTGGAACGAGTGGAAAGGGGGGCTGCTGCAGGAACTCTACGAGAAGACCTTCGCGGTCCTCGAACGGAGCAACTTCTACCTTGAGGAACGCTCCCAGAAGCTGCGTAACCGTAAGCGCAAGGTGCGCGCTGCCCTCGAGGAGGATTTCTCTGCATCCCGGGTTCGCGAGACGCTGCGCAAGCTCAACACCCGCTACGTGCTCAGCTACCGTTCCCACGACATCATCGAACATTTGCGCTTCGCCTTCAGCCGCGGCGAGCGCTCGGTGATCCTTAAACACGAGGACGTCCACGAGTTCGGTTATGTCAATATCACCATCTCAACCCTCGATATCCCGGGGCTGTTCTCCAAGGTCGCCGGCGTGATGGCCGGTAACGGTCTGAGCATTCTTGGCGCGCAGATCCACACCCGCCGCAACGGTGAGGTGCTCGATATTCTGCAGATCGAGGAGCCGGGTGGCGAACCGATCGACCCCAAGCGTTGGGAGAAGGTAACCAGTGACCTCGAGGCGGTGGTCGAAGGACGGCAGCGGGTCTCCGAGCTGGTTAAAAAGCGCCAGCAACCGACCTTTATGGTGCAGAAAAACAAGCCGGCACGTGCCAGCCGGGTGGTGATCGACAACGACATCTCGCGCGAGTCGAATGTTATCGACATTTTTGCCAGCGACCGTGTCGGTCTGCTCTACGAGGTGACCAAGGCGATCAAGGAGCTCGGCCTCTATATCGACGTCGCCAAGATCTCGACCAAGGTCGACCAGGCCGCCGACACCTTCTACGTGCGCGATATCTTCGCGCAGAAGGTGAAGGAACCGTCGAAGCTCGAGGAAATCCGCACCACGCTGCTCAAGGTGCTCGATAGCGACGAAGCGTAACCCCAACGAGGAAGCATGGAACAGTATCTCGACCTGTTTCTCAACTACGTCACGGTAGAGAAGGGGTTGGCCAAGAATACCCTCGATGCCTACGGCCGCGACCTTTCCCGGTACCTTGATTTTCTCGAGCGCGAGAAGGTGACGCAGCCGGATGACGTGACCCCGGCGGTGGTCATGCGCTACCTTGTCAGCCTGCGCGACCAGGGGCTCTCGGCGCGCAGCCGTGCGCGGGCGTTGGTCGCGGTACGCATGTTTCACAAGTTCCTGTATGGCGAGAAGTATGCGCAGGGGAACCCGACGATACGTGTCGAGGCGCCACGCAGCCTGCAGGCGTTGCCGCACACCCTGTCGATGCAGGATGTCGAGAGCCTGCTCAATGCGCCGACCGGCGACGAGCCGGGCGATCAGCGCGACCGGGCGATCCTCGAGCTGTTTTACGCCACCGGGCTACGGGTCTCCGAGCTGGTTAATCTGACCATGCGCGAGGTGCAGCTGGAGGTCGGTTACCTGATGACCATGGGAAAGGGGAGCAAGCAGCGAATCGTGCCGCTTGGCGAGACTTCCATCGAGGCCATACGCGACTATCAGAGCTACGGTCGTCCCGCCCTGGCGAGCAAGCACGACAGCGGTCACCTGTTTCTGAATCGCTTCGGCAAGGGCTTGACACGCCAGGGGGTGTGGAAGATGATAAAGCGCCGCGCGCTCCAGGCCGGGATCGGCAAACGGATCACCCCGCATACCTTGCGGCATTCGTTTGCCACCCACCTGCTCGAAAACGGCGCCGATCTGCGCGCGGTCCAGACCATGCTCGGTCATGCCGACATCTCGACCACGCAGATCTACACCCACGTGACGCGCGATCGGCTGAAAAAGCTGCACCAGCAGCATCATCCGCGTGGCTGAGAGTTTCTCAACGACCTGAAGTGGATGTTTATATGGGGGGCACGTTGTTATGCCCCTGTTCAACACCGCCGGGGGCGCCCGGCAGCGCCTTACTTTTCTTGCTTGCCCAAGAAAAGTAAGCAAAAGAAGGCACCCCGAACTCCGTCACCCGACGATCGGG
>PKUI01000057.1 GCA_002869605.1 Desulfuromonas sp. | reverse complement strand
TTGAGAGCCGCCTCGAGGGTGGCATCACCATGCAGGGTGCGGATATCGAAAAACATGCTGCCGTTGAGAATGTTTTTCGGCGAGGAGTCTGCCAGCCAGTGATCGATGGTCTCCTGCCAGCTCCCGAGGCTGCGCCGCCAGAAATCGTTCTTGGCCATGATTCCGCCTGGGCAGGGGGGCACCCCGATGGCGATCAGGCTGTCGATCAATTCCTGTGCAAACGCCTCGATGGCCTTGATTTCTTCAGCCGAAAGGGTGTCGGCGTAAATAATCGCGTTGTCCTGGTCGGTGGTCAGGGTCTGTTCATTGCGCCCCTCACTGCCGAGCACCACGAAAGAGAACCTGTCGGGCAAGTCGGCATAGCGGTCGGCACGCAGCTGGTTGATCAGGCGGACGAGGATACGGTCGTTCAGATGTGAAATCAACCGCACCATATTCGAGGTTCGCACGCCGGTGCCGAGCAGGTGAAGAACCAGATTCTGAACCTGTTGATGGAGCTTCTTCAAGTCTGCAAGGTTTTGGGCTTCTTCAATCTCGTAGAGCATCTGCTGTGGCGAACGGGTCTGCAGCCGCAGCACATCCGAATTGCTGATGATGCCACACAACCTGGCTTGCTCGTCAATCACCACCACGCGATGGATACGGTAGCGAGACATCCGATAGAGCGCCTCGAAGACAAAATCATCCTCGCGCACCATGATCAACGGGGCATTCATGATGTCGCTCACCAGCAGTGAACCCGGGTCAATGCCAGGCGCCACCACCTTGTTGCGCAGGTCACGGTCGGTCACGATACCGATCGGTGCATCATGCTCACTGACCACGACACTGGTAATATTACGCTCCCGCATGATCCTTGCGGCATCCACCAGGGGCATGCTCGGCGGGCAAGTCACGACGTCGCGTTGACAGACATCCCTGATCGGCAAGAAGAAGATGTTCTCCTGGGCCATGTCGTCTCCCTGGCAAAAAAGGCGAAGACGGAAATGTCTCCGTCACCTTTAGAATACGTTTTATTCTAATGGAAATCGCCGGTTTAACCAGAAATTAATCAGCACATCCGCCTGTGCCTCAAAACACACACGAATTCAACCTCAGAACTAACTTCTTGAAACAAAAAGCCCCCGCCAGGATCAACCTGCGGGGGCTTTTTTCTGCCTTACTACTTCGTACTATCGGGTCTACTCGCCGTAGCCTGCCATTTCGTCGAACTGCAGGTACTTGTAGATCTCTTCCTTCTTCGGAGCAACCTTCTCCTTGTACGTCGCGAGGTACTCGGCCGGAGTCGGCAGCTTGCCCAGGTTGGTGGTTACCGCGCCGAGTTCGGCCGAGCCGAGGTAGACCTGGGCGCCGTTACCGATACGGTCGTCGAAGTTACGGGTCGAGGTCGAGAACATGTTGACCCCGTCCGGTACGCGGGCCTGGTTACCCATGCACAGCGAGCAACCGGCGATTTCAGGGCGTGCCCCCATAGCGCTGAAGACCGAGTAGACGGCTTCTTCCTTGAGCTTGGCCTGATCCATGCGGGTCGGCGGGCAGACCCAGGTACGGACGCTCGGGTTGAATTTCTGACCACGCCAGATCTCGGCGGCGGCACGGAAGTGGCCAATGTTGGTCATGCAGGAACCGAGGAACACGTCCTGAATCGGAGTCCCCTGGACATCGGAGAGCAGCTTGACATCATCCGGGTCGTTCGGGCAGGCGAGGATCGGCTCGGTAATTTCAGCCAGATCGATCTCGATCACCGCGGCGTACTCGGCATTCTTGTCAGCACGGATCAGTTTCGGATCCTTCAGCCACTCGTTGACCGCGTCGATACGACCCTGCAGGGTCTCTGCGTCCTGGTAGCCCTCTTCGATCATCTTCTTCATCAGAGCGACGTTGGAACGCAGGTAGGTGCAGACGCTCTCTTCGGAGAGCTGGATGCAACCGGCAGCGGCCGAACGCTCGGCAGCGGCGTCGGTCAGCTCGAACGCCTGCTCAACCGACAGGTCCGGCAGACCTTCCATCTCCAGGATACGACCGTTGAAGATGTTGACCTTGTTCTTCTTCGGCACGGTCAGCAGGCCCTGCTTGATGGCGTAGTAGGGAATTGCGTTGACCGCGTCACGCAGGGTGATGCCTTCGTTGAACTCACCCTTGAAGCGGACCAGCACAGACTCGGGCATATCGAGCGGCATAAAGCCGAGTGCACCAGCGAAAGCGATCAGGCCGGAACCGGCCGGGAAGCTGATGCCGATCGGGAAACGGGTATGCGAGTCGCCACCGGTACCGACGGTGTCGGGAACCAGCAGGCGGTTCAGCCAGCTGTGGATAACGCCATCACCGGGACGCAGCGGAACACCGGCGCGATCGGAGATGAATTTCGGCAGGTTGTTGTGCATGTTCACGTCGGCCGGCTTCGGGTAAGCAGCGGTGTGACAGAAGGACTGCATAACCATCGGCGACTTGAAGCGCAGACAGGCCAGCTCTTTGATCTCGTCGGCAGTCATCGGGCCGGTGGTGTCCTGGGAACCGACGGTGGTCATCAGCGGCTCACAAGCGGTGCCGGGCAGGATGCCGTCAACGCCGCAGGCGCGGCCGACGATCTTCTGTGCCTGGCTGTAGCCCTGGTCCGCTTTCGGAGTCGGGTTGTCTGCCGGGATGAAGGTCTCGGTTGCACCCATGCCCAGGGCTTCGCGAGCCTCGGTGGTCAGCGAACGACCGATGATCAGCGGGATACGGCCACCGGCACGGTACTCGTCGGCAACGGTGTCCGGCTTGATTTCGAAAGTCGAAACCACTTCGCCGGCCTCGTTGGTCACTTCACCCTTGGCGGTGTTGATGGTGATCACGTCGCCCATATTCAGCTGGGTGACATCCATGCGCAGCGGCAGGGCTCCGGAGTCCTGGGCGGTGTTGAAGAAGATCGGGGCGATAACGCCACCGATGATCACGCCACCACGACGCTTGTTCGGAACTGCCGGGATGTCGTCGCCGATGCACCACAGCACGCTGTTACAGGCCGACTTACGCGAAGAACCGGTACCAACCACGTCACCAACGAAAGCAACCTGGTGGCCTTCGGCACGCCACTTGGCGATCTCTTCAATGCCACCCGGGAAACGGGTCTTACCCATCGCCAGAGCATGCAGCGGAATGTCGGGGCGGCTCCAGGCATCGCCAGCCGGGGAGAAGTCGTCGGTGTTGATCTCGCCTTCGACCTTGAAAACCTTAACTTTGATGGTCTCTGCCAGCTCAGGCTTGTTGGTGAACCACTCGGCGTTCGCCCAGCTCTCAACCACCTTCTTGGCAGCGGCATTGCTCTTCGCCAGCGCGACAACGTCTGCGGCGGCGTCGTAAACATAGGTCATGCCGGACAGGGCAGCGGCAGCTTCGTCAGCCAGACCGCTGTCTTTGAGGGCGTCGATCAGCGGCTGAACATTGTAACCACCGATCATGGTGCCGAGGATCTGCACCGCTTTGGTCTTGTCGATCAGCGGCGAGCTCTTCTTACCGTCGAGGATCTCAGCCAGAAACGCGGCCTTGACTTCGGCAGCCGGGTCGACACCGGGGGAAACGCGCTCGGTGAAGAGGTTCATCAGGAACTCTTCCTTACCGGCCGGGGGGGACTGCAGCAGCTCACACAGTGCGGTGGTCTGCTCGGGATTCAGGGGCAGCGCGGGAATGCCCTGGGCATTACGCTCCTGCTCGTGCATTAGATAAGCTTCAATCATCTCTCTCTCCTCCATCATGGTTGCTGGACACAAGCCCTTGATCTGACAATGTCCAGATATGCATGTACGCTTTTTTTAAGATAAAACGGGGGCTAGCCCGCTACGGAAACTTGCATACTGTATACGATTTAAAGCCGCCTTGTCAACGCCATCTTCGGCGCTTTTCCCACCCTTTTTGCCGCGCAATTCGCCCTGCAATTCAATGCACAATTCAACGCGCAATATTAGTGTCGTATTCTGTCACGAAAACACCCTAGGCTGTCCCTGACATAAACGAAACGCGTTCAACGAAACAGGAGAGTTGTCATGTTTGAAATTCTTTGGATTCTCGGCATCTGGCTGGCCATCGGAGCCATATATCTTCCCGATACTCACGATACCGGCCGCTCACGTACAGCGCGGCAGCGCAGACCGTGCGCCTCCCGCCCCCGGTTGCACCATCCTCCCACTTCGTACCCGGCTCGCAACCCGATCGCAAAAAGGCGCTTTTACACGTCCTGCCCTTCCCCCAGACTAAAAAGGCCCGCCTAACTAGGCGGGCCCCAAAAAGACGGTAGCACGTTACGCTCAGATATCGACGTTCCAATCCTCGATATGCCGGACGATCTTGCCGTCGATCATGTAAATGACATCTTCTCCGATATTGGTCGCCAGATCGGCAATCCGTTCGATGTAGCGCGAAATGGAAAGATAGTAGATATACCCATCCATCTTCTCTGGCCGCTCCCGGATGCACGTCTTCACCTGCGCAAAATTTTCCGCGTGGAGCTGGTCGACCTTATCGTCGAGAGCAATCGCCCTGGCCGCCGTGTCGCGATCCTGATGAACCAGCGCCTCCAGACTCAAATCGATCATGCGCTCGGTCTGGCGGGCCATCTCCTCGACGTCGAATGGGGGCACCACCTTCCAGGGCCCGGACAGGTCAATGGCCCGCTCGGCGATGTTCGTCGCCAGGTCGGCCATCCGCTCCAGGTCGTTGTTGATCTTGAGCACCGAGACGATAAAGCGCAGGTCGGCCGCCACCGGCTGGTGCAGAGCGAGGATCTTGAGACACTCCTCTTCGAGCTCGACCTCCATGTCATCGACACGGTTGTCCCCGGCGACAATCTGTTTCGCCAGCTCGACGTCCTCGTCGACCAGGGCACGCACCGATTTCTGCACCGACTCCTCCACCACGGCAGCCAGCTCCAGGATCATCTTCTTGAGCTTCTCCAGCTCACGGATCATGTGTACGGTCATCTGTTATCCTTCTAGCCGAAACGGCCGGTAATGTAGTCTTCGGTCTGCTTCACCTGCGGCTTGACGAACAGTTCCTTGGTCACCCCGT
>PKUI01000144.1 GCA_002869605.1 Desulfuromonas sp. | reverse complement strand
GTTTATTATAAATCCTACTGCAACTAATTCTTACATTACCTAGGGACTTATAGAAGGGTATTCAACCTCGGACAGCAACAATCGAAAACCATCAATGTCCTTGCTTCCCATACGATGGTCCGAAGCCCCTTTTAATTGAGTGCTATGATCGATAAACCATCCCCCCCACCACCGGAACGACACGCCACACCCCGCCAGGCACTGCTCGCGGCTCTTGACGCTACCCCACGCAGCGCCCGGGAGCTTTCGGCACGGGCCGGCCTTGCGGAAAAGGATGTCTACCTGCACCTCGAACACTTGCAGCACAGCCACCCCGAACTACTGGCCGAAGCTGCGCACTGCCTCGCCTGCGGTTTCCGCTTCGAAAAACGTACGCGACTGAACAAACCGGGGCGTTGCCCGCTGTGCAAGAGTTCTCGCATCGCCCCACCTCTCTTTTCCGTTCCGTAAGGCTCGCCCCGCCCTGATCACCTTGCCGCTCGACAACTTGAATTGACAAGCGTCGACCCCATCGCTACGATGCCTTTTTGAAATTGATCGTCGTAAACTCCGGGAGAAAACCATGACCAAACGCTGGGCCGTGCTGTTAACCCTGCTGCTGAGCGCCTGTGGCTCAGCTGTCTCCATCGACACCTCGGATTCCTTCGCGCCGGTTCCGACCGCGCAACCGATCCTGGTTATGCCGGTCACCCCGATCATGTGTCCCGAGGAGGTCAGCGAGGCCTTTTTCGATCGACTGATCACCCGACTCAACAGCCTCGGTGAGCCCCACGGCTATACCTTTGTCATCCTCAAACAGGCCCCCACCTCCCTCCCCCCAGAATCCCTGGCGACACGGACCTATGCCACCGGCGAGCTGTTCGGCTGCCTCGAAGAGACCGGCTGCTGCTCGGGAGAGATCACCATGACCATGCGCCTCGATCTGTTTCAGCCCGGTAACAGCGAGCCGACCTTGCGCATGCGCTACCCCGTGGAACGCTTCTTCGACCTTGAGACCGCCACTCCCCGGCAGGCCCATACTTCCCTGGCTGCAGACACCGCAGAAAAGGCCGCCACGGACCTCATCGAGGCGCTGCACAAAACAAACTAAGACGCTCCCCAAAAAAAATCGGTTCCCCCCTTGACAAGGTCATCAGGCTGATTATATTTTGCCCTGCCTTGGCACTCCCCTCATTCGAGTGCTAATGCCTTGAAAAAAGAGGCTGATTCCATGCATTGTCGGTCGACTATCGGCATCGGATCATGCTTCTTTACTTGTTTCTGGTTATTTTCCAGGCATCGCCTACTGACGTATTTACATCACGAAAGGAGCAACACCATGAACATCCGTCCGCTGCACGACCGCATCATTGTTGAGCGCGTCGAAGAAGAAACCACCACCGCCGGGGGCATCATCATCCCCGACACCGCCAAAGAAAAGCCCCAGAAGGGCAAAATCGTTGCCGTCGGCAAAGGCAAGGTCACCGAAGACGGCAAGACCGTCGCTCTCGAAGTCAAGGTCGGCGACGAGGTGCTGTTCGGCAAGTACTCCGGCACCGACATCAAGATCGAAGGCAAAGAATACTTGATGATGCGCGAGGACGACATCCTCGGCGTAATCGAGTAAGTAACCTAAAAAATCAGGAGGATTCAAGATAATGGCTGCTAAAGATATCAAATTCGGTTAAAAGGCTCGCGCTGAGATTCTCTCCGGCGTTAACACCCTGGCCAATGCCGTTAAAGTAACCCTCGGTCCCAAGGGCCGTAACGTCGTGATCCAGAAATCGTTCGGCGCACCGCTGATCACCAAGGACGGCGTGACCGTTGCCAAGGAGATCGAAGTCGAGGACATGTTCGCCGACATGGGTGCCCAGCTGGTCAAGGAAGTCGCTTCCAAGACCTCGGACGTTGCCGGCGACGGTACCACCACCGCAACCGTGCTCGCCCAGGCGATCTACCGCGAAGGCGTCAAGCTGGTGACCGCCGGTCACAACCCGATGGAGATCAAGCGCGGCATCGACAAGGCCGTGGAAGCGGCTGTTGCTTCGCTGGCCGAGCTCTCCAAGCCGATCAAGGACCACACCGAGATCGCCCAGGTCGGCACCATCTCGGCTAACGGCGACGACACCATCGGCAACATCCTCGCCGAGGCGATGGAGAAGGTCGGCAAGGAAGGCGTCATCACCGTCGAGGAAGCCAAGGCGATGGAAACCTCGCTCGAAACTGTCGAAGGTATGCAGTTCGACCGCGGTTACCTCTCTCCCTACTTCGTCACCGATCCGGAGCGTATGGAAACCGTCATGGAAGACGCTCTGATCCTGATCCACGACAAGAAGATCAGCAACATGCGCGACCTGCTGCCGGTCCTCGAGCCGGTGGCCAAGCAGGGCCGCCCGCTGTTCATCATCGCCGAGGACGTCGACGGCGAAGCGCTGGCCACCCTGGTGGTCAACAAGCTGCGCGGCACCCTCAACATCGCTGCCGTCAAGGCTCCCGGCTTCGGTGACCGTCGCAAGGCGATGCTCGAAGACATCGCCATCCTCACCGGCGGCAAGGTAATCTCCGAGGAAGTCGGCTTCAAACTCGAGAACGCCACCCTCGACATGCTCGGCACCGCCAAGCGTATCGTCGTGGACAAAGACAACACCACCATCATCGACGGCGCCGGTGCCGAGGCTGACATCGCCGGCCGCGTCAAGCAGATGCGTGCCCAGATCGAAGAGACCAGCAGCGACTACGACCGCGAGAAGCTCCAGGAGCGCCTCGCCAAGCTGGTTGGCGGCGTTGCCGTGGTCAAGGTTGGCGCAGCCACCGAGACCGAGATGAAGGAAAAGAAAGCCCGCGTCGAGGACGCCCTGCACGCAACCCGTGCTGCGGTTGAAGAGGGCATCGTCCCTGGCGGCGGTATAGCCCTGATCCGCGCCATCGCCGCACTCGAGAACGTCGATCTCGGCAACGAGCAGCAGTTCGGTGTCAACATCGTCAAGCGTGCCCTCGAAGAGCCGCTGCGTCAGATCGCCACCAACGCCGGCATGGAAGGCTCGATCGTCGTCAACCAGGTCAAGCAGGAAAAAGGCGCTTACGGCTACAACGCAGCTATCGATGAGTACGGCGACCTGATCAAGGCCGGTGTCATCGACCCGACCAAGGTTACCCGCTCTGCCCTGCAGAACGCTGCTTCGGTAGCCGGCCTGATGCTCACCACCGAGGCCTGCATCGCCGACGTCCCGGCCAAGGAAGGCGCTGCTCCGGCAATGCCTGACATGGGCGGCATGGGCGGCATGGGTGGCATGGGCGGCATGATGTAAGCCCTGCTCCACCGCTTTACCTGCACCACCAAAGGCCCCCGGGTATGTCCCGGGGGCCTTTTTTTATTTCTTCACATTGTGCACGCCTAACATCCGGCCACTGAACGACCTTTGTTGCACGCCATCAACGGCACCACCGCTCAAACAGATTCTTCCCACTTGAATAAAACGAACGGCCTAAACTACAATAATTGGAATGACACGGAACTAGGATGCCATCCCCGGCAACGTCATCGAGCTGGAGGATCTGCTTTTAAACGTGCTGGTGACGACCGCTTTCCTCATCTGAAGGGGCTCAAGTGAAAAGACGACATCTCATCCTCTGTAGCCTGCTGCTTGCTGCATCCACACTGTTTACCCCCGCAGCAGAAGCGGGTCGCCTTACACCCGGCCTACAGGCGCAACTCGCCCAGATGGCAGGCGACGAAAAGATTCCGGTCATCGTCCACTTCAGTGAACGGATCGACCTTTCGCCCTACGCCAGCCGCAGCGACCGTAAGACCACACGGACAGCGTTGCTCAAGGCTCTCAAGGGGCAGGCCAGCCGCTCCCAGGCGTCTCTACGTACCTACCTGAACAACCAGGGGGTTGTCAGCCGCGAGCTATGGATCGTTAATGCGCTGGCCTGTGAACTCCCGGTCCCCATTATCGAAACACTCGCTGCCTGGCCCGGCGTCGAGGTGATCACCGTAGACGCTGAAGTCCCCACACCAACCCCGCTGCCACAGGCCGCACCAACGTCACAGCCAACCTGGAATATCGCCGCCACCGGCGCGCCGACCCTGTGGAACGAAAGCGTACCGATCACCGGCAGCGGCGTCACGGTCGCAGTCCTCGATACCGGCGTCAACCCCTCGCACCCCGAGCTTTCAAGCAACTACAAAGGGGACCTGCTCGATGACCACCTCTCGGGAGAGTGGCATGACCCCTACGACGGAACCACCTTCCCCAGCGACTTCCTCGGCGACGGGCTCACCCACGGCACCGCGGTCGCATCGGTGATCCTCGGCGGAGAAACCAGCGACAAAGCCATAGGCATGGCCCCCGACGCTCAGTGGATCGCGGCACGTATCTTTGATCCCGGGGGCAACAGCACAAACTCCAACATTCTGGATTCACTGCAATGGGCCCTCGACCCGAACAGTGACGGTGACGCAGCGGATGCCCCCGACATCATCAACAACTCGTGGGGCTTCGAGGGCAATCTCGACCAATGCCTGAATGACTTCCAGGATGCCACCGCAACACTTCAGGCTGCCGGTATTCACGTTATCTACGCCGCCGGCAACACTGGCCCCGACCCGGCCTCCAGCATCAGCCCTGCCAACAACCCGGAAGGCTTCGCCGTCGGCTCCGTCGGCCCGACGCTGGAGATCAGTCCCATTTCGGCGCGCGGCCCCTCACCCTGTGGCGACAGCATCTATACGCCATGGACCGGAATCGAGGTCTTCCCCGAGCTGCTCGCCCCCGGCGACAACATTTTGGTCGCTAACGGCACCAGCAGCCTCGCCGATTACGCCCTGGCGGCCGGAACCTCCCTCTCCGCCCCCCATATCAGCGGTGCCCTGGCACTTTTACACCAGGCCATTCCGCAGGGTTCAATGTCGATCACCGAGTACCGCCTGGCACTTGAGCTCGCGCTGCTCGAAAGCGCCGACGACCTTGGCCCCCTCGGCGCCGACGACACCTACGGCTACGGCCTGCTCAACGTCGATGCCGCCTACCTGCGCCTGAGTGACCTGCCACACCTCGCCCTGCACACCCCAGGGG
>PKUI01000023.1 GCA_002869605.1 Desulfuromonas sp. | reverse complement strand
TGCGCTTTCATCCTATCTCTTTGCAGATCTCTGCAAGGATGAGATGAAACAAGTCGCCGAACATTTGTCCCAGTGTCCCGCCTGCCGTGACCACCTTGCTGAACTGCAGGCGACCCTCGATGCGCTTTCCGCACCCCAGACGGACGTCTCTACGGCCGATGTACTCAGGCTTCAGGCGCGCCTGGCCAGACGGATAAAGTCACCACACAGCTGGTTCACCCCGATGCTGACCTCTGCCTGCGTCATTGCCATGTTTTTCGTCTACCTGGCGCGCCCTGTCGAGCAACCGCATCAACCCGCCGCTACCAGCGAGCTTTTGCACAACATGGAGGTCATCCAGCACCTCGAAATGTTGCAATCCATCGAGCTCCTCGAGGAACTTGAACTGCTCGAGGCCCTGGAGTCACGCGGATGAGATTCCTGCAGCTGCTGTTGACAGGTCTTTTGTTTACGGCATCACCCTCATTTGCAGGTGAAACACCATCGCAGCCTCCCGATGAGGCGACGGTCATGGAGCAGCTATCCAGCGAAGATCTGGAAATACTTCAGATGCTTGAACTTCTAGAACTTTTTGATCTGCTTGGTGACATCGACACCCTGGTGCACCTGGAGGATGAGTCATGAGATATCTATGCGTAGGATGTACTCTGGTTCTGTTTCTGATGAGTGCATCTCCACTATTAGCGGCCCAATCGGAAGCAGTGCCGACTCCAGCGCAGCAACAGCTGGATAGCGCGCAGAATCGGCAGCTTCGCGCGGCACTTCAGTACTGGCAGCAGCTGTCCGTTGAGCAGCGCGAGCGCCTGCGCGGAAATTACCAGCAGTTCATAAACCTGTCTCCGCAGGAACAAACACAGTTGCGTAATCAACTGGAAAGGTATCGCCAGCTCACGCCGAAGCAGCAACAACAGCTGCAACGACGCTGGCAATACTTTCGTAACCTGTCCGCCGAAGATCAGCAACGACTGCGACTGGCCTATCGGAAGATGCAAAGCCTTCCGCCTGATTCTAGAAAGCAGCTCCGCGAGCAACTGCGTTTACTGCGTGAACTGCCTCAAGGTGAACGTCAAACCTATCGCGAGCAGCTGCGCCAGCAATTTTTCAATGGCACTACAAGTGGTAACTCCTTCTCGTCAGGCGGAGGTTACGGTACGCACAGCGGCATAAGCCGACCTTCCAACGGATCCAACGGTGCAGGGGGTCACGGCAAGTAGCCTCCACATTTGCATTACTGCTGCTTATTTATTTCCTCTTCCACGCCTCGCAAGAAACTGTCCCCCACAGTCTTCATGCGAGGCATTTTTTTGACCGTCATTGAGTGCTGTGATACAAAGGAAAAACGTTTTCTTTTCACGTTATCCTGGAGGTAGATCATGGCAACCTTGAGAGACTACTGCGCTCAACTCGACCAACACCTTTCTTCGATTGCAGACCCTCAAGAGAGGATTGCTACGGCGGCCAAGTCCCTTGCCAAGGTCTTTCGCGTCAGAGAGGACGAGGTAGCCCTGTTCAAACTCAAGGATGAAACCGTGCTGAATTTTCTCTGGCCGCTCAAACTGCAGAAAGTCGGCTTCATTCCCCTGAATTCACATGACTCTCTCGCCGCCCGTACCGTACGCGAGAACCAGGCTTTTCTGCACAACGATTTTTCCTCGGCGCGACACACCGGGGTATTCGAAATTGTTCATCTCGAAAAGGGTAAAGGCAAGCCACAACCGATTCAAAAAATTCTCAGTGCCCCGCTTACCGCGCAACAGGACGCCTATGGCGCCGTCCAGATTTCACGTAAAGGCGAAAGCGACACCGCCGACATTCCCAACTTTTCCGATCAGGACCTAGAGCAACTTAAAGTGTTATGCGGGGTGATCGAAAAGCATATTCACTCCTAGCTCACCGCCTCTTCACTATTTCACACAATTTCATGCGCCTTCTCTAGGCGCCATTTCCCGATTTATTGCACAATAATCTTCAGCTCGCCAAGAATATTCCACACCTCTTTGAGCCATTTATGAGCCCCGCCTTATACGATCCTAATATTTTCCACGATTTCAGCTAGTTGCGTTTTTGCGTCCAGCGTTTATTTTGGCACATTTTCTGCATATCAAGTTGTACAGATTCAATCAATGCTCCGCGACCCAGGTAAAGTGTTAATCACAATGAGAACGTTTATCGTAGCGCTTAAATCATGACGACCAGCCTACGGAGAAAGGAGTTTCAAATGTTAGTTAACCGTCTTCTAGTTCTTGCTCTGGCGACCCTGTTTAGTCTCAGCTTTGCGGGTCTAGCCTTGGCCGCTGATATCGGCAGCGAAGCCGGTAATTACGAATTCGTCTTTGACTCAGCGGATGAAACCAGGAGGGCTACGGATCGCAATCTTGATTCAGGCGTTTTAGTTGACCTCGGCACGGAAGCCGGAGACTGGGACAGCTCGATCGTCGACATCAAGGCCCTTCAAGCTGCACGTTCCCATGACTACGATCGCAACCGTTTATCCAACGTCGGCACAGAGGCAGGCAACTACGACTTTTCGTTTGATCGACGTGAGATGCGCCCCTGTGATGGCATGCTCTGCTGACGCAAGGTTTAACAGAGCCTCCCAATCTCCAACAAAAACGCCCTCTGCAGAGAGGGCGTTTTTGTTGGAGTTATGATTTTCGCTGACAACAAGTCACGACGTGCTGTCCGCTTTCTTCTACTCGCCAGAAGCTACACCCGCTAGTTCATAAAAGACCACTCCCGATCGCGCACCACTTAGCAGGCCCTTACGTTTAAACTTGACCAGGGTTACCAATTCGTCTTTTCCATCGTGGTCGACATCGGCCAAGGAAAAGTCGGCAAGGTAGCCCTTTTGTACAACCGTACGCCACTGCTCGTTCATTACAAAACCATTCCAGCTTAGTGCGACAAGCTGGCTTTCGTTGTAGGCGCGATAGCGGCTCAGCAGACGGATACCGTCATTCCAGGTCACCAGGATTTCGCCCTCACGATTCACCGTTATCCGCGGTCGAATGAAGGTCATAACCTCCTCATCTCTAGCTTCATTTTCACGAAGCACCCGTACTTCACTCCCTCCGTAATAGTCATCGGATTCCCACAACACTTCACCGTCGACATCGGCTACTTTCAGATAATCGGTGGCCGAAAGATAAACGTAGAGGAGTTGGCCCTGCTCATTCAAAAACGGCGCAAAACCATAGATATTAACCTGCTCGGGAAGCTCCAGCGGCGCTTCTTTCCGCAGCTGCCCCCCCTCGCCAGAAACTCTGAATATTTTGCCGCTAAACAGTTCGACCTTGCTGCTTTCTTGACCAAGTAACACAGAGCCTTCCCTTGGGATCGTCACCTTACGCAGGTGCCATGAAACCTCCCCCTGAACAACGACCTGCTTTTCAACAACGGCAAGTACGCGAGAATTTACACCATCCTCATTCTCACAAACCAGGTACAGCTCATCTCGGTTATCTCCATCTAAGTCGATAACCTCAAGGGCTATCGGCTTTCCCCCCGATATCTCAAAGCTGTCAATGGTTTGATAACTCCCCTGCTCAATACGCCCTACCTCCAACTGACGATTGAGCAATACAGCGAGCTCTTGACGCCCATCTCCGTCAACGTCTCCAGTGACCAGTGCAATAGCAGCACCTTTAAGGTTTGGGCCAAACCAGATTCCGTTCTGTTTTTGTTGCTGTTGGTGAATGATCGGCGAGACCGTTTTGGCCGTTTGTTGTTGAGGAGCGACATCAGATGCAATCGCTTCGTCTTCAAGTGCATAGCTGCACAGGAGTTTACCGGCAGGATCCAGTGCACTTAAGCGACCCTGCAAAACCTTAAATGAGATCATCGGTTCGACCTTGCCCGTCCAATCCAGATGAGGCAACGCCTCCCTTAGCTCCCCAGCCAGAGTAGCGGCCCCTTCCCCGCCAGCGTCGATGGCCACGGGCACCAGAGCGTAACGTTGCACCTTTTCTCCCGGGGAAAGCTCTGGTGCTTCGTCGAGGGGCGTCACCTGCGAAAAACCATCATGGATTTTCTCGACACGCAGAAAAACCTTCACCGCCTCGAGGGTGCCGATCACTTGCTGGGTCACCGGGTGTACCAACTCCTCCCCGGAGGCAAGGACCGTCAAAATATCTCCATGATGCAAGCCATCCTCCGCATCGAGATCGACCAGATAATCTTTACCGAGCTGTTTTACAATATAGCCCTCCAAAGGCTGATAATCGCTCAGCACCTCAGGTGGTATGGTCACAGCACCGGCATAACCCGCCACAACCAGCAGGATCATGATTCCCATTATGATGATTCGTTTCATGGTCTCCCCATGGATTCACAGCGTTTCAGATGCACAATAGACTTCTTTTTACATGAAAAAGCCCGCTGCAACGAGGCAGCGGGCTTTTTCTGTCATGCATTGACGTACAAATCGTTAGCTACGATTTAGAACTTGACGAACAGCCCGGTACCAACATCGAGCCAGTCATCCTGGGAGCCAACTTCAACTTCATTAATGGTGTACTGCACCTGGAAGTGCAGGCTGGTGTTGTCCATCACGTTGTAGACCAGACCGCCAGCAACCAGCATACGGTAATCGTAGGCACTCAGGTCGTCGTCCTCAGGCACTTCGTAGCAGAGGGAGAAACCAAGCTTGGCAGCATCGCCAGCTTTGATGCCGGTGTTCACGCGCAGAGCCATGATACCTGCATTGCCGAAGGTGTCGTAGACACGCGCATAATCAATGAGTTGCTCGTTGGAGAGCGCAGTGCCAACATCAAACACGGCATCCCAGCCGCCGAAACCGCTACCCAAGGAGGAATAACGGACTTCGTTAGCCTGGTCGTTAGATGTGGCATAGAAGATCTCGGCACCAAGGGTGAACGTATCGGACGGCACCATGCTCGCACCAAACATCAGCTGCGTACCGGTTGCGTCGGTGTTTGCATCGAAATCGCCGGTAAAGGTATCCAGTTCACCCTTAAGGGCAACAGCGCCGAGGTCAAGATTCATGGTAGCACCAATAACGTAGGCGTTCTCAGTGGCCGTCAGCGAGCTGTTCTGGTTAGCCAAGAAAACCGAG
>PKUI01000079.1 GCA_002869605.1 Desulfuromonas sp. | reverse complement strand
CAGAGCGCGGCGATAAAGGTGAGTACGTTGCGCCACAGGGTGAAGCGCCACCCAAACACGTGCGCCTCGACCGGCAGGGTGATCACGCCGACCGAAACCCACGAGACGATGAACGCGGCGGCTGCCGGGGGCCAGGCGCCGCTGTCGATGAACGAGCCGGCGATCGGGAAGGCCGCCACCGGCGGTCCGATCGAGACCGCGCCGACCAGTCCTCCCACCAGCAGCGATAGCAACTTTCCATCTGCTCCCATCCAACTCTCGATCAGCTCGGTCGGCACGAACTCCTGGTAGAGACCGATCAGTGCGAAAATGGAGAGCAGCAGCGGCGCCATGCGCAGCAGAGTCTGGCGCGCGGCAGCCAGGCTCTGCTGCGCCTTGGCGGCATCCTTACGGAAACCGAGCAGGTAGATGCCAGTGACCAGACAGAGGTAAACCAGACCGGTGGAGAGCATCGAATCAGCCTTCCTCCCCGCCGAAGGTGTAGTCGGCCTTGTCGGCCTCGAAGTGCTTGTTGCTAAATTTGAACAGGCTGCGGATATCCTCAAGGATCAGGTAGAGCGCCGGGATCAGCAGCAGGGTGATGCCGGTGGCGAAGAGAATGCCGAAGCCGAGGCTGATCGCCATCGGGATCAGGAACTTGGCCTGCACGCTGGTTTCGACGATCATCGGTGACAAGCCGAAGAAGGTCGTCAGCGAGGTGAGCAGGATCGGTCGGAAACGTCGGGTTCCGGCTTCGACCAGACTGTCGTGGGAGTCGAGACCGTAGCGTCGGTTGCTGTTGGCACGATCTATCAGCAGCAGCGAATCGTTGACCACCACGCCGGCCAGTGCAACCAGACCGAACAGGCTCAGCAGGCTGAGGTTGTAGCCCATGATTAGGTGCCCGAGCACGGCGCCGACCATACCGAAGGGGATCGCCGACATGATCAGCAGTGGCTGGCTGTAGCTGCGGAAGGGGATCGCCAGAAGCACGAAGATCATCACCAGCGCTATCTTAAAGCCGGCCTTCATGCTCTGAATGGAGTCACGTCGCTCACTCTCTTCCCCCTCAAGGGAGTATTCGAGTCCCGGATAGTCGTGCGTCAGTGCCGTCAAAAGTTCGCTACGCAGCTCGTCGAGGATCTCCTGGGCGTTGTTGACCTTGCTATCGACCCGTGCCGAAACATTGATGACCCGCTTGCGATCGGTGCGATTGATGGATGAAAAGCCGCGTCCCTCGCTTACGTCGGCGGCGCGCAACAGCGGAATCTCACCGCCGTCCGGGGTGCGAATCAGCATATTTTCGAGGCTGGCGAGGAAGGCACGATCTTCCTGCGGGTAACGCACGATGACCTTGACCTCGTTACGCCCCCGCTGCAGGCGTAGCGCTTCGGCTCCGTAATAGGCCGAGCGGACCTGGCGAGCGAGGTCGAATTCGGTAAGGGCGAGGCTCCGCCCGGCATCGCTGAGCTTGAGCTTCAGCTCCCGTTTGCCCTTGGCGTAGGTGTCCTCGATGTCGCTGACGCCAGGGTACTCGGAGAGCGCTTCGCGCAGACGATCGCTGGCCTTTTCCAACACGGCGAAATCATCGTGCGCCAGCTGTACGTCGATGTTGGCACCGAGGCGGACCAGGTTGGAGGCAAACGACAACGAGCGGACTCCGGGGAACTGGCCTACCTTCTCTTCCCAGACGCGCCGGATGTCGGCGGTGGAGATATCCCGGTTTTCGCTGCGGGTCAGCAGCACCGCGACGCTGCCGAGGTACGAGGCCGAGGAACCGGCCCCTCCTGCGGGCCCTCCAGTTGCGGCGGTGGCACCGTCAAGGGAGTAGATGCCGCGCAGGACACTGCGTCCATCCTCGAGTTGAGCGTCGAACTCGGCAACGGTGTCGAGGGCGGCCTGTTCGATCCGACGTACCACCGCGGTTGTCTCCTCGATCGGTGTGCCACGATTCATCTGCACGGTGGCGACGATGCGATCACCTTCGACATCGGGCATGAAGGTGAACTTGACGATACCGCCGCGGACCAGGCCGATGGTCAGGATCATCGCCGCGATGCCGATGGCCAGGCTGGCGTAGCGGTAGCGCAGGTTGAGTTCAAGGATACGACGGTAAGGGCCGTGAACGAACCGTTCCAGGCCGTGGCCGAAGCGCTTGCGGTTGCGTTCGATGAGGCCGAGCAGTCCCTGCGGTTCTTTGCTCCGCTTCTTGCTGTGGGCAAGGTGAGACGGCAGCACGAATAGGCACTCGATCAACGACACCACCAGCAGCGAGATGACGATCGCCGGGATGACCTTGATGAACTTGCCCATCATCCCGGCGACGAAGACTAGTGGCATGAAGGCGGCAACCGTGGTGAGGATCGCGAAGGTGACCGGAACGGAGACCTCGCGGGCACCTTCAATGGCGGCTTCGATGAAGGTTTTGTCTCTTTTCTGACGGAGCTCGAAGATGTTCTCCCCGACCACGATGGCGTCGTCGACGACGATCCCGAGGGCGAGGATAAATGCGAACAGCGAGACCATGTTGATAGAGACGCCGATCCACGGCATCACGAACAGGGTGCCGAAGAAGGAGATCGGGATGCCGAGCATCACCCACAGTGCCAGGCGCAGCTCGAGAAATAGTCCCAGCACGATGATCACCAGGATCAGGCCGAGGAAGGCATTCTTCTGCAGCAGGTTCATGCGGCTGGCGAAGATCTCGGAGCTGTCGTTCCACGAAGCGAGGCGGATGGTCTGCGGCAGGTCCTTTTGCCGGGTTTCCGCGAAGTCGATGACGGTTTCGGCGATTTCAATCGGTTTCTGGTCACCGATACGGTAGATCTTGAGCATCGCGGCCGGTTGTCCGTTGTAGCGTCCGGCCTCGTCGGTTTCTTCAAATGTTTCACGCACCGTGGCGATGTCGCCCAGCTTGACGCTGGTACCGTCGGCGGTGGCGAGCATGACCAGTTCGGCATACTCGTTGGCCCAGTAGCGGCGCTCCTTGGTGCGCACCAGGATCTGCTCCCCCTCGGTACGTATGGTGCCGCCTGGGAGGTCGAGAGAGGCTGCCCGGATGCGCTGTGCGACCTGCTCGAGGGTTAGGCCGTAGCGACGCAGGTTCTCCTGGGAGATTTCAACCGCGATCTCGAGCGGGCGTACCCCGGAGAGGTCGACCTGCGTGATGTTGGGGAGAGCCAGCAGCTCGTCCTTGAGAGTTTCGGCCTGCTCGCGCAGGGTCCGCTCAGGGACATCGCCGTACACGACCAGCGAGATGACTTCGCGGCGGCGCAGCATCTTGCTGACGACCGGCTGCTCGGCATCCTCGGGAAAGGTGGTGATGCGATCAACCTCGCTGCGGATATCCTGTAAAACGTCATCGACATCCGATTCCTGGTAGACCTCGGCGGTAACCACCCCGATCCCCTCGTTGGCCGAGGCCTTAAGTTGTTTGACGCCGTCGAGACCGGTCAGACTCTCCTCGATTTTGAGCAGGATCCCTTCCTCGACCTCTTCGGGGCCGGCGCCGGGATAGGCGACGGAGACCTGGACACGATCGAGATCGACCTCGGGGAAGACCTCCTGGGTGATATCAGGGGCCTTCATGATGCCCCCGATGATCAGGACCGCCATCAGCAGGTTGGCGGCCACGTGATTTTCTGTCATCCAGCGTATCGGGCCTTTCATCTACTGCTCCTTGTCGGCAATGCGCAGCTGCATGCCGTCGGCGACCCCGGTGAGCGTAGTCAGGATGACGCGGTCATCATGTTCAAGCCCTCCGGAGATAATCGCCCGCTCTTTTTCCAGGCGCAGGATTTCGACCGGACGGATTTCGAGGAGGTTGTTTTCAGTGGCCAGCCAGACGCTACGGTTGTCGCGCAGTGCACGACGCGGCAACACCACGACCTGTTCAAGCAGCGGACCGTCGAGGGCGACATTGACGAACATGCCGACCTCCAGGTAGGGGGGCTGTGAGGCGGTCTGTTTCAGCAGGTAGGGGTCGTTGACCGTCACTGCGACCTGAACCATGCGGCCGCGCGGATCGACCTCCCCCAGGGCCCTGTCGATACGTCCCCGCCAGACCCTGTCTGTTTCTCCCTGGCGCAAGGTAATCTGTCCCTCGCTCCCAGCGTCCCTGACTCCCGGGCCGGGGATCGTCACCCACTTCAGATCGTCGTGCGGCAGCGAGACGATCACTTCCGCCTTGTTGCTGGAGGTCAGGGTTGCAATCTTGTTTCCGGAGCGGACAAACTGCCCGAGGTCGACCTGTTCATTGCGGATACGCAGATCGTAAGGCGCTAGGAGCGTCGTGCGCTGCAGGTTGAGCTGCGCCATATCGAAGCTGGCCCTGGCCGACGCGACGTTGGCGCGGGCGTTTTTCAGCTGCGGCTCATACAGGACCAGCGGGGAGGGCTTGGCATCCCCCTGCAGGTCGAGGCGCTGCCATTCCTCCCGCGCGATCGCCGCCTGCCCCTCGGTGGTTGCCAGTTCGACTTCGGCGCGGGCCAGGGCGGCCTCGGCCTGATCGACGGCGAGCCGGTAGTCGGTCGGTTCGATCTGCAACAGCAGGTCTCCCTTGGCGAAGAACGCACCCGAAGCGAAACCCTTGCCGAGCTTCACCACCTTACCGCTGACCTGGGGATCGAGGCTGATCTCGCGGTGTGCCTCCACCGTTCCCGAGGCCAGGATGGAAATTGCAACGTCCTTGCGTGTGACCGGCAGAACCTCAACCAGGGCCCCTTTGGCTATTGCGGGGTGTTTGGGGGGCTGTTTCTTGAACAGCATCAGCGCGGCAAAGATCGCGATGGCAGCAACGATAATCAGTAGCGGCAGGGCAATTTTGAGGAATTTATCGCGAGTGCTCATGATGCGGAATCCTTCTTTTGGGCTAGATGTTGATCGGCGAGAGCTTCAAGCCATTCGCCACCGAGGGCACGAGCCAGGCTGATCCGGTTCGAAAGCAGCTGGCGGCGGGCGGCGAGGAGGTTTTGTTGAATCTGGACGTGGAAGACCTGCGCGGTGATCACCTGCAGGTACTCGTTGAGCCCGTAGCGGTAGCGTTCCATGGCAAGGCGCAACGAGGCGGCGGATGATGTCTCGGCCGCCTCCAGGTGCGCGATGCGCAGCTCGTCATTGTGGTTGCGCGCCAGTGCATTGTTGACTTCCTGGAACGCGGTTAATACGGCTTGGCGGTAACGGTCAAGACTTTCGTCGACCAGGGCTTCCTGGCGGTTCACTT
>PKUI01000171.1 GCA_002869605.1 Desulfuromonas sp. | reverse complement strand
GGCTGCGGCCGGTGTCTCGGCCGGGACTTCAGGCTCTTTAGCCTTTTCCGTAGCAGCCTCGGCCACAGGAGCTTCCTCGCTATCTGCACCCTCTGCATCGGTGCGCAGCTTGGACTCACGCAACTGGCTTCCCTCGAGACAAGCATCGGCCATCTTTGCGGCAAACAGTCGAATGGCACGGATCGCATCATCGTTACCCGGGATGACGTAATCAATTTCGTCCGGGTCACAGTTGGTGTCAACCACCGACACGACAGGAATGCCAAGTTTACGAGCTTCCTTGACAGCAATCTGCTCTTTCTTGGGGTCGATGACAAAAACTACGTCGGGCAGTTTGTTCATCATCTTGATACCGCCGAGGCTACGCTCAAGCTTGGCTTTTTCACGCTCAAGCTGCAGGACTTCTTTCTTGGTCAGCAGGTCATAGGTGCCGTCCTGAGCCATTACCTCGATTTTCTTGAGACGATCGATGCTCTGCTTGATGGTCGTAAAGTTGGTCAGCATACCGCCGAGCCAACGATTGTTGACAAAAAACTGGTCTGCGCGCGAGGCCTCTTCAAATATAGAGTCCTGGGCCTGTTTCTTGGTGCCAACAAACAGCACGCGTCCGCCATCGGCCACGGTGTCACGAACAAAGCCGTAGGCGTTTTTGAAATGACGAACGGTCTTCTGCAGGTCGATGATGTAGATACCGTTACGAGCACCGAAAATGTACTGCTTCATCTTCGGATTCCAGCGGCGGGTCTGGTGACCGAAATGGACACCGGCTTCAAGCAATTGTTTCATGGTAATCTGGGACATTTGTTGCTCCTTCGTTAAATGGTTTTTTGTCCTCCGCCCTCATCATTCCCGTAAAGCAACCGTAGTCCCTACGGTCACCACTCCACAGGTCCGAGAGCGTGTGATTTTTTGACAGCGAAACTGTATAGCATGACCCCCTATGCCACGCAAGTGAAAAATCCCCCTGCAAGGCTGTTTACAAGCCATTCAGGCTGGTATAACATCCGCGACATGGCTACCCAGAGAATCACACGCTATATCTTCAAAGAGATCACCGTCCCCACACTTTTGGCGATGGTGATTTTCAGTTTTGTACTGGTCATGGGACGGCTACTTCAGTTGGTGGAAATGGTGGTCAACAAAGGGGTCTCGTTGTTCGAAATCCTGTCCCTCTTCACCCACCTGCTGCCAACTTTTTTTATCATTATCATCCCCTTCTCACTGTTTCTCGGAATTCTCATTGGGTTCGGAAGACTCTCGTCGGAAAGTGAAATCATTGCCTTAAAAAGTAGCGGGGTCAGCCTCTACGTACTGACCACCCCCGCCATTCTGCTTGGATTAGTCGGCACCCTGGTTGTCGGCTGGCTGACCATCTCCGCACAACCAAAAGGACGACACACCTTCGACCAGAAAATCTTCAGCCTCGCCAACAGCCAGATCACCTCTACGATCCGACCAGGCATCTTCAACAACGATTTCGATGACCTGGTGATCTACACCAAAAGTATCGATGAAATTAGCGGAGAGATGAAAGAGATCTTTATCTCCGATCAACGCTCGGGCAACTCCCCGGTACTCATCTTTGCCCAACAGGGACAGGTCTACACCGACCCGAAGTCGCTCCGCATGACACTGCACCTGCAAACTGGTTCCATTCACCACCGCAAGCTCGGATCCGCTAAGGACAGCTACCTGGCAGCCCGCTTCGGAAGCTACGACCTGAACCTCTCTCTGGGGCAGGAAGGAAGCAGCGGGAATAAGCGGAGAAAAAAATACAACCGCATGACACTCAGTGAACTCAAGGAATCCATCGCCAGCCAGGAGGATCCGCGCACGATCAATGTCATGCGCACTGAGATCCAGGAACGATTCTCCCTTGCCATGGTACCGTTGATCTTCGCCCTACTGGGGGTCCCGCTTGGCATCCAATCGACCCGCTCCGGTAAAGGGGGAGGCTTCGCCAAGGCCCTCGGCATTACCCTGCTCTACTATGCACTGCTCACCACGGCGCGTACGGCAGGACAGGACGGCCTTCTTCCTCCGTATGTCGCCATGTGGATCCCCAACATCCTGATGCTTGCCGGCGGGATCTACCTGTTCATGCTGCATGCCCGCGAACGTCGTCTCGAGTGGCTCGCGCGCTTCTCTTATCGACTCGACGACGCCTTTACCCGCATCCTCGCACGAAAGAACCGGCCCTCATGAAACTGGTGAACCGCTATATCCTCAACCACTTCCGCCGCTTTTTTTTGTTGTCGTTGATGGCCTTTGTCGGTCTTTATCTGGTCGTAGATTTCCTCGACAAGGTCGACAATTTCACGCGTCACAATGCCGCGCTGAAGCTCTACCTGCTCTATTACCTGAACACCATCCCGATGGTCATTGTGCAGATCATACCGCTCGCCGTATTGCTGGCCGTGTTCCTGACCATCGGTGCACTCTCCCGCACCAATGAGCTAACTGCGATGCGTTCAGGGGGAATCAGCCTCGGCCACGTAGCTGCACCACTGCTGGCCATTGCCCTGTTAATCTCCCTGGGAGTCATGGCCACCAGTGAACTGCTCGTCCCATGGACCTCGGAAAATGCACGCCACATCTACAATGTCGAGGTCAAAGGCAAGCAGGTCTTGACCACCAAGAAAGGGAATCTATGGTTTTACAACTCGGGGCAGTTGATCCATATCCGGCTTCTTGATGCCACCTCACAAATACTCTCAGGTATTATCGTACTAAAAACAAACGACCAGCAGCAACCAACCATGCGTATCGACGCCCCACGAGCTGACTTCGTCAATGATGCATGGCAGCTTAAAGACGCTACTGTGCGCAACTTCAACCCCGACACAGGCGAACCGATCAGCCTAGGACGTCATGCCCTCTTCCCCTTGACAATGGACAAAACCCCCGAGGACTTCCGCCTCAGCCAGCCCCCTCCCGAAGAGATGAACATCATGCAACTCCAGGAGATGGTCCAGACCCTTAAAGAGGAAGGGTTCGACAACACCCGTTACAAGGTTGACCTGTTCTCCAAGCTAGCCACCCCCTTCGCCTGTCTGGTCATGGCTTTCTTCGGCATTCCTTTTGCTATCCAGCGCGGCCGCAACAGCAACCTTGCCATGGGGATCGGCCTGAGCATCGCCATCGGTTTTATGTTCTTCATCACCCAGACGGTCCTGCAGGCCTTCGGTTATTCCGCCGTTCTCCCGCCATTGGTTGCCGCGTGGGGGGGCAATTCTATTTTCCTGCTCCTTGGTCTCTGGTCGCTACTTTCAACGCGCAGTTAAGCGACAAAAGGCCGGGCAAAGCCCGGCCTTTTCATCTCAATATCCCTGCTCCAAAATATTTATGTTAATACCGATATTGCTCCGACTTGTATGGGCCCTCTACCGGAATGCCAAGATAATCAGACTGCTCCTGGGTAAGGCGGGTCAGCTTGGCCCCAAGCTTGCCCAGGTGCAAACGCGCAACCTTCTCGTCCAGGTGTTTAGGGAGCACAAAAACCTCATTTCCGTACTGCTCTCCACGCTGAAAGAGTTCGATCTGCGCAATTACCTGATTGCTGAAGCTGTTCGACATCACAAACGAAGGATGCCCGGTAGCGCAACCAAGATTCAGGAGACGGCCTTCCGCCAACACCAGAACAGCATGCCCGTCCGGGAACACCCACTGATCAAGCTGGTTGCCATGCTCGGCCGGATTCTTGATGTTGACTTTCTTGATGCCAGCAATTTTCGCCAAACCAGCCATGTCGATTTCGTTGTCAAAGTGACCGATATTGCCAACGATGGCATTGTGCTTCATCTGCGTCATGTGCTCGGCGGTGATGATATTGAAGTTGCCAGTGGTCGTGACAAACAGATCGGCGTCAGCGATGACTTCCTCGAGGGTGGTCACCTCGTACCCTTCCATCAGTGCCTGCAGTGCACAGATAGGGTCGATTTCGGTCACAATGACCCGTGCGCCCTGACCACGCAACGACTGAGAGCAGCCCTTGCCAACGTCACCATATCCGCAGACCACTGCGACCTTCCCCGACAACATGACATCGGTGGCGCGCATGATGCCATCAACCAGAGAATGCCGACAACCGTAGACGTTATCGAACTTACTCTTGGTCACCGAGTCATTAACGTTCATGGCCGGGAACGGGAGTTTACCCTCATTGGCCAGATGATAGAGACGATGCACGCCGGTGGTGGTCTCCTCGGTCACCCCCTTGATCGTGTCACGCATAGCCACCCAGTCGACACGCTTCTCGGCCAGCGTCCCTTGCAGACACTTGACCAACTCGACCCAATCCTCGGGATCGCTTTCTTTCGGTTGAGGAGCCCCGTTCTGCTGCCACTCGGCGCCATTGAGCACCATCATGGTGGCATCACCGCCATCATCGAGGATCATATTCGGCAACTTGCCATCGGGCCAGGACAACGCCTTTTCAGTGCACCACCAGTACTCTTCAAGGGTTTCCCCCTTCCAGGCATAAACCGGAACCCCGGCTGCAGCAATCGCGGCCGCAGCATGATCCTGGGTCGAGAAAATATTGCATGATGCCCAACGCACTTCGGCACCCAAAGCGACCAGAGTCTCGATCAACACCGCGGTTTGAATGGTCATGTGCAAGGACCCGGTGATACGAGCCCCCTTGAGCGGCTGTGCGGCAGCATATTCACTGCGCAGGGCCATAAGCCCCGGCATCTCAATCTCGGCCATTTCGATCTCTCGGCGACCAAACTCCGCCAATCCAAGATTCTTGACTTTGTAATCATTAAACGTACTCATGTTCTGCTCCTTTTCAGGGTTATTCTTTCAATTTCGGCTTGGTTGCGTTTAACTGCAACACGCTGTATTGATCATCATCGGCTTCAATTATTGAGTAATCCGGCTCGACAAACCCGGCGTTGCGACACCACTGGATCAGTTCATCACCAGCGAACCCGAGCCATTGGTCCGCAAGCTTCTCACGGGCCCATTCCTGCTGGTGCTGAAACAGATCGACCACCATCAGGCGCCCTCCCGTCCGCAGAACGCGGGCAACTTCATGCAGTACCTCCTCGGGAGAAGCGGCATGATGCAGGACCATGTTCAGCAACGCGACATCAACCGCGGCACTTTCCAACGGTAAATGTTCCATCTCGCCAAGGCGCAATTCGACATTCAGCAGGCGGCTCTCGGCAACTCTCTCCCTCGCGGCCTGCAACATCGCGGGGGCATGGTCGATCCCGATTACACGCTGAGCCTTGCGACTCAACACAGGCAGCAACCTGCCGGT
>PKUI01000154.1 GCA_002869605.1 Desulfuromonas sp. | reverse complement strand
TAAGATCGGCGCCGGCGTGGTGGCGGTGCGTCGCGGCGGGGGTACCCACGCCTTCGACACCATCAACCACCTGTTCCAGATCTCGCGCATGATCATCCCTGGCTCCACCTACTGGAACCTCGGCTACGGCCTGCACAAGGAAGAGGTGCTCGGTGACGAAGAGGGGATGAACAACATGCACAACCTAGGCGAGAACATCGCCTGGCTCGGCAAGGCGACCGCCCCGCACATGGATTCCTTCCCCGGGGTTGGTAACCTGGTCGCGGAGGGGTAGCGGGAACTTTTAGGGAACAGCGAAAACATTAAGGGGGCCACGGTTGAGTTGTCTTTGGCAAGTGGTATGAGGCTCCTTCACACCGCCGGGGGCGCCCGGCATGCGCCTTACTTTTCTTTGATGGCAAAGAAAAGTAAGCAAAAGAAAGCCACCCCACCTCCGTCACCCGACGATCGGGTACCCTCGCGAGCCGGAAGTTTTAATCCATCCGGATCGCGTGCTCGCCAGGCGGCAGGATTAAAACCCCGGCACTCGGTGACTGCGCACGGGGCCCCGCAGAGGCCATGAAACAGTCAAAGCTATTTCCCTTTCCCGTGTGACGCCGCCGGAGCAGCGATGGCTTACGCCGAAACAGGCCGAAGAGTTGAGCGCAGCGAATGGCGAAGGCCCGGCGGGAGCCATTGCTGCGGAGGGTACCCGCCGATTTCTGGCGGGCAAGGAGCTCGGGCGCCTTTTTCTGCCTACTCTTTTGTGGCGTAACAAAAGAGTAGGGTGTCGTCAGGGGGCGCAACCCCTGGAGACGTGCTCATATTTTCGAAAATGCCCCCGACTGGCGTTGTCGGGGGCATACCAAAGACCTCACATGCTTGTACTTCTTGTCTCCAGGACCTTTTAGTAGTAAAGCAGCAGGAAGCCGAGCGGCAGCAACAGCCCTGCCCCGGTTAGCAGCAGCGCCCGCTTGCGCAGCTTGGCGCCACGTGGCAGCATCAACAGCCCGGTGACGGCCAGCAGCATCAGCGCCACGGCGTAGAGATCGGCGACCCAGGTCCAGCCCTGCTTGGGGTGATTGAGGTGCAGAAAGTTCAGCGGGTACCAGAAGGGGCGGCGTACGAACCGCTCCTGCTCCACCTTTCCACTTGCGAAATGGATCGCGATCCGCCGCCCGTCGATGAACACCCACACGCTCTCCGGGTCGGGCTGGAAGCTGCTCTCCGGCGCCTTCTGCTCGCTGAGTTCCTGCAGCATGCCGCGCACCATCGCTTCGCTGACCACCCCGGAGTACTGGCGCGGCATGATCTGCGCCGCGACCTTCTCGACCTGGTAGTTGGGATTCCAGTCGCGTACGTGGTTGACCGCGATTCCCGAAAGCGCGTAGATCAGCGTCAACCCGATGCAGGCGAAGCCGATATCACGGTGGAGAAGGTGGTTCCATCTGCGCCAGTTCATCGGGTTGCGGGGCTAGAGCTTGGGGATGCTGACGGCCAGGCCGCGCAGCTGGAAGAAGGTTTCTCCCTCGGTGACGCTGGCGGGGTCGAACGGCTGGCCGGTTTCTTCGGCGTGATGCTTGCGCTGCGCGACCACCTGCTCGCGGCTCAGTTCGAATTTCTGTACGATTCCTTCGGCGAGCGCCTGCTTGCCGCGTGCCTCCATCGGGATCACGATTTCACCGTCGGTAACCTTGAAACGGAGCTTTTCAAACGGCTTGTCCCCGGCGATGTACATCCAGCAGCCGCGCATGGCGCAGACATCGACAATTACGCCCTCAACCTGGACCCGCTTGCCGATATAGTCGTCGCCATGGGTGAGGATTTCCGAGATCGGGGTCGGCTGGTCGAGGGTCAGGGCTCCGCCCAGCTCCTCGGCTATGGCTCCGCTCGTCAGTAGCGCAACCGCGGTGATTGTCAGAACAATTTTTCTGAGATAGACCACAGGATAGCCTCCTTTTTATCTGGGTTTTGGCGCGTATCGTATGTTCAGCTATCGGGGGTGTCAAGCAGAACCGTATTCGGTTCGATGCGCGCTTAACCCTGTCGTACTTCCCGATTTCTGCGGGTACTGATCAATCTGCTCCTTCATCAAAGCAAGAAGGCTCTTCCCTTGAAAATACTATAAAGGGCCAGGCTTGTGCGCGGTTGATTTTGTTGGCAGGCAGGCTTCAGGTTTTGCCTTTTAGACTTAGACGGTGAGCACAATACGACTCAGGTTTTTCCCCGGTTGACACAGATGCGGCATTTTTAATATTCTTTGTCCATTATCGTTTCCGATAAAGGCAAAACCGGAGCAATCCGGCGACGCAAAGCCACGGGTCCCTTCGGGACCGCCGGGCCGCCGAAGAAATGCTTCTATCATGCTTCGGCGTATAGAACCCATCTTCGGCTGAAGGTGGGTTTTTTGTTTTTTTGTTGCAGGAGGATGAACCATGTCTAGGAAGGTACTGCTGGTTGGCGAGGAGCTGGAGACTTTGAAGCCGCTGGGTGCGATGTTGCAGCGGATGAAATTCAAGGTGGCGGTGGCGCAGGATTCCGCGGAGGCGCGCCGGATGACTACCAAGTACCTGTTCGACATGGTGTTCGTTGATATGGACTGCGCGACCCTGGACTGTGTCGAGTTCGCCAAGCGCACCCGTCAGAGCCAGCGCTATCTGAAGGTGCCGGTGGTTTTGCTGGCCGACAGCGGGGATAAGACCAGGATCCACAAGGCTCGTGGCGTGGGGCTCGGCCTGGTCCTCTACAAGCCGTTTGAAACCAATGCCCTAAAGAGGGTGCTGTTGATGGCTCTGGGGGGGTGTAAGGCGCAGTTCAGCACCATCAACGGGCATGAGGTTTTCGAGATCAACTGTGCCACCGATTCCTCGGAAGAGATCAATAAGCTGCTTGATGTGTGTGCCAAGCAGATCCGCAAGCGTCCCCCCAAGAGCGTGGTCACCCTCACCACCCTAGTCAACGGCGTCTACAACAACGAGCTGGTGGCCAAGCTCTCGGACCTGGCCAAGGGGAACGAGCCCTACGTGCGCAAGGCCGCCATCGTTGGCCTCTCCGGCATCTACCAGACCGGCCTCACGGCGGTGAGTATCTTCAGCCGCCGCGATTTCAAGGTTTGCACCACCAAGGAAGAGGCGCTCTCGTACCTGACCGCCGGTTAGCATTCCGTTCCCCTCTCCCCAGCCCTCTCCCATCAATGGAGAGGGAGCATTGCCAGGCCACTTTTCGATGATAGAGCCGTTTTTTTACCAATCTTAACGCCCTCTTAAGCACTATCCCCCTACCTCTGTTACCATTGAAACATGCCCACAGACATGGCCGGAGTCACCGGTCGGTCAAGCGCATGGAGGAAACCATGAAAGGAATCACGATCACACTGCTGAGCTTCGTCCTGGTGGCGCTGGGGGTGCTCCTGGTGCAGGGCGAAAGCATGCATGACGAAATGCATGGCATGGACCACAAGTCCATGATGTCAGACGATATGAGCATGAAGGGAGAGACGATGATGCACGACTACACCGTCCCGAGTGACGCGGAGCTGAAACAGAAGCTCACCCCGCTGCAATACAAGGTGACCCGCGAGGAAGGGACCGAGCCGGCCTTCAATAACGAGTACTGGAATAACAAGGAGCCGGGGATCTACGTCGACGTCATCTCCGGGGAGCCGCTGTTCTCATCCCTCGACAAGTACAAGTCGGGCACCGGTTGGCCGAGTTTCACCCGGCCGATCGATGACGACGCGGTCACCGAACATGAAGACCGCAGCTTCTTCTCGGTACGTACCGAGATCCGAGCCAAACTCTCCGACGCTCACCTCGGGCACGTGTTCCCCGACGGTCCGCAGCCGACCGGCCTGCGCTACTGCATGAACTCGGCGGCGCTCCGTTTCATCCCCAAGGCCGACCTGGAAAAGGAAGGCTACGGCGAGTACCTGAAGCTGTTCGAATAGCGTAAAAGGGGGGGTATGAAAACCTTACGTGGACTGATACCGCTGGCCCTGCTGCTGTGCGCCGCCACCACGGCCCCGGCTGTCGTGACGCCCAATACCGCCAAAACCGTGCTCGCCGGCGGCTGCTTCTGGTGCATGGAGGCCGATTACGAAAAACTCACCGGGGTGGTCGACGTGGTCTCCGGCTTCAGCGGTGGTACGCACCCCAACCCGACCTACAACGGTAACCACGCCGGGCACTACGAGGTGGTGGAGATCACCTACGATAGCGACAAGCTCAGCTACCGCGACATCCTGGATTATTACTGGCGCCATATCGACCCCTTCGACACGCAGGGGCAGTTCTGCGACAAGGGGCACAGCTACCTGAGTGCGATCTTTGTCGCCAACGATGAACAACGGGCGATCGCCGAGGAGACCCGGCGCGCGATCGAGAAGCAGTTCCCGGGGCAGAAGGTCGCCACCCGCATCCTCGACGTCAGCACCTTCTGGCCGATTGCCGGCAACGAGAGCTACCACCAGGACTACTACAAGAAGAACCCGGTGCGTTACAAGTTCTACCGCTGGAACTGCGGCCGCGATCAGCGGCTCGAGGAAATCTGGGGGAAGCCGGCGTGGCACTGAGTTTTCCGGGCCGCTTCTTTTTTGCCCGGCACGGGCAATTCCTGTTGCTTTGTGCGAAGGATGATGCACAATGACGCGCACGGGTCGCCTGGAGCCACCCGCGACCAGATTCTGCGGGAGTACAGACCATGGATATCGATCTCGAACAGCTTGACTGGCTGATACATGGCCGCACGGAAAAGATTGAAGAGGCGGTTGCCGGCAGCGGCTACCTGCCGCGCACGGTGATCGGCGTCGGCACCTTTTTACTTGACCACCACGGCGACCTCGACCTGCTCACCGCCAAGCAGCGGGTCACCTTCGAGCGCTTTCTGAAACCGCTGCTCGAAGCGCGCGACTACTAAAGGCCAGTTCTGCCGACGGCATCATCGGTTCACGATGATCAGCTTCGGGCGGGCGCACTCTTGCGGGTGCGCCCGTTTACATTCTTGAATAGTAGGCCACGAATCGGTAAACTCAGCCCACTCTCAACCCGCAGCACGTGAACAAGGACAACACCCCGTGAGCAAGAAACACGACGACATCTACGCCACCCCACTGAACGAGCTGGTCGACTTCGATTTCGACGAGAAGGTGGTCGATGTGTTCCCCGACATGATCCAGCGCTCGGTGCCGGGCTACGGCATGCTGATCACCACCATCGGCCTGCTCGCGGCGCGCTACGCGCAGGCCGGCAGCCGCTGCTACGACCTCGGCTGCTCCCTCGGCGCGGTGTCGCTGGCGATGCGTCAGCGCATCACGCAGCCAGGCTGCACGATTATCGGCGTCGACAACTCCCCGGCGATGATCGACAAGGCTCGCGAGCTGCTGGCGCGCGACCCCGGCAGCATGCCGGTGGAGCTGGTATGCGACGACATCCAGAACATTGCCATCGAGGACGCCTCGGTGGTGGTGCTCAACTTTACCCTGCAATTCATCCCGCCGGCGCAGCGCCTGGCGCTGCTCACCCGCATCTACCAGGGATTGCGCCCCGGTGGCATTCTGGTGCTTTCCGAGAAGATCGCCTTCGAGGAAGAGGGGCGCCAGCAGTTCCATGAGACCCTGCACCACGACTTCAAGCGCGCCCAGGGGTACAGCGACCTGGAGATCAGCCAGAAGCGCAGCGCGCTGGAGAAGGTGATGATCCCCGAAACCCTGAAAGTCCACCAGGCGCGCCTCAATCAGGCCGGTTTCGCTTTTGGCGACATCTACTTCCAGGCCTTCAACTTCGCTTCGCTGGTGGCGCTCAAATGACGCTGCCGGTGGTCCCCTACGAGAGCCTCTACGCTTGGCTCGAGGCACGTGGGCAGTCGGCGTGGGTCGCGCAGCTACGCGAGAGCTTGCCGCACAAGCTCGCTCCTGCATGCCACGGGCGCATGGCCGAGTGGCTGCCGGCGCTCGCTGCGCTGCCGCAGGTCCGCCCGTCGCGGGTGGAACTCGCACAGCGGGTCGCGATAGGTACACCCGACGACCTCGGCGATACTCCCGAACAGCAGCTCATAGACACCCTGATGGCCTTCCACCCCTGGCGCAAGGGGCCGCTGGAGCTGTTCGGGGTGACCATCGACACCGAGTGGCGCTCCGACTGGAAGTGGCAGCGGGTCGCGCCGCATATCGCGCCGCTGTCCGGGCGCGCGGTGCTCGATGTCGGCTGCGGCAACGGCTACTACGGCTGGCGCATGCGCGGGGCCGGCGCGGAGATGGTGGTCGGCATCGATCCGACCCTGGTCTCGGTGCTGCAGTTTCAACTGTTCCAGACCTACCTCAACGACCCGCAGCATCACCTGCTGCCAATCGGGATCGAGGAGCTGCCGGCGGAGC
Organism: Desulfuromonas sp.; assembly: GCA_002869605.1. The sequence goes on along the minus strand of PKUI01000154.1, from coordinate 25,001 downwards.
TCGGCTGCTTCGACACGGTCTTCTCCATGGGGGTACTGTATCACCGGCGTTCGCCGCTCGACCACCTGCTGGAGCTGAAGGGTTGCCTGAAAAACGGTGGCGAGCTGGTGCTTGAGACCCTGGTGGTAGAGGGAGAGGAAGGGTATGCCTTTTTGCCGCCTGGGCGCTACGCCAAGATGCGCAACGTCTGGTTTCTGCCGAGCGTGCCGACCCTGGTGCAGTGGCTGGCGCGCAGCGGCTTTCGCGATGTGCGCTGTGTCGACGTGACAGCGACGAGCCGCGACGAGCAACGCACCACCGAGTGGATGACCTTCGAGTCGCTCCCCGACTTTCTCGACCCCGACGACACCACCCGGACCATCGAGGGGCACCCGGCTCCGCTGCGTGCAGTTTTTACTGCCGTGAAACCGTAACCTGCAATACGCTACCGAGATACCATGAGTCATGATTTGCACGCGGCTGCAGCGCAGCTGATTGTTGATGAAGAACAACGCCTGGACGAGATCTGTGTCGGCGCCGATGCCTATAACAGCGAACGCAAACAGAAGCTCGGTGCACACAAGCAGAAACTGCGCGAGATCGAACATGAGCGGCTGGCGAGCAACAACCCGCGCGAGATCGACAAGCTGACCGAAGAGATCGAGCGGCTCTCCCAGTACGATCCGGCCAAGTACCTGATCCCCTTTGAAGAGATTGCCACCCCCTATCTCGCCGGCATCGCAATTCGCGACGATGACCCGGCGATCGGCCGCAAGCACATCCTGTTCGGCAAACAGGGGCTGATGCTCGGCAACCGGGTGCTGGTTACCGACTGGCGCCGGGCGGAGATCTCGAAACTCTACTACGAGTGGGATGAGGGGGAGGAGTACGAGGAGGATATCGGCGAGCGGGAGCGCAGCGGCGTCATCGAACAGAAGCTCGCCTACGGCATCGTCAGCCGCGAGCTGCGCAGCCTGCAGCGCGGCCGCACCGCCTACGAGAAGCGGGACGGGCAGTGGTGCGATCCGCAGCGTTCCAACGTCAGTGCCCTGCGCAAGGAGCAGAGCGGCGACCACCGCATGGTCGATATCGTGGCGCTGATTTCGCGCGAGCAGTTCGGGCTGATTACCCGCAACAGCGACGGCTGCCTGTACCTGACCGGCGGCGCCGGCTGCGGCAAGACCACCGTCGCCCTGCACCGGCTCTCCTACCTGGTGTTCAACCAGCCCGAGCGCTTCCGCCCCAACCGTTGCCTGGTGGTGATGTTCAACCGCTCGCTGTGCAACTACGTGAAGAAGAGCTCGCAGGAGCTGCTTACCCCCGAGCTGCCGGTGGAGACCTTTCACTCCTGGGCGCTACGGGCGCTGCGTGGACTCGACCTGAAGCTGCGCTTCGTACCGACCCGTGATGCCGGGTTGACGGCGCTGAAAAAGAGCGTCGCCTTCTTCGAGGCGCTGCGCGAGTACGCCGCGCGACCGGCTGACTCTTCGCCGCTGGCCGACCTCGGTGCCTTCTACCGTGACGGCGCGCTTCTGCGCCGCCATTGTGATGACCCCGAGCGGCTCGAGTCCCTGGCCCGTCAAGGGGAGCGGCTGCTCGAGCCGGGCTGCGAGGCGATCAGTTTCGATGACGCCGGACCGCTGATCCACCTTGCCCAGCTGCGCCGCGCCGGTGCTGAGATCCCCGGGGCGCTCGGCTGGTACGACCACGTGCTGATCGATGAGGCCCAGGACCTGTCGCTGGTCGAACTGCATGCGCTGATGGATGCCACCACCCGTCGCCGCAGCCTGACGGTCTGCGCCGATGAGAGGCAGAAGATCCTTGAATTCGTCGACGCCGCCGGGTTCTCGGCCTTTCAACTCGAGCTGCAGGGATCCGGGCTCGCAGCCGGTGAACTGGCGATCAGCTACCGCTCGACCCGCCCGATCATGACGCTTGCGGCAAAGGTTGCCGGGCGCGCGTTGGGGGAGGTGGTCAACGATGGTGCCAAGCCGCGCCTGCACCACTATGACAGCCAGGACGTGGCGCTGGATGCGCTGCGACGCGCGGTCGGTGCACTGCTCGCCCGTGAGCATCACAGCCTGACGGCGATCATCTGCCGCTTCCGCCAGGAGGCCTTCGTGGTTCACGAGGCGCTTAAGGGGTTGCCCGGGGTGCGGTTGCAGACCGCCGATCTCTCCTTCGAACCGGGGATACTGATCACCACCGCCCACCAGGTGAAGGGGCTCGAGTTCACCGGGGTTATCCTGTGGAACCCGAGCGAGCGCGCCTATCCGGTGAGCGAGATCGGCCAGAACCTGCTCTACGTGGCGATCACCCGCGCCTGCGAACGGCTGGCGGTCTACCACTACCAGCCCCTGTCACCCCTGTTCTCCGGCGAGCAGCCGGGTTGGCGGAAAACCAACGAGACGCTGTACGCCCTGAGGTGAAAACTATGCCTGAAACCATCCTGCTCACCTATAGCCTCAGCAAGGAGCTGTGGCGCCGTTTTTTCGAGGCGCACTATGGCTGCGAGAAATCGCTTACGCAGCGTTACCTGTGGGGCGTGGTCTGCATCGTCATCGCCTGTCTCGGTTTCGGCGGTTTCTACGCCAACATCTCGATCGCCTCGCTGCTTATGGCAACCGGCCTGTTCGGGGTGCTGTCGAAGCCGCTGCTGGTGATCCGCTCGTTGCGCACCGCCCGCAAGCACCCCTTCTACGGCGCCGAGCTGTCGGTAGCGATCTCCCCCGGCGAGCTTTCGGTACGGAGCGAGAACGCCGGCTACAGCCAGCCGTGGGATAACTTCGCCGGGTATCGCAAGCTTGAACCCGGCTTCCTGCTCTATCACGACCAGCACGCCTTCTTCTTTATTCCGCTCGAAGCCATGACCGCCGGCGATGCCACACGCATCGTCGAGATCCTTGCCGCAGCCGAAGTTGCCGACCTGGGCCGCAACGATGCCTGACGCTGCCGCCGCGCTGATTCTGGGCGCTACCGGCGGCACGTCGCTCGAGCTGGTCGAGGGGATCCAGGAACTCTGGAGCGGCTACGGTGCAACCCTGCGCTACCGGGTGCACGGCGGCCGCTGCGCGAGCGTGGTGGTCAAGCAGGTGCGCCTCCCGGAGCAGGACGGGCATCCGCGCGGCTGGAACACGGAGCTCTCTCACCAGCGCAAGCTGCGCTCCTACCAGGTCGAAAGCGCCTGGTACCGCGACTGGAGCTCACGTTGTGGGTCCGGCTGCCGGGTGCCGCACTGCCTGGCCATCGAGAGTTGTGGTGACGAAACGCTGATGGTCTTCGAAGATCTCGATGCCGCCGGCTTTGCGCAGCGCAGGACGGAGGTCACGCCTCAGGAGCTGCGCCTCTGCCTCGACTGGCTGGCGAACTTCCACGCCACCTTCCTCGGCGACGAACCGTGCGGGTTGTGGCCGCAGGGGACCTACTGGCATTTAGCTACTCGCCCCGATGAGCTGCAGGCTCTCGATGATCCGGCACTGAAGGCGGCAGCTCCCGAGCTCGACCGGCTGCTGCGTGAATGCCGCTTCCGAACCCTGGTGCACGGTGACGCCAAGCTCGCCAACTTCTGTTTCGCAGACGAGGGTCAAGGGGTAGCAGCGGTCGACTTCCAGTACGTCGGCGGCGGCTGCGGCATGCAGGACGTGGCCTACTTTATCGGCAGCTGTCTAGGGGAAGAGGATTGTCGAAAGCAGGTGCCGCAGCTGCTCGATTACTACTTTGCCACCTTGGAGCGGATGCTGAAGGTTTACCAACCGCAGCTTGACGGAGGGGCCCTCGAAGCCGAGTGGCGTGCTCTGTTCCCGGTTGCCTGGACCGATTTTCACCGTTTTCTAAAGGGCTGGAGCCCGGGGCATTGGAAGCTCAATACCTACAGTGAACAGCTGGCGCGGGAGATGCTGCGGCAGCTTGCAGATAATCGGCGGGGATGTCGATGCTGACGCCGTTACTGCAGGGATTTTCACTGGGCGCGAGCCTGATCATCGCGATCGGCAGCCAGAATGCTTTCGTACTGCGGCAGGGGTTGCGCCGCGAGTATGTCTTTACGATCTGCACGATCTGCTTTGCCTGTGATGCGCTGCTTATTCTTCTAGGGGTGGCAGGTTTCGGTACCCTGGTGTCGTCTTCCGCGCTGCTTATGAATGTGGCCCGCTGGGGCGGTGCGCTGTTCCTGTTCGCCTACGGGGTGAAGTCGTTTTACGCAGCCGTCAAGGGCGGATCGCTGAAGGTCGACGAGGCGGACAAAGGCACGAACAGCATGCAGTGGGCGATCATGACGACGCTGGCGCTGACGCTGCTAAACCCGCATGTCTATCTCGATACAGTCGTGTTGCTCGGCAGCATTGCCGCCCAGCATCCTGCCCACGAGCGGGCCTTCTTCGCCGTCGGGGCGATGAGTGCGTCGTTGGCGTGGTTTTACAGCCTCGGATACGGGGCCCGGTTGCTGACCCCGTTGTTTCGCAAGGAGACCGCGTGGAAGGTCCTTGACGTACTGATTGGCTGTGTGATGTGGAGCCTTGCCGCAAGCCTGTTATGGGCCTAACTTTGCTGCTGCGCCTAGTGGTAGCTTTTGTTGCGAGTGTTTTTTGCTTTGAACATCAGAGACTTCAGGTGATCAATGAGGTGCTTGCTGCAGACAAGGTGCCCAACGATCGCGTCAGGACTGACAGCATGCACACCGCGTGCTATCCTCTGAACATCGCCTGTCCTTGAATTCGTTTACTTCGGAGGTGACCGTGCTGAAAAAGACGCTTCGACATCCGCTCCGCATCGTTCAATGCCTGGTACTGCTATCGCTGGCCGCCTGTCTGCTGGTCCCCTCGCTCGGCAGTGGTGAGACCTTCCCGGAGGTGCCGTTGCCCGCGCCGCAGGATTCGGCACAGCGCGCCTACCTCGGCCTGCAGGATGATCAGCCCTTTACCCTGCGACAGGTCGAGGGGAAGGTGGTGCTGGTCGAAATCCTCAATATCCTCTGTCCCCACTGCCGAAGGCAGACCAAGCCTTACAACGAGCTCTACCAGATGCTCGAGGCCGATCCTGCCACCCGCGGCCGGGTCAAGATGCTCGGCGTGGCGGTGGCCAACGACAGCGAGGACATCGCCGATTTCGTCGATATCTACGAGGTTGCCTTCCCGGTGGTCTCCGATCGCCACTTTGACCTGCACCGCGCCCTGAATGCGGGACGCACCCCGTTTACCCTCTACGTGTTGCGTGACCAGCCGGGGGATATCGGTGTGATCGCCGATACCCATCTCGGCGGCGATGACAAGATGCAGGAGCTGTTTGACTATCTCAAGCAGATGCTGCAGATGAAGGTCAGCGACTTCGCCACCTTGCCGCCGCTGGAGCAGTCGGATGGCGAACTGCTGCAGCCGCCGCAATCGGCTGCGGAGCTGGAAGGCATGATCGCTGTGGCCTTCGCCGAGCAGGGCGAGGCGGTGGAAGAGGTTCGGCTGCGGACGCTTCCGAGCGGGCGCCAGGTCTACACGGCCAGCGTGGTGCGTGACGGCAGACGCCAGCCACTGTTCGCCGAGGTTGCCAGCCGCTCGGCGATCTGCGATATCTGTCACAGCGTGCATTTCTTTTATGTCTTTGATGCCAGCGGTATGGTGCTCTCTTTCAAGCCACTGCATCTGACCAAGTACGGCAACGTCGAGTGGGACGAAGCGGAGGTCGCGCAGTTCACCCGGCGGGTGGTCGGCAGGCCGCTGGCCGGGGGCTGGACGTTCAGCGCCAAGGTCGATGCGGTGACCAGCGCCACCATGACCTCGGCGATCATCTTCGATGACCTGAATCGGGGACGGGAGCTGCTTGAGGAGTTGCGGAGCAAGGGGTTGCTGGAGCCGTAGTTGGTGTATAGAAGGGTAAGGAAAAGAAGGGGACAGTCCATATAGGCTGTCCCCTTCTTTGCGTTCATGCGTTTCAAGGTCGCGGGGTCGCGGCCCCGCACGCCGTCTTACTCTTTTGTAACGCCCCAAAAGAGTAAGCAGAAAAGGGCGCCCGGGCTCCTTGCCCGCTGAGGATCGGCGGGTTCCCTGCGCAACGACGCTTCCCGCCGGGCCTTCGCCATTCGCTGCGCTCAACTCTTCGGCCTGTTTCGGCGCTAAGCGTCGCTGCTCCGGCGGCGTTACACGGGAGAGGGATACGCCTTGGACTGTTTCATGGCAGTTCGGGGTGGCTTTCTTTTGCTTACTTTTCTTTGCCATCAAAGAAAAGTAAGGTGCTGCCGGGCACCCCCGGCAGTTTTGATTACGTTTCAGTTTTTTCTCAAGGTTTATCGCAGATTATTCACCCTCTCAACCACCGGCGGATGCGAGTAGTAGAAACGCGCGTAGAGTGGATGCGGGTGGAGGTTGGCGAGGTTCTTGTGGCTCATCTCGACCAGCGCGCTGGCCAGATCTTCGGGGTTACCGTGCAGCTCGCAGGCGAAGCGGTCGGCCTGGTACTCGTCACGGCGCGACAGCAGGCTGAACAGCGGCGTGAGCGGGAAGGTGAGAATCCCGGCGAGGAAGAACAGGATCACCACCCGCGCGTAGAAGCTCGCCGCATCGAGCCCGACCAACGCGGGGAGCCCCGCCCAGTCGATCAGCACCCAGGTCAGCCAGCAGTAGAACAGGGCGACAGTGGCCATCAGCAGCAGGCGCTTGACGATGTGCTTCTTCTTCATGTGTCCGAGTTCGTGGGCGAGCACCGCCAGGATCTGCTGGTTGTCGAGTTGCGCGAGCAGGGTGTCGAACAGCACCACCCGCTTCTGCTTGCCGAGACCGGTGAAATAAGCGTTGGAGTGTCCGCTGCGCTTCGAGGCATCGACCTGCAGCACCTTGCTCACCGACAGGCCGGCCTTCTCCATCATGGCGCGGATTTGCGCCTCGAGACCTTCGACCTGAAGCGGCTCGAACTTGAAGAACAGCGGCTCGATCAGGTAGGGCGAGAGCACCATCATCAGCAGCGCGAAGCCGACCAGCAGTCCCCATACCCATAGCCACCAGGTCTGCGGCGCAGCTTTAATCAGCCACAGGGCGGCGCAGATCAACAGCGACATGAGCAGAGTCGAAAGCAGTGCGGTCTTGAGCTGATCGGCACACCAGAGCTTGAGGCTCATGTGGTTGAAGCCGAAGCGCTTCTCAATCCGGAAGTGGTTATAAAGATCGAAGGGCAGGCCGAGCAGACCCTGCACCAGAGACAACAGCAGAAAGAAGGCGAGCCCCGCGCCGATGAAACCGAAGTTGAAGCTGCCGAGCCAGCCGTCGTACCAGGCGAGCAGTCCGCCGAAGACGAACAGCAGGGTGAGGCCGCTGTCGAACAGGCGGCGGATCAGCGACAGCTGGCCCTTGGCGAGGGTGTAGTCGGAAGACCGCGCCAGATTCTGCGCGTCGATCACCGTTTCGAAGCCGCTCGGAACCTGGTGCCCATGAGCTCTGAGGTGGTGGTTATTGAGGCGATGGAGCCCGCACTGAACGGTAAGGACGGCGAGGTAGAGAAGAATGATTAGCGTTGTCATGGGGTGGGATTATACTGATTTTACGCGCACGTGCCAGGCTTATCTGGCGATGTGGGCGGGAAGAGCAGCGATTGCCTCGTGACGCTTCTTGTTCTAAGATGATGCAGCTACTCCAGTCCCGAGGTTTTTATGAAAAAAGTTGGTGCCTTCCTGCTTGGTCTCTTCTGTTTTGTTTATCTGCTCAACCCCGGGGCCGGTCTGTTCGAACTGATCCCGGACAATCTTCCGTTGATCGGCAACCTGGATGAAGCGACAGCGGTGGCGACCCTCTACCTGTGCCTGAACTATTTCGGTTTTTCGCTTGAAACGCTGCGTGGGCGCCGCTCCGGGTCCGAGAGGGAGGGTTGATGGGTTCGGACGTCGGTCTCGATACGCTACGCCTGCTCCCCCTGAACCAGGTGGCTGCCCTCAAACTGAAAGCGGCGGGTGAACCCCCTGACCCGGAGCTTTTGCCGGTATTCCAGCTGATGAGCTGGGGGGTGAAGAATGGCCTGCAGAGCACTCATCGACGTACCTTGACGGAACTCGAGGCTCTTCAGGCCCGTAAGCCACAGGATGCCTACGACTACCTGGTCGCCAACCTGCCTGGTGGTTTGCCAGGGCTGGAACGGCAACTGTTGAAGCTCCAGCCCCGGGCGGCGGCCCTCAAGCTGCTTGACGTCCTCGATATGCGCCTCAAGGCCGATCCGCGTAATCCGTACCCGTCTGATTGATGGAAAACTTTTCGATTGGGCTGTGTAGAGTGTAGAATGCCTTGAAATTCTAGGCATAAGCTGGGAGTGCGACGACCTTTTATGCAACGACCTGACTTTGACATACTCGGGGATACCGATTTTCGAGGACGGCCCTGGGAGGCGCCGCTCAAAGTGGCCGGGATCTACGCCGTGGTGGCTGCGGCGTGGATCGTTCTCTCCGACCGTCTGCTGTATGGGCTCTTCCCCGATGCCGAGCAGCTGAGCTGGCTACAGACCTTCAAAGGCTGGTTTTTTGTGGCTGCGACTGCGTTGCTGCTGGCCTGGCTGGTACATCGTTACATCGTGGCGCTGCAGGGTGAAGCCCGCAGTTTTCAGAAGGTCCAGGAGAGTTTTCGCGCATTGGTCGAAACCATCCCACACGGCATCCAGGAGAGCGATACCCGGGGCGTCATCACCTTCACCAACCCCGCCTACGACAGGATCTTCGGTCTCGACCCCAACGAGGCGGTCGGTACGGCGATCTGGGATAAGTATCCTGACAAGGATGAGAGAAAGATGCTCGTTGAGTATCTGCAGGAGTTAGTGGAGAAACAGCCCGAACCGACCCCGTACGTGACGCGTAACCTGGTCAAGACCGGCGGCACGGTTGACATCCAGGTGGACTGGAACTATCTGCGTGACGGCCGCGGCCGACTGACCGGCTTCGCTTCGATCGTCACCGACATCACCGAGCGGCGCAAGGCAGAAGAGGCGATACGCGCCAACGACCGCCTCAAGTCAGAGCTGATCACCACGGCAGCGCACGAGTTCCGTACCCCGCTAACGACCATCCAGGGATTTGCCGAGCTGATGACCGATAACCCCGAGCTGGGTTATGCCGAGCGCGGGGAATATCTGGGTTACATTCAGCGCAAATGCTACGACCTCTCCTAGATGGTCGACAACCTGCTTGACCTGTCGCGCATTGAGGCCGGACGTCAGCTGCCGCTGAAAATTGTTCCCTGCGCGGTGTGTGACCTTCTGCAGGAGGTTGAGCTGTTGTTGAAAAAACTCTCCACCGGGCATCTCGTCGAGGTTTCTTTGGAGCAGGATGAGAGCCATGTGCTGGCCGATCCCGGCCGCATCGGTCAGGTGTTCGACAACCTGCTGAACAACGCGGCTAAATACTCCAAACTGGGGAGTACCATAGCGGTGCAGGGCGAACTGAGTGGTGAGAACTATCGATTCATGGTGAGAGATCAGGGGATCGGTATGAGCGAGGAGCAGCGCGAGCGGATGTTTGAGCGTTTCTACAGAGTCGACGCCTCAGATTCCAGCCCTTCGGGGTTCGGGATCGGCATGGCGATCGTCAAGGAAATCATCGAGGCTCACCAGGGGCAGGTGACGGTGGAAAGCACCCTCGGGGAGGGGACCACGGTCAGCTTCGAACTCCCGCTGACAGGCTAGTTTTCAGATGACCTCGGTCAGCAGATACGTGCTGCGGGACTTCCCTGCACCGATCTCGACTTCATCATCGCACAGCTTGCCGAGCAGGGCTCTCCCGAGCGGTGCTTCGGGCGTAACCACCACGCAGCGCTCCCCTTTAAAATCTATCTTCATCCCACCGGCTTCGGGGCCAAGAAATACCCGGCGCGTATCCCCATCTGTATCTTCGAGCGTTACCAGCGCGGTGAGACGCACCGGGGTGGTATCGTCGAACTCCTGCAACTCAAGACTTCGGTAGCAATCCAGCGCCCCACGGATTTCGGCGGCCCGGTTCGCCTGGCCCTGGGCCACGTAGGAGGCTTCCAGGGCGGTGGTGTCGTACTTGTTGTCGGGCTGGCACTGCTCGTGGGTGGCGGCCTGGTGTGCGGCCTTTGCGGCGGCTGAAAACAGCACGAGGTCAGCTTCGAGGGTGGCGATAATCTGTTGGAGCAGGAGCTGTTTGTTCATCTGAAAGGCAACAATCAGCGTCGACGTTTACCACGGCTCGCTCTTGGCTTGCCGGCGCTCTGGAACTCCGGGGCATAGCCGACGGTGAAGCTGTCGTGGCTGTCGTTACGCAGGCTCAGGAAGTGGCGGTTGTCGGGATCATAGGGACATGTCGGACTGTCGGTGGAGGTGAAGCCGAACTGCCGGTAGTAGGCCGGTTCGCCGAGCACGAACAGGGTTTCCTGTTTAATCTCTTCCTGGCGCAGGGCGAAACGGAGCAGCTGGCTGCCGATCCCCTGTAGCTGCCATTCGGGCGCCACCGCTATCGGTGCCAGGTGCAGGCCGCATACTTCCTTGCCGCGGTAGGCGTTGGAGAAGGCGAGGTAGGCGATTACCTTGCCGCTCTGGATGCAGGCCCACTCGTGAACCGGGGTCTGGCGGGTATGAAACAGCCGCACCAGGTTCGCCTCGTAGTTGCTGCCAGGGAAGGCGCTCTTGAGCAGGGCATAGACCCGGGCGTGGTGCTCGGCTTCGACCTTGCGGATTTTCATCGTCGCGTGCTCAGGCGCAGCACTTCTTGTATTTTTTGCCGCTGCCGCACGGGCAGGGGTCGTTGCGTCCCACCTTGTTCGAGGTGATCGGGGCGCCCTTGACCATCTCGCCTTCAGTGAAGTACCACGCTTTCTTCTGTTTTACGAACTGCGCGCGCTCATGGTAGCTGCGGATGCCGCTCTTGTCGCGGTACTTGGCGATGAATTCTACTTCGCCCGTGTCGTCCTTGGCGCCGCCATCGAGCGTGTCGAGGATGGTCAGCCCGTGCCACTCCGAATTCTCCGCCCAGGAGCGGGTCGTCTTGGGGTCGAAGTCCGAGCGGTGGTCGGGGTGGTTGCTGTCGTGGATGAAGTCGATCTCCACCTTTTCGAAAGCGCTGTAACGCGCGCGCATCAATTGTTCGGCAGTTTCCGCTTTTTTCTTTCCCTTGATAATCGGCTCGCAGCAGACGCTGTATTCGTTGCCGCTTCCGCATGGACAGCTGGTCATAGTCCTTCTCCCTGAATGGTGTCGCAAAGTCGCCCGAGTCTAGTCGCAGGGGCGGTGGGTGTCAAGAGTGAGAGATGAGGGGGGGCGTAATTCTAAACCAATGTCGCCGGGGGCGCCCGGCAGCGCCTTACTTTTCTTGCTTGCCCAAGAAAAGTAAGCAAAAGAAGGCCCCCCGAACTCCGTCACCCACGATCGTGTGCCCTCGCTGTCCGGAAGTTTTAATCCAGCCGGCTCGCGTGCTCGCCAGACGGCAAGATTAAAATCCCGGCACTCGGTGACTGCGCACGGGGCCCCGTAAAGGCCATGGAACAATCAAAGGTTTTCTCCTTCTCCCGTGTGACGCAGCCGGAGCGGCGACGCTTCACGCCGAAAGAGGCCGAAGAGTTGAGCGTTAGCGAATGGCGAAGGCCCGGTGGGGAGCGTTGCTGCGCAGGGCACCCGCTGATTTGTGGCGGGCAAGGAGGTCGGGTGCCCTTTTCTGCTTACTCTTTTGGGGCGTCACAAAAGAGTAAGGCGGCGTGCGGGGCCGCAACCCCGCGAATGAGGTTTCGAGGGGCTGTGCCGATTTTGCTCGGCAGATGGTGAAGCTGTTTTGCCCCTTTCATCTGGTCAAGGACGCATCTTTCTGCCACAATCCCTCCCCATGCAAACCCTCCTTGATGAAATACGCCGTCACCTCCCGGAAGGGGAGAACGCCCGCCGCCTGTTCCACGGCCGCGGTCACTGCTTTCCCGGCTACGCGGATCTTGTGATCGATGCTTATCCGCCGCTGGTGATGGTGATGCTCTATCGTGAACGGGAGGCGGCGTGGCTTGAGGGGCTGGTTGAGCTCCTGCTCGGGTTGCCGCAGCCGCCGCAGGCGATCCTGCTGCAGGAGCGTTTCCGCAAGAACGCCCCGAGCCGCCTGCTGTACGGTGTGCTTCCGGAGGAGCTCGACGCGCTCGAGGCGGGGTTGCGTTTCCGGCTGCGCCTCGGCGAGGCGCAGAACGTCGGTTTTTTTCCCGATATGGCGGTCGGCCGGCAGCTGGTGCGCGAACGCGCGGCTGGCAAGAAGGTGCTGAACCTGTTCTCCTACAGCTGCAGTTTCTCGGTGGCGGCGCTCGCCGGCGGCGCGGAGCAGGTGGTGAATCTCGACATGAACCGCGGCGCCCTGGAACTGGGCAAACTCAACCATCGACTCAACGAGCTCGATACGCGCAGGGCGAGTTTTCTGGCGCTCGAGTTTTTCCGTAGTCGCAGCAAGCTGCGCAAGCTCGGCCCCTTCGACCTGGTGATCTGCGACCCCCCCGCGTCGCAAGGTAACAGCTTCACCGCCGAGCGTCACTGGCCGAAGCTGGTGCGCAGCCTCCCGGGCCTGGTCGCTCCCGGCGGTGAAATTCTCGCTTGCCACAATGCGCCGACCCTCGGCCCGGCCTACCTCGATGGACTGTTTGCCGTGCAATTGCCAGGCGCCGAGCTGATCGGGCGCCTGCTTCCCGGTGACGATTTCCCCGAAGTCGATTCCGACGCCGGTCTGTCGTTACACCATTACCGGGTTGCATAGCGGTTTGCAGCGTGCCCCCGGATGCTAAAATGATCATTACTCGCAAATCTCACTGAGACAGGATCCCACGTGAAATATCCACCCTTGCCGAGCGACACCAACCCGCCACCGCGACAGCTGTTCGACGTGTTTCGCTACAGCCGTCGGGCGCTGGAGCTGGTCTGGAGCACCAGTGCACGCCTGGCGTTGATCTTTGCGCTGTTGACCCTGGTCGCGGGTGTGCTGCCGGCGGCGGTGGCCTGGATCGGCCAGCTGATCGTCGATGGGGTGGTCGCGGCCATGGGGCTGCATCGCGAAACCGGTCATACCGAGCTTGCGCCGGTGATGTGGTTCGTCGCTGCCGAGGCTGCGGTGGTGGCGCTGATCGCCGGCAGCCAGCGCGGCATCGCCACCTGCCAGGCGCTATTGCGGGCGCTGATGGGGCAGCGTATCAACCTGATGATCCTCGAGAAGGCGCTGACCCTCAAGCTTGCGCACTTCGAAGACTCCGAGTTCTACGACAAGCTCACCCGTGCGCGGCGCGAGGCCTCGACCCGTCCGCTGTCGCTGGTAACCCGTACCTTCGGCCTGGTGCAGAATGGCATCTCCCTGGTCAGCTACGGCGTGTTGCTGGTGCAGTTCTCGCCCTGGACGGTGGCGATCCTGATCTGCGGCGGCATCCCCGAGTTTCTCGCCGAGGCCAAGTTCTCCGGCGACAAGTTCCGCCTGTTCCGCTGGCGTTCCCCCGAGACCCGCATGCAGATGTACCTGGAAACGGTACTGGCGCGCGAGGATTACGCCAAGGAGGTCAAGCTGTTCCGCCTCGGGCCGAAGCTGCTCGAGCGCTACCGGGCAATCTTCGCCAAGCTCTTTGCCGAGGACCGGCGCCTGACCCTGCGTCGCGACAGCTGGGGGTTCGTGCTCGGTCTGCTCGGTACCGCCGCCTTCTACGGTGCCTACGCCTGGATCGCCTACGCGGCGATCATCGGCACCATCACCCTCGGTCAGATGACCATGTACCTGATGCTGTTCAAGCAGGGACAGTCGGCGGTCTCGGCGAGCCTCTCGGCGATCAGCGGTATGTACGAAGACAACCTCTACCTCTCCAATCTCTACGAGTACCTCGAACAACCGGTCCCGGAAGGGGGCGGGGAGCTACAGCAGGGGCCGCACCCGGGCGACGGGGTGCGATTCGAAGAGGTCCGATTCAGCTACCCCGGCAGCGAGGAGCCAGCCCTCAAGGAGGTGAGCCTGCACCTCAAACCGGGCGAGAGCCTCGCACTGGTTGGTGAGAACGGCTCGGGGAAAACCACCCTGATCAAGCTGCTCACCCGGCTCTACGTGCCGGACGCCGGGCGCATATTGCTCGATGGGCTCGACCTGCAGCGCTGGGAGAGCGAGGCGCTGCGCCAGCGCATCGGAGTGATCTTCCAGGACTTCGGTCGCTACCAGTTCCTGGTCGGTGAGAACATCGGCGCCGGAGATGTCACCCACTTCGACGATCGCGAGCGCTGGCAGGAAGCGGCGGTCAAGGGGATGTCCGAGGAGTTTATCGCCAAGCTCCCCGCGCAGTACGACACTCAGCTTGGCAAGTGGTTCAAGGGGGGGCGCGAGCTCTCCGGCGGGCAGTGGCAGAAGATCGCCCTGTCCCGTGCTTTTATGCGTAGCCGCGCCGATATCCTGGTGCTTGACGAGCCGACCGCGACCATGGACGCCGCCGCCGAGGCTACGGTCTTCGAACACTTCCGCGAGTTGAGTTCCGGAAAGATGACGATCTTGATTTCGCACCGTTTCTCAACGGTGCGTATGGCCGACCAGATCGTGGTGATCGACAAGGGGCAGGTGGTGGAGCGGGGCACGCATGCCGAGTTGATGGACAGGGGCGGTCAGTACGCGCATCTGTTTTCGCTGCAGGCCAGGGGGTATCGTTGAACGGCCGATGAAACGCGACCATCTGCGGCGTTGCCTTCGTGTTCGTCGCTGCGATGTAGCTTCCGCTACGCCTCGCTTCTCACACAGCAGACGCCTGGCATCTGAACACGTTTGATCGGCCTGGAGGTGGGCGTTGCGTGTGGACAATGGAGGGTGTAAGGGGTGTACCCTTCAGAGTTCTGACAACGTCATACTGAAAAATGTGACCTCAATCAAAAATTCAAAAGAATCAAAAATCTTTTTCTCACGCACCAAAAGTAGGTTCCACGAGACGAAGCCGTAAAGGCGCAAAAGCAAGGTGTCAAGTCTTCGGGGTTAGGGTCTCTTTGCGATCTTTGCGGCTTTGCGTGCGGCACCGATTTTGTGCTCTGGGTTTTGCTCATAATCTGAGGGGCGAGAACGCCCCTCTAGTTCAGTTTTTCAATCTCCGCCTTGATCTTTTTGATCCGGTCCTGGTTCGACGGATGGGAGCTGAGAAAACCGCCGCCTGAGCCTCCCTGTTGCTGCAGGGTTTCGATGGAACGCTGCATGGCGTAAGGATCCTTGCCCATCTGCTTGAGAGCTCGCACCGCGTAGGCGTCCGCTTCGAGCTCGTCTCCCTGTGAGAAGTGCGCCGAAATTGCTGTCTTGCCCAGGGCGCCGAGCTGCGAAGAGGTCAGCGCGCCGATGGTCTCACTCACCGCCCCGGCGGCATCGAAGGCGACGTTGGTTATCAGCACCTCGCGCATCTGCCGGTAACTGTGCTTGAGCTTGACGTGGCCGATCTCGTGACCTATGACCGCCAGCACCTGATCGTCAGGCATCAGCTCGAGCAGCCCCGAGTAGACCCGCACCGTGCCGTCGGCCATGGCGAAAGCGTTGACCGTATCGGAGAGGTAGACCTTGAAGTTAAGGTTCAGCCCGTCGTAGTTGGCGAGCCCTGAGGTGATTTGCATAAGGCGCCTGGTGTGAGGGTTCGCTGCAGGAGCGACCTGGTTCTGACTGTCCATCTCCTGGGCTGAGAGCGTAGCTGCCTGCTGCACGCTCGCTTCGTCGAGCAGCGAAGCCTGCAGGGCTCCGGCGCCGATGCTCAGGGCCTTGCCGGTGTCGAAGCCGCCGCCTGCGGCGC
This sequence comes from Desulfuromonas sp., assembly GCA_002869605.1. Next base: position 9,315 of record PKUI01000154.1, on the reverse strand, counting down.
AGCCGGAGAGGACGATGAGACACAGGAGCAGGGCCGAAAGTTGTAAACGCGTCATGGAAGGCTCCTTTCTGGACGCAGAATCTATTGTATTGACACCTTACCAGTCGCGTTCGCTGTGGCAAGTGGGAAGTGCATTGGGCGGATCCATCCGCACGCCGGAAAGGTTGATTCAACCGGGAGTTCCAGGGGCGGATCAAAACCAGGGGTTGCGCCCCCTGACGACGCCTCACTTTCTTTGCTCGCCCAAAGAAAGTGAGCAAAGAAATGCGCCCGGGATCCTTGCCCGCCACAAAGTGGCGGATTCCCTCCGCAGCGACGGTTCCCGCCGGGCCTTCGCCATTCGCTTCGCTCAACTCTACGGCCTGTTTCGGCGTGAGCCGTCACTACTCCGGCGGCGTCACACGGGGTGAAGGAAAGCCTTTGACTGTTCCATGGCCTGAAAGGGGCCCCATGCGCAGTCACCGAGTGCCGGAATTTTAATCCTGACGTTTGGCGATATGGTCGACGGCAGGATTAAAACTTCTGGCCAGCGAGGGCACCCGATCGTCGGGTGACGGAGTTCGGGGTGGCTTTCTTTTGCATACTTTTCTTTGCCATCAAAGAAAAGTATGGTACTGCCGGGCACCCCCGGCGGTGTTGATGTTGGGGCTAAATTTTCCCTTTTCCGGAACCATGGTTGTGCTAAAATCCCTCCCCTTCGCGCGCAGGCGTCGATTGACTCTCCCCTAAGGAAATAACCACATGTCTGACCCGCAAAATAAAGCCTTGAACGCCATCCTGGTCGAAGAGACCGGACTTAAACCGAGCCAGGTTTCCCAGACCGTGGCATTGCTTGAGGAGGGGGCGACGGTTCCGTTTATCGCCCGCTACCGCAAGGAGGCGACCGGCGAACTCGACGAAGTCCAGATCCGCCTGCTGCAGGAGCGGCTCGATTACCATCGCGAACTGAACGAGCGACGCGAGGCGATCCTCAAGTCGATCGAGGAGCAGGGCAAGCTGACGGATGAGCTGCGCACCAAGATCGTGACAACGCGTCAGAAGACCGAGCTCGAAGACCTCTATCTTCCCTACAAGCCGAAGCGCCGTACCAAAGCCTCGATCGCCCGCGATCGTGGGCTCGAGCCGCTTGCTGAAATGTTGCTTGGTGACGGGACGACGCCGGCACTCGAGCTGGCGGCCGGTTTTGTCGACGATGAGCTCGAGGTCCCGGACGCGGACGCCGCCCTTGTGGGCGCAGGCCATATCCTTGCCGAACAGCTTGCCGACGACGCGCAGGCGCGCGCTACGGTTCGCGGGCTGGTCTGGAAGCAGGGTCGTTTCTGCTCGCAGCCGGCGCGCGGCAAGGAGGGGACGGTCAGCAAGTTCGAGTTGTACTACGATTTCTCCGAGCCGGTGCGCGAGATCCCCTCGCACCGCATGCTCGCCATGCGCCGCGGTGAGGCGGAAGAGGTGCTCAGTATCCGCGTCGAGGCTCCGGATGAAGAGATCCTCTCGCGCCTCAAGGCACAGTTCGTTCCCGCCGGCAGCGCTTACGTCGCCGAACTCGGTACGGTGGTCGAGGACGCCTACAGCCGCCTGATCAGCTCCTCGATCGTCGGCGAAGTGCGTCTCGATGCGAAGCTCAAGGCGGAAGAAGAGGCGATCCGGGTGTTCGCCGAGAACTTGCGCCACCTGCTGCTCGCTGCCCCGGCCGGCAGCCGCCGGGTGCTTGGTGTCGACCCCGGCCTGCGTACCGGTTCGAAGCTGGCGGTAGTCGATGCCACCGGTACCTTCCAGGAGCATGTGACCATTTATCCCCATACCGGTGGCGGTGCCCGCATCGACGAGGCGCGCCGCGAGCTGCTGCGCCTGGTACAGAATCATAACATCGAAATGGTGGCGATCGGCAACGGCACCGCCGGGCGCGAGATGGAGCAGTTTGTGCGCCAGACGTTCAAGGAGGCTGGTCTCAAGCTGCAGGTGGTGATGGTCAGCGAGGCCGGCGCGAGTGTCTACTCCGCCTCGGAGATTGCGCGCGAGGAGTTCCCCGAGCTCGATCTGACCGTGCGCGGCGCGATCTCCATCGCGCGGCGCCTGCAGGATCCGCTCGCCGAGCTGGTCAAGGTCGACCCCAAGAGCATCGGTGTTGGCCAGTACCAGCACGACGTCGACCAGCGCAACCTCAAGCAGGCGCTCGACACGGTGGTCGAGTCGTGCGTCAACTACGTCGGCGTTGATCTGAACACCGCCAGCTGGGCACTGCTCAGCTTTGTTTCCGGCATCAGCACCACCTTGGCCAAGGCGATCGTTGCCCACCGGGATGCCGAGGGCGCTTTTGCGCGGCGTGACCAGCTGCTCAAGGTCGCCCGTTTCGGCCCCAAGGCCTACGAGCAGGCGGCCGGCTTTCTGCGCATCCGCAACGGCGAGCAGCCGCTCGATAACACCGCAGTGCATCCGGAGCGCTATGGACTGGTCGAGCAGATGGCCGCCGATGCCGGGCTGGCAATTCCGGCCTTGATTTCAGAACCGGCGAAGCTCGATGCCATCAAGCTCGAAAAGTATGTTGGCGAGGATATCGGCCTGCCGACCCTGCGCGATATTCTAGCCGAGCTCAAGAAGCCGGGACGCGACCCACGCGCCACCTTCGTCAGCGCCGGCTTCCGCGAGGATGTTACCGAGGTCAAGGATCTCAAGGAGGGGATGACCCTCAACGGCGTGGTCACCAACGTCGCCGCCTTCGGTGCGTTTGTCGATATTGGTGTGCACCAGGATGGCCTGGTGCATATCAGCCAGCTCGCCGATCGTTTCGTCAAGGATCCGAACGAGGTGGTCAAGGTCGGTCAGCAGGTGCAGGTCAAGGTGGTGTCGGTCGACATCGAGCGCAAGCGGATCGGCCTGAGCATGCGTAAAGGGGCCGAGGTCGAAAAGGGGCAGGGTGAGCGGACCGCAAAGCCGGATAAGAAACCGCAGGCGAAGCAGCCGCGGAAGAAGGAAACCTCAAAAGAGCAAAACCCTTCCATGGGAAGCATGGCGGATGCGTTTGCCAAGTCGGGGTTTCGGGTGAAAGGGAAGTAGTAGACTACCTTAAACCCTGGGACGTTGCCTCTGGCCCCCGCAATCCGAAACCTCAAACCGCCGGGGGCGCCCGGCATGCGCCTTACTTTCTTTAGGCGCGTAAAGAAAGTAAGCAAAGAAACGCGCCCGACCTCCTTGCCCGCCATAGGGCGGCGGGTTCCCTGCGCAGCAACGGCTCCCGCCGGGCCTTCGCCATTCGCTGCGCTCAACTCTACGGCCTGTTTCGGCGTGAACCGTAGCTGCTCCGGCGGCGTCACACGGGAAGGAGGAGCGGGGATGACTTTGCCTGTTTCATGGCCCTTACGGGGCCCCGTGTGTAGTCACCGAGTGCCGGGATTTTAATCTTGCCGTCTGGCGAGCACGTGAGCCGGCTGGATTAAAACTTCCGGACAGCGAGGGTACCCGATCGTCGGGTGACGGAGTTCGGGGTGCCTTCTTTTGCTTACTTTTCTTGGGCAAGCAAGAAAAGTAAGGCGCTGCCGGGCGCCACCGGCGAAGTTAACCAATGTTTTTAATCAAGGTGTACGAATGTCGAACCTTCCACTTGAACACCAGCAACTCCTCGAACTTGCCGCCGCGCGCATGCCCTACGGCAAGCACGCCGGTATGCGCCTGGTCGATCTACCGGAGCCGTACGTAGTCTGGATGGCGAAAGAAGGATTTCCTAAGGGGAAGCTGGGTGACCAGTTGCGCGCGGTGTACGAGATCAAGGTGAACGGGCTGGAGTACCTGTTCGACCCGCTGCGTTAATCCTGGGTACATCATACTGGCGCGGAGATGTTGTTCTGCGCGGTTTAAGTGATGGTTCAAAGCCTGGCTTTTGCCGGGAGATCAGACTATGCACGGCTTAATTGTTAACTGTTGTTAATCTTGTTGGGCTGTTGTTGAGTTTTTTTCTTTAGTTTAATGATTTAGCTTGACGGGATATAGTTTACGAAATATATGTGTAAAAAAATTACATAAGTGATAAAGGCAAAGCTGGAGTAATCCAGTGACGCAAAGCTACGGGTCCAATGCTTGGATCGCCGGGTTACCACGACAAAAATCGCGTAGTTGCGCGACCATGAATGTTGTGACGTAACCCATCTTCTGCGGAAGGTGGGTTTTTTTGTTCCCAAATGCAATAAACGTGAACTGACCAATTCGTTTTGAGCCTCGACGAGCGAGACGCTAATCGCTCGCAGTCGCGATGTTTCTCTTGTTTAGGTGCTATCTTGAGCACCCATATTTCATCCTGGGGAGGATTAGGAAAGTGTTGAATGATTTGAAATTGGGGACCAAACTGTCGATCGGGTTCGGTTTTTTGGTCGTGATGCTGCTGGCGATCGGGACGACCGGTTACCTGGCCCTTAACCAGGCTTCAAGCGGGTTTACCGGTTATCGCGAGCTGGCGCGGGATACCAATCTGAGCGGTCGGGTTCAGGCCAACATGCTGATGGTCCGCATGAACGCCAAGGACTTTATTATCACGGCCGACATGGACGTACACAAACGCTTTGAGCAGTACCTCGACAAGACTCAGGAGTTTGTCGAGACGGCGCAGGTCGATATCCTGGATCCGCGGCGGGCGCAGTTGATCGATGAAGTTGATGCGAAATTAAAGCAGTACGATGTCGCCTTCGACACGGTGGTCGAAAAACAGAAACTGCGCGAGCAGTACTACCAGGAGATGGTCGCTGTTGGTCCGCTGGTCGAAAAAGGGCTGCTGGAGATCATGGATTCGGCACGCAGGGATAACGACGAGGCGGCGGCGTTCAGCGCGGCGGACGCCATTCGCACCATGCTGCGGACACGCCTGTATATCATGAAATACCTGAAGACCAACCAGCAGGTCGATATGGACCAGGTCTATACGGAAATGAGGAAATTTTTCGAAAACCTCGAGGGCATGGATCGCCAGCTGCAGAACGCCGATCGGCGTCGGCTGATGAAAGAAGTGGCGGTTCAGGGCGACAACTATCTTGCGGCCAGTAAGGGGATCAACGCAGCGATCAGCGAGCGCAACGAGTTGATCAAGAATGTCCTCGACAAGCTTGGTCCGGATATCGCGCAGGACATCGAAGATGTCAAGCTGTCGATCAAGGCGGAACAGGATGAACTGGGACCGCAGCTCCAGGCTTCGAATGCCAAGGCGGTAAACATGATCATGGTGCTGGCCGGCCTGGCGATCCTGATAGGGATTGCCATTGCGGTTCTGATCACCAAGGCGATCATGCGCCAACTTGGGGGTGAGCCGTCGCTGGTGGTGGATATTGCCCAGAATGTTGCTTCAGGCGATCTGGATCTAAACCTTGATCAGAACGTGGATGACAAGAGCCTGTATGCAGCGGTGCGCAATATGGTGTTTAAGCTGAAAGAGAAAGCTGTACTTGCGGAAAAAATTGCCGACGGCGATCTGACCGCCGAGGTCGAGCTGGCCTCAAATCGTGACCAACTTGGCTTGGCTCTGCAGAAGATGGTGGGTTCGTTACGTGACGTGATCGGCCAGGTCCGTTCGGCGGTTGACCAGGTCAGCTCCGGGAGCCAGGCGTTGAGCTCGAGTTCGGAAGAGCTCTCCCAGGGCGCCACGGAGCAGGCGGCGTCGGCCGAAGAGGCTTCCAGCTCGATCGAGGAGATGGTCGCCAATATCCGGCAGAATACCGAAAACGCGCAGGAAACTGAGAAAATCGCCATGCAGAGTGCGTCCAACGCCCAGGAGAGCGGACAATCGGTGGGAGAGACGGTCTCCGCAATGCGCAATATCGCCGAAAAAATTCAGATCATCGAAGAAATTGCCCGGCAGACCAACCTGCTGGCGCTTAACGCCGCGATCGAGGCCGCGCGTGCCGGTGAGCAGGGCAAAGGTTTTGCAGTGGTTGCCGCCGAAGTGCGCAAGCTCGCGGAACGGAGTCAGCAGGCTGCCGGCGAGATCAACGAACTCTCGAATTCGAGTGTGGCGGTCGCGGAACAGGCCGGCAAGGAACTCGAGGCACTGGTCCCGAACATTCAGCGCACGGCTGATCTGGTGCAGGAAATTGCCGCCGCCAGTCGCGAGCAGGATACCGGTGCTGATCAAATTGCCAGAGCAATTCAGCAGCTCGATTCGGTGATTCAGCAAAATGCATCCTCGAGTGAGGAGATGGCCTCTACGTCGGAAGAGTTGTCGAGCCAGGCGGAGCAGCTAGCCCAGACTATTGATTTCTTCAAGGTTAATACCCAGAGGATGATCCCCGCGCATGCGCAGGTTAACGGTCGGCGCAACGATGCCGTGCAGGTCAAGCGCACAGCTCAGCCTTTGATCTCTTCGTTTGACGAAGCTGATGCCAACTTTGAGCATTTTTAAGGTGAAAACATGCGGGAAATTCCGCATTTCGATACGGAGAAGAACGTGAAAACCAACGTTGAAATGTGTCAATATCTAACTTTTAAGCTCGACAAAGAAGCGTTCGGGGTCGATGTGAGCCATGTGCGCGAGGTGCTTGATGAGGCAAGAATCACCAAGGTGCCTCAAACACCGGAGTACATGCTCGGTGTCATCAACCTGCGAGGCAGCGTGGTGCCGGTCGTTGATCTGCGCATGCGCTTCGGTCTTTCCAGGGCTGAGAAAACGCGGGATACCTGTATCGTGGTGCTTGAAGTCAACTTCGACGGCGAATTAGTGGTTGTGGGAGCTCAAACCGATGCCGTTGAGGAGGTTCTCAGCATCCATCCCGAACAGATCGAACCGCCTCCCCAGCTCGGCAACCAGTTGAAGGTCGACTATATCCAGGGGATGGGTAAGGTTGCTGACGACAATTTTGTGATGCTGCTGCATATCGACAATCTGTTTACTGCGGAAGAACTGGAAATCTTCTGGGATTCTCGACCGGCGGAGGTGGCGGTCTAAAGTCAGTTTGTGTCAATCCTCCGCTTCTATTGCGGAGACCATCTTTATCTTCAATGTTCTAGGGCCATGCATACGTGCTGGCCCTAGAACTATTTTAGGGTGATGTAAGCTACAATCATTGTTGAAAATTTTTTCATAATCTTCCCCGGTCAGGTTCTGCGAAGTGAAAGATCCTCACTAAAAAGCTCTATTGTCCATAAGTCCAGTTGGTGGATACTGTTGCCTCATTTCTGCTCGGGGGACCCTGCTGACGGAGGGAGGAGATGTTACTTGTGTTCCACCAGGTTGGCGCTCTGGCTGGCAAGATCGAAGACAATCTTGATCTTACCGTTTTTAAGCTGCGTGAGGACCTGGCTGACCTTTGCTTCGAGAGAGCCGCCGGTTTCGTTCCAGTCGGCGCCATCGCGCGATACGAACTCCTCGATCAGCCTGAGCAGGGTTTCCCTTTTCAGGTCGGTGTAGGGGATCTCGACCCCTTCTTCCCGGTTTGGCGATGATGATTCTGAATCCATCTTATCTCCTGCGGGCAAGGAGCTGGACCAGGTCGAGCTCTGCATGACGACCGAGGGCGGCGAGCGCCTCGCGGGCACTGTCGGCATATTCGTCCGGTTCGCCGGTAAGATAAGCGAACAGAAAGGCAGCCAGGTCGGCTCGTGCGCTGGCGGCCCGTTCGGCCTCAGTGCGCTGCTTGCCGGCGGCGCGCCACAGCTTTTCGGCGCGGACCTGGTGGGCGTCAATCGCGCGGCTGACCAGGTCGAGGTGGGCTGCGGGGTTCTTGTTGTCCGGGTCGGCGAAGGCCTCGATCAGGTTCTCCGGACAGTCTTCCTGAATCAATTCGACTAGACGCATCAGCTTGTTTTTCATAAGACCCCGCATGCGGTGAGTTTTTTAGCGCTGCGATACTCGCACGCCGGGGCAGCGCCGGTCCAGTGCAAATTCAACGGTTAGGGGGCGCATCCTCGTCCTTCCTGAACACCACAATATGTCGCACGTCGGTGCGGATGCCGATATGTTCACCCGGGGCGTGATCGCAGTGGCTCGGTACCAGCGCCTGGACCAAGTCGCCGCTGATCAGGCGCAGGGTATAGAGCACGTTGGCGCCACGAAAGTTGCGGCGTACCACCTCGGCTTTGACCGGGCTGTCGTCGTCGTGGATAACGTCCTCGGGGCGGATCAGGATGTCGACCACCTGCTCCGGGAGGCAGTCGCAGGTAGAAATCCCCTCAAGCAGGCCGAGTCCGGTCTCAATCTGTTTTCCTTCGCGGACGATGCCGGGCAGCAGCAACCCCTCGCCGACAAACGAGGCGACCCGGCGATCCTGCGGGCAGTGGTAGAGCTCATGGGCGTTGTCCCACTGCAGCATCGCGCCGTTGTCCATCACGCCGATCCGGTCGGCGACGGCGAAGGCCTCATGTTGGTTGTGGGTCACGAACAGTGCTGTGGCACCGTAAGCCTTGAGGATATCGCGCACTTCTGTGGAGAGCCGTTCACGTAGGGTGACGTCGAGGTTGGAGAACGGTTCGTCCATCAGCAGTAGATCAGGCCTGGGGGCCAGGGCACGCGCCAGGGCGACACGCTGCTGCTGACCTCCGGAGATTTCGTGCGGGTACTTGGCGTGCGCCTCCTTGAGGCCAACCAGTTCGAGCATCTCGTTGACGCGGATGATCTTGTCACTCTTTCCCAGTTCGCGCAGGCCGAAGGCGACGTTGTCGAACAGGGTCAGGTGTGGAAACAGCGCGTAATCCTGGAAGACCATACCGATAGCCCGTTTTGCGGGAGGGAGGGAGGCGCCGGGCTGGCTGACGACGTTTCCGTTGAGGCGGATCTCGCCGCGTAGCAGCGGTTCGAAGCCGGCAATGGTGCGCAGCACCGTGGTCTTGCCGCAGCCGCTGGCGCCGAGCAGGCAGCCGATCTCCCCCTTTTCAAGGGACAGGGAGAGGTTTTTGACCACCCAGTGCTGGCCGTAAGCCTGGGAAATATTGTTCAGCTCCAGAACCGTTGCATTCATCACTTACTCCTAATCCTGTTCGGACTTGCGCATCAGTATAACGATCGGCAGCAGGCCACTCAGCAGCAGGGTTACTGCCGGTAGCGCGGCACGCTCCCATTCCCCCTCCGAGGTCAGTTCGAAAATCTTTACGGCCAGGGTGTCCCAGCCAAATGGACGGGTCATGAGGGTAATCGGCATCTCCTTCATCACATCGACGAACACCATGGTGAAGGCGGTCAGCAGGCCGCTGCGCAGCATCGGCAGGTGAATCTTGGAGAGCAGGTGCAGGCCGCGCAGCCCCGCGAGACGTGCCGCTTCGTCGATACTCGGGGTAACCCGGTGCATGGCGCCGTCGATCGCCTTGAAACCGGCGGCCATGAAGCGGACCAGGTAGGCGAGCAGCATC
>PKUI01000158.1 GCA_002869605.1 Desulfuromonas sp. | reverse complement strand
GTCATCGGCAATCAGGATCTTGTAGGACATATCTCTGCTCCCATAGGTAAGGTAAAGACAAACATACTTATGCTGTGAGCAAATACCGCGCCAATATATTACGACAAAGAAAGAGCGAATAGCCGCGACTTTATGCGATCCAAAGTGCGAAAGGGTTTTGCTAAGGGAGCATGGTGTGCCGCGATTGTGCTTGGATGTGCCGTGTCTGTCAGGGTGGCACAATTTCGCGCCGTGATCTGTTTCGGAGCATGGGAGGGCAAGAAGAAGCTTGAATTCTCCTTAAATAACGCTAGACTGTCGTAGAATTGCTCACCTGATTAATCTCATTAAAGACAGGAGTTCGCCGTGTATCCCATCTTCGAGGTCCCCTATTTCGGAGGTCCGCTGCTGATTGCCGCTATCGCCAGTTTCCACATCCTGCCGAGCCATGTCGCTACCGGGGCGTTCTGGATGGCGTGGCTTATCGAACGCAAGGCCTACCGCGACGAGCGGCCCGAACTGCTCGAGTTCCTCAAGCGCTTCACCCTTTCGATCCTGATCTTCTGTTTCGTTACCGGATCACTCACCGGGGTCGGCATCTGGTTCGCCGCTACTGTGATCAGCCCGCGGGCGATTTCGGGACTGATTCACAACTACGTGTGGGGGTGGGCTACGGAGTGGGTCTTCTTCGTTATTGAGATTGCGGCGATCTATGTCTACTACTACACCTTCGGCAAGGTGAAGCCGACCACGCATCTGCGCATCGGCCTGATCTATGCGCTGGCCGCATGGTTGAGCATGGTGGTGATCACCGGAATCCTCGGCTTCATGATGACCCCCGGCACCTGGCCCGAAACCGGTAACTTTTTTGACGGTTTCTTCAACCAGACCTACTGGCCGCAGCTGCTGTTCCGCACCGCGATGATGTTTGCGATCTCCTCCGCCTACGCCGCCATTGTGGCGGCAACCCTTAAAAACGGGGGGCGCGACACGATTCGTAAAATGGCCGGGCGTTGGGGACTGGTCAGCCTGGTGGCAAGCGGCATTTTTGCCCTCTGGTACTACCAGACCTTGCCCGCGTATGCGCTCGAGAATCTCGCCAACCTTGCCTATGCCGGTTTCATGTTCAAGCTGGCGTTGGTTGTGGCGGTGGTCATGGCGGGCTACTTTGCGCTGCTCGCCGTTGGTGGCGGTTGGCTGGTGCCGTGGCCGGTGGCTACGCTGATGATGGTGGTGCTGTTTACCGGCATCCTCGGTGGCGAGAGCGTGCGCGAAAACATCCGCCGTCCTTACTTGATCCCGGGGTACATGTACTCCAACCAGATCGTCGGTCACGACCTGGTGGCCAAGGGGATCAGTTCCGAGGTGGAAAAATTCAACGCCGAGGGGCTGCTGAGCCACTATGGCTTCGTTTCTACAACGCAGGCCGGGCTGGACGCGGAGAACAGCGGACTCGCCGGTGAGGCCCTGGTCAAGCTCGAGTGTCTCGCCTGCCATACCCTGGAAGCGGGCGGGAGGAACTCGCTGGTCGGAATTCTCGAGGGGGTCGATGCCGTCGATATTGCCGATATGCTCCCCGACCTCGCAGACTCGGGCTATATGCCGCCGTTTGCCGGTACGGAGCAGGAAACGCGTGCCGCTGCGTCCTACCTGGCACAGATCGTTGGCGGCGACCCGGGCAACCCGGCCTGGGTGGTTCACGGTGACGAGTAGCCTATAAATTTTCAGGAGTAACACGATGGATATGTCTGTTTTTATCAATAGCCTGCGTGACCCGATGGGGCTGCCTTTTTATCCCGTGGTGTTCCAGGGTTTGATGGTTCTGACCTTTGCCCTGCATATCGTGATGATCAACCTGGTGGTGGGGTCGTTGCTGCTGGCGTTGTGGGGGCGCTTCTCTGGTAAGGGCTACCCGCTGCGCCTGGCCCATGCCCTGGCACGCGGCGTGACGGTGATTCTGTCGGTGGCGATTGTGCTCGGCGTGGCGCCGCTGCTGTTCGTGCAGACCATCTACGATCCGCTCTGGTACAGCGCCAACCTGCTCAGCGCCTGGTGGGCGATGGTCTTCTTGCTGCTGGTGACCCTCGCTTTTCTGGCGGCGTATGTTTTTTACCTGCGCAGCGCCGAGCAACCCCGCTGGGGGCTGAAGGCCTGTCTGTTCAGCATCGCCGCGGTGGTGGGGGCCGGTACGATTATGCATATGCTCCACATGGAAGGTCTGCAACCGCAAAGCTGGGCCGGATGGTTTTCCGGTAGCGGTGAGCTGGCCACCTCGGGGTGGGCGTTTCACGGCTTTTCCATCGGCCGTTTCGGCCACTTCATGGCGCCGGCGTTGGTCAATGTCGGCATCCTGTTGATGCTCTACGCCTGGTATTTCGCACGACGGCCCGGCAGTGATCGCGATTACCTCGAGTGGACGGCAATACTTGGCGCCGGGATCATGCGCCTCGCCCTGGTTGTGCAGATGGCTTTCGGTTTCTGGTGGTTCTTCGAAATCCCCGGCGAATTGAATTTTCTCGCTCATCCGGCCTTCCATTTCGGACTGCTGGTGGCACTGATCGCCATCGGCTTGTTGTTCTGGATCAGCTACCGTCCGCTCGAGCGGGCACCGTGGGCGGCCCTGACCAGCATCGTCACCGTGCTGGCTATGGGTGTTACCCGTGAGGCGCTTCGCATGGTCTACCTGAAACCGTTCGATTACTCAATTTACCAGTACCCGGTACAGCTCGATTGGGGTAGTACCCTGCTGTTTCTGGCGACCTTTGTCGGAGGACTGGTGGTGATGGCGTATCCGCTGATGATCGCGTTCAAGTCGGGCCGTGGTGAACAGGTATAAGGAGGCGATGATGGATAAACTAGGCAGAGTGGCGGTGTTTCTCCTGTTGGCGTGGCTGGTGATTGTCGCCGGCATCGGCGTGGTGGTTACCCTGAAGAACGGTCTGTATTTTTAACCCCGGTGACCCTGCCGAGGGTTCTATTGTTCACATGAACAGAAAAAGCTCCGCGAAAAACGCGGAGCTTTTTCTGTTCGGTCCCTGTTAAGGCTGTTGTGAAATGCAATGAGCTTACCTTGAAAACGTCACGCCGTAGGTTATTGTCGCGAACTCACCGGGCTATATATTCTTCTTGACCCTGATGGCAATCGCCCCGACACCGAGAAATGCCACCCCGATGAGCACCAGCGTAACCGGCCAGCCGAGCGAGTGAGCAAAATGCTTCCCGGTGAAGTAGCCGATAAAACTGAGCATCGCGATGACCGTGGTGAACAGTAGCGCCCGGCTTTGCAGGACAACGCAAATGTAGAGGACCGAAGCCGTAACCGCCAGAAAGAGGAGCTCTACGGGACTCTCCTGTACGAGGTCGAACAGACCGGCATAGGCCATCAGCGAACCAAAGAAGTAACCGAGCGCGATCAGGCGTGGATAGCGCTGTGCCTTGTGCATGCCGTAGGCGGCCAGGCAGATGCACAGGCCGGTGATCACGCTGGCCCAGTTGGCGGAGCTGAACGCGGCGAGGCGGTCGAACAGGCCACTGTTCATCCAGCAGAGTCCGACCAGCAAGGCCGGTTCGGCAAGGGAACGGTGGTGCGCGGTTTTTTCCAGCGCGGTTCCGACCAGAAACAGCGAGGCGCCGAGAATCACCGCGGTCCAACCGAACAGGAAGCCGAGTAGGTCGAAGCCCACATCCATGAAGCTGTAGGTAAAGCAGAGTGCCGTGAACAGCAGCACCGTGCGTCGGTACCGGGCGAACAGTGCCCCCTGGTGCAGGGTCATCACCCCGAACACGAACAGCGCGGCGACACGCCAGTCGTTGCCCTGCGGGAAGAGTTCGTGGATGAACACGAACCAGCCGCCGCTCATCATAAACACGCAGGCCAGGGTCAGCGGCAGGATCAGCTTGGGGAACTTGTTTTCATGCAGGGCCGAAACCAGCACCACCAGCAGCACGTAGCCAATGCCAAGAGTAACCAGGATGCGCATCACGCTGCCCATGCTGTCCCAGAACGTGGAGACATAGGTGGCGACCCCGGCAAAGATGAAGATTGCGCCGAGGTAGGCGAACAGGGTCTTGGCAATATCCCCCTTGCTGCGTTTTGAGGTCGTGGTGCTGGCCATGGCCGCTTCGTCTTCGGCGATGCGGATGTCGCTCAGTGTAATGTCGTAGGTGTTCATCAACTGCACGATGTGTCGCAGAGCACCGGCCTTATCGGTGACGCTCGATAGGCCGAGAGCTCCGGCCACTAGTGGCCAGCCCCAGATACCACCACCGAGCAACAGCAGGATGACGATGATGATCAGTAGCGACATCATGGAGAGATCACCCAGCCGATGAAGCGGGTGTTGCCCCGGTAGTAGGTGCCGTCGGCGTTCGGCAGGCGGACGCTGCGCCCTTTTTTGGACAGCACCGCCTCGTAGCGGTAACGCGAAGAGTAGAACAGTTCGCCAAACAGGTGGTTGGCATAGCGCTCACTTCCGACGCTGAAGGTATAGCCGTCCGGAGCGATGTTCGACGAGTCGACCGTTAAGCCTGCAAGGTCGGGAGCCTCGATGGCCGATATTTTCGAAGCATCCTCGGGGTTGGCAGGGTTCCCCTGCGGGGTAAGCCCGGGCGGCAGCAGGTAAGCGATTTCTCTCACCGCCCCGGTCTTGGCGTCATAACGCCAGATGCGGGGTTTCTGGTTGTTCAGTACGCTGCCCTGGTAGACGATCTGCACCTTCTTGTCCACCACGGAAACCTGTACGCCATGCTGGTAGGTGTAATAATTCGTGGCGTAAAGCAGGTCGTATTGCGGGTCGTCCACCAGCAACGCGGGGATGCCCGAAACCAGCAGGAAGACGACAACGAGTAACAGGGGCAGACCAAGGCCAAAGGCGATGGTGGGGTTCTCGCGGAGGAATTTCTTCATACCGGATTCTCCATTCAGGTGATGGTGGGTGTTGTGGTTAAGGTTTCAGAGAAGCAGGTGACACCTACACGGTTTTATTGAAAAACTGACGGGGATCCCTGGCGCATGTTTCGTCCCTTTGCTTTTCTGGTTACTGAATGTACGTGGAGAGATCGCCATCGAGCTTCACGGCAACCGCATGATAGTTGACGGTTATCTGCTTCTGCGTGGATAAAACCTCGTAGGTTATTACCTTCGGTGTCGGGTATTTATAATATTCGAGCGTTACAACTGTCCAGTTGGCCATAACCTCCGGGTTTTCATCGAGTTCGACGAGTATGCCCTTTTCACCAATCGGGCTTGTGCCCGGTTCGGGGTTCTCGATGATTTCGTTGACCTGCATGACTTTTGCCGGAAGCAGGTGGGCGGTT
>PKUI01000221.1 GCA_002869605.1 Desulfuromonas sp. | reverse complement strand
CCACGGCCTGCCGATCGAGCTCAAGGTCGACCAGGAGCTCGGCAAGAAGAAGCGCGAGATGAGCAAGGCCGAGATCCGCAAGGAGTGCCGCAAGTACGCCCAGAAGTGGATCGGCATCCAGGGCGAAGAGTTCCAGCGCCTCGGCATCTTCGGCGACTGGGAAAACCCCTACCTGACCATGACCACCGACTACGAGGCGGCCACCGCCCGCGAGCTGGCACGCTTCGCCGAGCGCGGCGCACTCTACAAGGGGAAGAAGCCGGTCCACTGGTGCCCGAGCTGCGTCACCGCCCTGGCCGAAGCCGAGGTGGAGCACGAGGACCACACCTCCCCCTCGATCTACGTCAAGTTCCCGTTTGTCGACCAGCTGCCTGCCGAACTCGCAGAGCTTGCCGACATGCCGCTTTCGTTCGTGATCTGGACCACCACCCCGTGGACTATCCCGGCCAACCTCGCGGTCTGCATGCACCCCGAACTCCCCTACGTGGCGATCGAGACCGGCGGCGAGCTGCTGGTGATGGCCGAGGGGCTCTACGAGCAGGTGCTGAAATCGCTGGAGATCGACGATTACAAGGTCCGCGCCACCTTCCAGGCAGGACAGTTCGACAAACTGCGCTGCAAGCACCCACTGTATGAGCGCGACTCACTGCTGGTACTCGGTGACTATGTCACCCTCGAAGCCGGTACCGGCTGCGTGCATACCGCTCCCGGCCATGGACAGGACGACTACATCACCGGCCTGCGCTACGGCCTGGAGATCTACAGCCCGGTCAACGACTACGGCCGCTACCGCGACGAGGTCGAGTTCTTTGCCGGCATGCACGTGCAGAAGGACGCCAACGCGGCCGTCTCGGCCAAACTCACCGAGGTCGGCGCACTGCTGAGCGAAAGCAAGGTCGCGCACAGCTACCCGCACTGCTGGCGCTGCAAGAAGCCGATCATCTTCCGCGCCACCGAGCAGTGGTTCATCTCCATGGAGGCCAACGGCCTGCGCGAAAAATCGCTGCAGCACATCAACGACGTGCAGTGGATCCCGCACTGGGGCCGTGAGCGGATCTACAACATGATCGAGAACCGCCCCGACTGGTGCATCAGCCGCCAGCGGACCTGGGGCGTGCCGATCACCGCGTTCTACTGCAAGAAGTGCGGCGAGTCGTTCGCCGATGGCAAGGTCATGCACCACGTCGCCGACCTGTTCGAAGACGGCGGCAGCGACATCTGGTTCGAGAAGAGCGCCAAGGAGCTGCTCCCGGAAGGGACCGTCTGCCCCGAGTGTGGTCACGACGAATTCGACCAGGAACAGGACATCCTCGACGTCTGGTTCGACTCCGGCGTCTCGCACGCCGCGGTGGTCGAGCAGCGCGACAAGCTCACCACCCCGGCCGACCTGTATCTCGAGGGGAGCGACCAACACCGCGGCTGGTTCCACTCCAGCCTGCTCGCCTCGGTCGGCACCCGCGACGCCGCCCCCTACAAGGCGGTATTGACCCACGGCTTCGTGCTCGACGAGAACGGCCGCCCGATGTCGAAGTCGATGGGCAACGTGGTCGCACCCGAGAAGGTGATCAAGAAGTACGGCGCCGAGATCCTGCGGTTGTGGGTTGCCACCCAGGACTACCGCAACGACACCCGGGTCGGCGATCATATCCTGCAGCAGGTCTCCGAGGCCTACCGGCGCATCCGCAACACCGCGCGCTACATCCTCGGCAACCTGCACGAGTTCGACCCGAGCAAGGACCTGGTCGCCAACGACCAGCTGCTCGAAGTCGACCGCTGGGCGCTCTCAAAGCTCGCCGCACTGGTCGAACGGGTCGAAAACGCCTACAACAGCTACGACTTCCACGTGCTGCACCACGCGGTACACAACTTCTGCGGCGTCGAAATGAGCGCCTTCTACCTCGACGTGCTCAAGGACCGCCTCTACACCGCGCCGAAAACCAGCGTGGCACGACGCAGCGCCCAGACCGCCATGTACCACATTCTCGACAACCTCACCCGCCTGATCGCACCGGTGCTCTCCTTCACCGCCGAGGAGATCTGGCAGCAGATGCCAGGCGAGCGTGAAGAGAGCGTGCACCTCGCCAGTTTCCCCAAGCTACACCCCGACTGGCGCAACCTTGATCTCGAGGCGCGCTACCAGAAGCTGCTGATGCTGCGCTCCGACGTCTCCAAGGCACTGGAGTTGGCCCGCACCGCCAAGACCATCGGCCACTCGCTCGACGCACGGGTCACCCTGGCCGCCAGCGACGACAGCTGGAAACAGCTGCTCGAACAGTACCGCGACGAGTTTGCCACCCTGTTTATCGTCTCGCAGGTCGAGGTCATCGACAGTCTCGCCGACGGCGTCAGCGGCGAAGAGATCCCCGCCCTCAAGATCGCCGTGGCCAAAGCACTGGGCGAAAAATGCGAGCGTTGCTGGAACTACGCCGAAACCGTCGGCAGCAGCACGGACCACCCGGCGATCTGCGCGCGCTGTGAAAGCGCACTGGGAGGCTGAAACTGAGTACGCTGAAACTGTTTCGTCCCCTGCTGTGGGTGGTACCGCTGATCCTGGTTCTCGACCAACTGACCAAGGTCTATATCGATCGCAACTTCTTCCGCCACGAATCGGTGACGATCCTAGAAAACTTCTTTCACTTCACCTACGTGCGCAATCAGGGTGCCGCCTTCGGCATCCTCTCCGACAGCAGCTACCGGCTGCCGTTCTTCATCATTGTGTCGTTGATCGCGGCGGGCGGCATCATCTGGTTCTACAGCAGGCTACAGATGCACCAGAGCCTGCTGCGCCACGCCCTGGCACTGGTGCTCGCCGGCGCCATCGGCAACCTGATCGACCGCATACGCCTCGGTGAAGTCATCGACTTTATCGACGTCCACTGGTATCAGTACCACTGGCCCGCCTTCAACATCGCCGACTCGGCGATCACCATCGGCGTTGGCCTGTTGCTTATCGACCTATGGCGTGAAGAGAAACAACAACGCATGAGGAAAAAGGCATGAGGAAAATCGTCACCCTGACCCTGCTGGTCCTGCTGGCCGGCGGGTGCGCCAGGCTGGAAAAAGGTGCCGATAAAACCGGTACCGCCCTCGGAAAGGCCGCCAACGCCACCGAGAAAGGGCTGACCAAGGGCGCCAAGGCCGCTGAACCAGGGCTCAACAAGACCGGCGAAGTGATCGAACGGGGCGTCACCCGCACCGGCAACTGGTTCGAACGCATGGGGGATAAGCTGTTCGGTGACGACGAAGAGGACAATACCGAAGAGTGAGCACCCGTAACCACTCACTTACATACAAGCCCGCAGGCCTTTGCCTGCGGGCTTTTTTGATGCCCCACAATTAACGTTCACTAAAACATTGTGGTTATTTACGACTCGAAAAGGTATCCTGATGCCCATTATTGTCATTAGGAATGGGGCATTCTTGACTGAACCTTTATGAGAATTGATCGTTTAGACTTTTCAATATGCGGCCGAGGCACCTCGTAAATAGTTGGAGTCTTGCAGCAAGCGTAGCAATATCCCCGTTTAGTTAGGGGAATATTATCGTTTAATTTTAAACGCTAATCACTCGTTAGCTGGAGAAGAGTAAATGTCAGAGAATCTTTTTCTGACCTTCTATAACGACAAGAGCAGACGTCATGCTGTCATGTCGGACGATGGCATCACAGCATGGCCCTATTTCCATCAGCCAAGCGATGATCCTCAATCCACGGCTGACGTAGATGCGAAGGCCTTCGTGTACAATCGGGGACAGTTGATCGAGGTTAGAGACGTCAGATGTTATAGGCCAGGGCCGTCCCTGATCGTTATCCGCTATGTGTAAAGAAATTTTCAGTGATTATGGAGTTGTAGTCTTCAAGAGGGGCGAAAAACTTTTCGTTCGCTACGATGTGGGTGAACTTGCGTGCAAATTTAAAGAGCATGAAATTTCAGGCTCTGAATTGCTTAAACTTCAAAAGAACGAAAAAGCCGCCTACAAAGTCATTCTGGCCGCTCAAGTTCGAGACTCGTCAAAATAAAGCCACATTTCAAGGCCAATACTTCGTGCAGGACAAAGATCCTATTTGAGGTATGGGCAAAAGCAGCTTTGTCCCCGGTCGACCGACTCTCCGCCGCTCGGCCCTATCTGTTTGAGTCAGTGCAATGAACATAAAAATCCTGCTATTTATCCTTGTTTTCATACCGGTTGCAGCGTATGGGGAAAACATTTCCGCCACACGGAACTTGCACCCAGACCTGATTCCCATTTATGAAACACTCACCTCGGACCAACAGGCCCAACAGCTCGTCGGCACCTCTTTCGTTCTAACATTAAATTTAAAGCATGCGTCCGAAAAGTACCTGCTGTTCCACGACACACAGGTCATCGTTGACGAGGTGACAAAGTACTACCTTATTAAATGGCTATTTACCCCCGACGACGTAAAGACGATCATGGGCAAAGCGGATCTTCCCTGCAGGGTCAAAGGCAGAATCATTGAGGTGACCAAGGGGGCTACGACTCCCGATATGCCTTACCTAGCGGTGAAACTATTGAAGGTTGATCTCGAACCGTAGAATCAACTTAAACATCGAATCATCTCAACCAGGTGGTGCCAACAATATGAAACATCTTAAAGTTACCTGTTTATTAGTCGCGATTCTTCTTTCCGCCAGCATAGGCTTCTCGGCAGAGGACATGCACTGGCCTCAATTCAGAGAGGCAGTCAGAAACTGCAA
Source organism: Desulfuromonas sp. (assembly GCA_002869605.1). Next base: position 604 of record PKUI01000221.1, on the reverse strand, counting down.
CCTTTCTGAGGTTGCAACGCTTCTCAATGACGGATTTGACATCAACTACGTTGACGACAACGGCTGGTCGGCGCTTCACTGGGCAAACTTCAACAGTCAACTTGAGGTGAGACCGTTCGTTGAGACCATTGACCTTCTGATCAAAAACGGAATCGATGTCAACAAAACGGACAAGCGGGGCAGAACAGCGCTGTTACTACTTATCAGGCCCGGAAACGACCAGATCATCCCTCCACCACTCGCCGCGATAAAACTATTGGTTGCGGCAGGAACAGACCTGGACCTGAAGGATGAGAATGGAAATTCTGTAATCTCTGTCGGAACAGACAGTGAATTTGATCAGGTGCGGGAATATTTTATCCAGACAACGAAGTAAGTAGCGACACGCTCACAGGAAAGACCATGCAATGAAAAACAGGATCATCTGCAGCTTGGTACTCTTTTTCATGCTTGCCCCGAGTGCCTTTGCCGAAGAAGCAAGGTTGCCGACATACAAAGGCGTTGTAACCGCCCACCTGCTTCCGGCAAAAGTCATGCAGGTCAACGAAATCATCGAGAACCCCGAACCGGGCACAAGCCCGATTGGTGAAAAGGGCATACTCGT
>PKUI01000005.1 GCA_002869605.1 Desulfuromonas sp. | reverse complement strand
ATTATTCTGCTCGATATCGACAAGATTTTCAGTGACGAAGAGCTAAGCCTGGTCCGGGCTGCCGGAGAATAGTCTCCAAGGACACCCCCCCTTCATTCCTCCCTCTTCGGGGAGACCGTTCGCGGTCTCCCCATTTTTTGTGCCCGAGACGTGGAGAAAGACGCGGTTGTGTGACGAAATAACGTCAACCCGCCGTAGAATAACGTTCTAATCCTTCTTGTTTAAAAGGATATAAATTATTAAAACCTAAAAAGCATGTCATCGCAGGTGGTTATTTAAACACCGGCAGAAAACGTTGTTATTCAAATTTTATGGTTGACTAATGGCACGTAACTTGTAGTTAAATGTGCCGAGTCGCCCATGTCCACGCGTAGATAAAGGTTTTGTGGACATCGGGCTCCGTTTCGATGGGTCGTGGTTGAGCAACAGGATTTTCTAGTCGGAGGTTTTATGCGTTGGAAAAATATGCGGATGTCTTTGAAGTTCACTTTCGGATTTGGTGCCGTGCTTGTGCTGCTGGTGGTCGTGGCTCTTTGGGCCGGGCAAGGCATCAACGGTATCGTCAAGGACGCGGAGGAAGTGATTGGTGGCAACGCCTTGCGTGGCGAGATGATTCAACGTGAAGTCGATCATCTCAACTGGGCCAATGCTCTGAATGAGCTGTTGACCGACGAGCACGTGACGCACCTGGCCGTTGAAACCGATCCCCACAAGTGCGGATTTGGTAAGTGGTATTACGGAGAGGGTCGGGCCGAGGCCTTGAAACTGGTACCGCAGCTTGCGCCGCTGTTGGAGAAGATCGAGGGTCCGCACAAGGCTCTGCACGCTTCGGCAACGGATATCGCCGAGGTTTTTCACCAGGCCGATGTCTTACTGCCCGGATTCCTGGCCGCCAAGGAGGCGGATCACCTTGCCTGGTCGAACACGGTGCTGACCTACCTGGTGGCTAAACAGTCGAACCTTGATGTGCAGCTTGATGATCACCAGTGTGCCCTCGGCAAGTTTATCTACGGGGAGGAAGGGCGACAGGTTGCAGCAAGCGATGCGCAGCTGGCCAGCTTTATCGAGTCGATCAAGGAACCTCATCGGCAGCTGCATGCCTCGGCGCAAAAGATTAAGGGGTTAGGACAAGACCATGCCTCGGCGTACGCAGTTTACAGTCGTGAAACGGCGCCAGCACTCGCTGAAACCCGTCAGGTGCTTGGAGAAATGATCGGGCGTTCCGAGCAGCTGGTGAAGAACTTTGCACAGGCACAACAGATCTATACCAGCCAGACGCTGCCGAATCTGAGCGTGGTGCAAACCGTGCTGGAGGAAATCGTCGATACGGTCAAGAAGAACGTCATGACCGATGAGGTGATGCTGGAAGGGAGCCGGACGACCCTGACCGGAGTCGCTATTTTCAGCCTGGTGGCTATCGCACTAGGGATCGCCCTTGCCGTGGTGATTGCGCGCGGTATCGTGCGTCCCCTCAACCTTGCGGTTAAGGTTGCCAGTGCCCTGGCGGTTGGCGATATCGAGGTAGAGGTGCCAGACGAAGGGGATGACGAAGTGGGTCAGCTGCTTAAGGCGATGGACTCGATGATCGTTTCGACCACCGAAGTGACCGGGATGGCCAAGGAGATTGCAGGAGGTAATCTGGAAATCAATGTGGTCGAGCGTTCAGCCAAGGATGAAATGTTGCTCGCCATGAAAGAGATGATCGTTAACCTGCGCGACGTGGTCAGCACGGTACAGGGTGCGGCCGAGCAGGTCTCCGCTGGCAGCCAGGCGCTCAGCGCCAGCTCCGAAGAGCTCTCGCAGGGGGCGACCGAGCAGGCGGCCTCGGCCGAGGAGGCCTCGAGTTCCATCGAGGAGATGACCGCCAATATCCGCCAGAACGCCGATAATGCCAAGGAGACCGAGAAGATCGCGCTGAAGGGGGCCGACGATGCCGAGCAGGGCGGCCAGGCGGTGCAGGATACGGTGGTGGCGATGAAGTCAATCGCCGACAAGATTATGATCATCGAGGAGATTGCGCGGCAGACCAACCTATTGGCGCTCAACGCCGCCATCGAGGCGGCGCGTGCCGGTGAGCAGGGCAAGGGCTTTGCGGTGGTCGCCGCCGAGGTGCGTAAGCTCGCCGAGCGGAGCCAACTGGCCGCCGCCGAGATCAGCGAGCTCTCGGTGAGTAGCGTCGAGGTCGCCGAGAACGCCGGGGAGCTGCTTGTAGCGATGGTGCCGAATATCCAGCGCACCGCGGAACTGGTGCAGGAGATCGCCGCGGCGAGCGTTGAGCAGGACGCTGGCGCCGAACAGATCTCACGTGCTATCCAGCAGCTCGATGCGGTAATCCAGCAGAACGCCTCCGGTTCGGAAGAGATGGCCTCGACCTCCGAAGAACTCTCGAGCCAGGCCGAGCAGATGCAGGCTGCGATCAGCTTCTTCCGTCTCGGTCAGCTTGGGATTCACCAGCCGCAGGCGCTGCCGCAGAAACAGGCCGCTTCCGGGCAGCCCTTTGGCGGCTCGATACCTGCGAGTCTTCCCGAGCACCGTGTCAACGCTGAACGGGATCATCGCGATAGCGACTTTGAGCGTTTCTAGAGAGGAGCTGTCATGCAAGTTATGGAACAGTCCATCGAAACCTGGCAGTACTTGACCTTCCGCCTCGGTGAGGAGAGTTTCGGCATCGACGTGCTCAAGGTGCGCGAGATCCTCGACTTTATCGAGGTGACCAAGGTACCGAAAGCACCGGACTACATGCTCGGCGTGATCAACCTGCGCGGCAGCGTGGTGCCGGTGGTCGATCTGCGTAAGCGCTTTGCCATCGAGAGCGGTGAGCGGACCAAGGACAACTGCATCATCGTGCTCGAGATCAACCTGAATGGTGACGAGCTCAAGGTCGGCATCATCGGTGACATGGTTGAAGAGGTGATCGATCTGCGCAGCGAGCAGATCGAGCCGCCTCCCAAGCTCGGCAGCCAGCTGCGCGCCGAGTTCATCGTCGGCATGGGCAAGCAGGATGAAAACTTCATCATCCTGCTCGATATCGACAAGATCTTCAGCGACGAGGAGCTGAGTCTGGTGCGGTCCGTCGGAGAATAATCCTCCCGGAGAAACTCACAATTTTATACTTTCCTGTTTGGGGAGACCGTTCGCGGTCTCCCTTTTTTGTGGCAGGTTTGCTGTGTGCCATGCTGGCGTGACACGTTTGTTCGCTGGGACATGTCACATCTCTTTTTATTACCATAAATCACATAGAGTAATAATTACCACATGGGCGAAAGGAGGTTTTGCTCATATTTTTACGTACAGGGTTTCAGGTTGAGTAAATTAAGCAGGTTGCACATATCTGTATGAGGTTTGTGTTAATTAAGATTATTCACGATTAATAATATCGAGATTGGCACCACTATTGATTATCAGATGCTTAGTGTTTTGAAGAGAAGTGGTTCTTCCGGGGTACATGGTTTCAATCTGGAATAAAGAAGGAGGCTAATGATGGCGATTAAGAATTTGAAGGTGGGGGCACGTCTCGGTCTTGGCTTTGCCATGGTGCTGGTCCTGATGGTGATGATGACCCTGTTTTCATTTAACGCCCTGCGTGGGGTCGATACGTCTGCCGCACAGGTGGTGAATGAAAGTCTGCCGTTTACCCTGCAGGCCGACGAGATGATGGTGATGTCGCGCAACATGCAGCAGCTGATCACCGATGCAGCCCTGACCGGTGACAAGGAGCCGCTCCGCGAGGCCGAGGCGTTGTTTCGTGAATTCGACGCGGACCTTGGCAAATTCGAGCAGATGTACCGCGAGGAGAACGACCGTACCTCGCTGGGCCAGATCGATAAGATTCACGCTACGATTGACGAGTTCTTCGATACCGGGAAACGTATGATTGCAGCCTACACCGAGCAGGGCCAGGAAGCGGGGAATACCGTTATGGCCGAGTTCGATGAAGATGCCGCCAGCATGATCCAGGAGTTTGCGGTGCTGCAGCAGCAGCAGATCAGCGAGATTAAGACCAACGGGGCCGCTATCCTGGCTGCGTCGGCCGGCATGAAACGATCCATGGCGCTGCTCAGCGTGGTGGCGATTCTGCTCGGTATCGGTGTTGCTGTCATCATTACCCGCGGCATCGTCGGGCCGCTCGAAAAGGCGGTGGTGGTGGCCGACAGCCTGGCCGTAGGTGATCTGACCGTACAGGTCCGGGCCGAAAGCCGCGACGAGGTCGGGCAGCTGCTGCTGGCGATGGAGAAGATGCTCGCCTCGACCCGCGAGGTGTCCGGACTGGCCAAGGAGGTCGCCAACGGCGACCTGACCGTGGAGGTGACCCCCCGTTCGGGTAAGGATGAGTTGCTTATCGCCTTTCGCGAGATGGTCCAACAGCTCAACGACGTCTGCGGTACCATCCAGGGTGCCGCGGGACAGGTGACGTCAGGCAGCCAGGCACTCAGCGCCAGCTCCGAGGAGCTTTCTCAGGGGGCGACCGAGCAGGCGGCCTCAGCGGAGGAGGCCTCGAGCTCCATCGAGGAGATGACCGCGAATATCCGCCAGAACGCCGATAATGCCAAGGAGACCGAGAAGATCGCCCTCAAGGGGGCCGAGGACGCCGAACAGGGTGGACAGGCGGTGCAGGATACGGTCTCGGCGATGAAGTCGATCGCCGACAAGATCATGATCATCGAGGAGATCGCGCGCCAAACGAATCTTTTAGCGCTCAACGCCGCCATCGAGGCGGCGCGTGCCGGTGAGCAGGGCAAGGGGTTCGCCGTGGTTGCCGCCGAGGTGCGCAAACTGGCCGAACGGAGCCAGATCGCTGCGGCCGAGATCAGCGAGTTGTCGGTGAGCAGCGTCGAGGTGGCCGAGAATGCCGGCACGCTGCTTTCAGCGATGGTGCCGAACATCCAGCGCACCGCCGAGTTGGTGCAGGAGATCGCCGCGGCGAGCATGGAGCAGGACGCCGGCGCCGAGCAGATCGCGCGGGCGATCCAGCAGCTCGACGCGGTGATCCAGGCCAATGCCTCCTCGAGCGAAGAGATGGCCTCGACCAGCGAGGAACTCTCGAGCCAGGCCGAACAGATGCAGGAGGCGATCGATTACTTCACCGTCGCGCAGGCAGGCATGCGTGTACAAAGGGCCTTGCCTCAGCAGCAGAGGGCCAATGCCAGGCAATTCAGCCAGGCGGCTCTGCCTGACAAGGGCACCAGCGTGGTGGCGGCCAACGATCAACTCGACAGTGATTTCGAGCATTTCTAAAAAGGAGCTGCCATGCAAGCAACGCAACAGGCCATAGAGAGCTGGCAGTACCTGACCTTCCGCCTCGGGCAGGAGAGCTTCGGCATCGACGT
>PKUI01000128.1 GCA_002869605.1 Desulfuromonas sp. | reverse complement strand
CGGGCCTCTTAATTCGGTATAAGCATAATACGACAATACATTCATGTAGCACACCACCGCAAGCATTAGACTTACTACACATTTTGCCTTTTATGATAAGGTATCGGTATCACATTCAAATCTAGGGAGAGTTCACATGAGAAGTCTTTTGATCACGCTTGTCCTCTTGACCGCAACAACATGTTTTGCAGCACCAGACAAATACACAGAATATGTTATGAACGAAAGCATGAGTTTGCACGATTTTGCAATATACAAAACAGAAAAAGCTGTCCATGAGTATATGGATTATTATTCCGGTGAGTATAAATCACTCGTAGAGCAAAGCATTCATTCCGAATCCATAGGCTACAATTTTGACAATAACGATTACACTGTATTTTCTGACATCTCTGCAACTTGCGATAAAAGCATTGCAAAGAAGTTGTCAATTCTTTTGGTCAAACACATAAAGGAATCTCTCGGTTGTAGTAATATTTCGATAAATGATTATGGAATATGCGGACTGTCAGATCAATCTCACTCTACACTTTCACTAAACATGTCCCACTACTCATATATCAACAAATCACGACCAAAAGACTTAGAGAAAGAGATAGACAAAAAGATAAACATCAGTGTTATGTTAAAATATGGACTCAATGCTAAGATTGAATGTCAATCGAAACTTCTAAGCGACAAAATACTATGCACGGAATAACGTCGAATAAAGACACTATCTCAAACCAGTGAAATTTTGCCTCTACGTCCGCTGATCACTAATAAATACGTCTGAACTCTTCTTGAAGTGGTTTGGCCGTTTTAAACGTAGATACTAGTCCCCCTAAGTTTGCAATTTTCTTCGTCACCACAAACAAAAAGGCCCTTGAAATCAAAGGCCTCTGTTTGAACTTTTGCAGTGTTGTATTCTTATAAGCTTTGTATTTGTTGAGCCTTTAACCTTGGGCCCTATTCCCACTCGATGGTTGCCGGCGGCTTACTGGAAATATCGTAGGTAACACGATTGATCCCCTTCACCTCGTTGATGATCCGGCTGCTGATGCGCGCCAGGTCCGCATACGGCATCGGGTACCAGCCGGCGGTCATGAAGTCCTTGGTTTCGACCGCGCGCAGGGCGACTACATATTCGTAGGTCCGCCCGTCCCCCATCACGCCAACGCTCTTGACCGGCAGGAACACGGCGAACGCCTGGCTGATCTTATCATAATGACCGCTCTGGTAGAGCTCGTCGATATAGATAGCGTCGGCGTGACGCAGGATATCGCAGTACTCCTTCTTGACCTCACCGAGGATGCGCACCCCGAGACCCGGCCCGGGAAACGGGTGGCGCCAGACCATACGGTGCGGCAAGCCGAGCTCCTCACCGATCGCGCGAACTTCATCCTTGAACAGTTCACGCAGCGGTTCGAGGAGTTTGAGCGTCATGTAATCGGGCAGGCCGCCGACATTGTGATGGCTCTTAATGTTGTGCGCCTTGCCGGTCTTGGCCCCGGCCGACTCAATCACGTCGGGGTAGATGGTCCCCTGGGCGAGCCACTTGGCGGCCTTAAGTTTCTTTGATTCTTCCTCGAAGATATCAACGAACAGGTTGCCGATGATCTTGCGCTTCTTCTCCGGGTCGGTTTCACCCGCCAGCTTGGAGAGAAAGAGGTCTTCGGCGTCGACACGGATCACCTTGACGCCGAGGTTCTCGGCGAAAGTCGCCATCACCTGGTCCCCCTCGCCGAGACGCAGCAGCCCATTGTCGACGAAGACACAGACGAGCTGATCACCGATGGCACGATGAATCAGCGCCGCGGCGACCGAGGAATCGACCCCGCCGGAGAGCCCGAGGATCACCTCCTCGTCACCGACCTGCGCGCGGATACGCTCTACCGCATCGTCGATAATCTTGCCCGGGGTCCAGGCCCCGCTGCAGCCACAGATCTTACGTACGAAGGTGTCGAGCAGCAGTTCGCCGCGCGGGGTGTGGTTGACCTCGGGGTGAAACTGCACGCCGTATAGATTACGCGCCACGTTCTGGATGGCGCAGACCGGCGCGTTGGCCGTGCGTGCGATCGTCTCGAACCCTTGCGGCATGGTCTCGACGTGATCACCATGGCTCATCCAGACCGGGCTGGCATCATCGACGAAGAAGCCATCGAACAGCGGCCCCGGTGTACCTTGCGCGAGCAGCTCTGCGTGGCCGTATTCGCGCTTGCCGGCGGCGATCACCTCACCGCCGAAATGGCGGCTCATCAGCTGCATACCGTAGCAGATACCGAGAACCGGCACCCCGAGTTCGAACAGCTCCTCTTCGACAGCCGGGGCACCCTCCTCGTAGGCCGATTTCGGCCCACCGGAGAGAATAATTCCCTTGGGCGCAAAGGTCTTGATCGCGTCAAGCGCCATGTCGAAGGGATGCAGCTCGCAGTAGACGTGCGCTTCGCGAACTCGACGCGCGATCAGCTGGGTGTACTGGGAACCGAAATCGAGGATCAGAATTTTTTCCTGATGGATATCCATGTGATGCCTGCTCTAGGTAAAGAAGCCCCCCTCGGAACAAGGGGGGCTTTTTAAAATGACTAGTTCTTTTCGACGCGGTAGTTTGGCGCTTCGTGAGTGATCGCCACGTCGTGCACGTGCGACTCACGCAGGCCGGCACCGGTGATGCGCATGAACTCGGCTTTATCCTGCAGTTCCTTGATCGTGGAACAACCGGTATACCCCATACCCGAACGTAGACCGCCGATCAGCTGGTGGACGTTGGCGGAGAGCGGCCCGCGATAGGGAACACGCCCCTCGATCCCCTCGGGGACCAGCTTGATGTCGTTCTCGACGTCCCCCTGGAAGTAGCGGTCCTTGGAGCCCATCTTCATCGCCCCAAGGCTCCCCATACCTCGGTAAGACTTGTAGGTCCGTCCCTGGTAGAGGATGGTTTCGCCGGGAGACTCGTCGGTACCGGCAAACAGGGAACCGACCATGATGACGTCGGCGCCTGCGGCGATCGCCTTGGGCAGCTCACCGGAGTACTTGATCCCACCGTCGGCAATCAGGGAGACCCCCCGCTTGCGGGTCACGGCGGAAACATTGGAGATCGCGGTAATCTGCGGCACCCCGACCCCGGCCACCACACGGGTAGTGCAGATCGAGCCCGGGCCGATACCGACCTTCACCGCATTGGCCCCGGCATCAATCAACGCCTCGGCCGCCGCCGCGGTCGCGATATTACCGGCAATCAACTCGACCTCGGGGAATGTCTCACGCAGGATTTTAACGCCGTCAATGACCCCCTGCGAATGGCCGTGGGCGGTATCAATCACGAGCACATCGGCCCCAGCGCTGAGCAGTGCCGCGGCACGCTCCACCATGTCCTCGGTCGGCCCGACGGCCGCGCCGACGCGCAGGCGCCCGAGGCTGTCTTTACAGGCATTGGGATATTTCTTGACCTTTTCGATATCCTTGATGGTAATCAGACCCTTGAGGTTGCAGTCATCGTCAACCACCAGCAATTTCTCGACGCGGGTATTCTTGAGATGCTCACGCGCTTCATCGAGTGTCGTGCCGACCGGCACCGTAACCAGCTTCTTCTTGGTCATGCGCGCGGAGATCGGCAGATCGAAATCGGTCTCGAAGCGCAGGTCCCGGTTGGTCAGAATCCCGACCAGTTTGCCCTTGGAGTTAATCACCGGCACCCCGGAGATACGGTAACGCGACATCACCTCGAGCGCTTCGTGAATCTTCTGATTGGGACGCATGGTGATCGGATCAACGATCATCCCCGACTCGCTCTTCTTGACCTTATCGACCTCGGCGGCCTGGTCGGCGATCGAAAGGCTCTTGTGGATGATTCCCAGCCCTCCTTCACGCGCCATGCAGATCGCGGTGCGCGCCTCGGTCACAGTATCCATGGCTGCCGAGAGCAGAGGAATGTTGAGGCGGATGTTCGGGGTTATCCAGGTAGAGAGGTCGGCGTCGCGGGGAAGAATCGTGGAATGCGCAGGGAGGAGGAGGACGTCGTCGAATGTCAGTCCTTCCGGGACAGCAGAATCAAGCATAGAGCAGACTCCTTGGGCCTGTGGGGTGAATAATTAGTCGCGTAGAATACGCCTCCAACCTCTTGCCGTCAAGGGGATGTTGAACGAAAAAACAACCCGGCTCAGGACCGGGTCGTCGGAGATCATCGGGGAACGAAGTTGGTATCCTTGTCGATGCGGAAAATCAGGCTGGTCAAGAGCTGAATGGCGTGTTCGATATCGCCCAGTGCAAGCGTCTCGACCGGGGTGTGCATATAGCGCAGCGGGATCGTCACCAGGCCGGTCGCAACCCCACCGCGTGACAGCTGCATGACATTGGCATCCGTGCCGGTCGCACGTGGATTGCCGATGATCTGCAAAGGGATGGATTCTTCACGGGCGGTTTCGACCAGCAAGTCGAACAGACACGGATTAATATTGGCGCCACGGGTAATAACCGGGCCCCCACCGACCTTAACTTCACCGAGCTCCTTCATGTTGACATCGGGGAGATCGGTCGCGAAACCGACCTCGACCGCAATGCCGACATCGGGGTTCACGCCATAGGCGCTGGTAGTGCCACCGCGCAAACCAACCTCTTCCTGAACAGTAGAGACCCCGAACAGCTCGACAGGAGGTTTGCCACGCCGCACCACTTCCTGGACCACGCGGGCGACGATAAAAGCGCCCATCTTGTCGTCGAAAGCTCGTGAAGTGACGCGGTCCCCTTGTAGCCGCTCAAGACCGACGGCGAATGTGATCGGGTCACCGATCGCCACCAGCTTCTCAACCTCCTCACGACTGCTGCAGCCGATGTCGATAAACTGGCTATTGAGCTTAATTACGGTTTCGCGCTCTTTAGGATCAATCAGGTGGATCGGTTTCTTGCCGACCACCCCGGGGATGACTCCCGCAGCGGTATGGATGGAAATGCGCTGCCCAGGCACAAGGTGCGGATCGACCCCGCCGATGGCACCGAACCAGATGAACCCCTGCTCGTCGATGTAGCGGACCATGAAACCGATTTCGTCGCAATGTCCAGCGAGCATCACGCGCGGCGCATCGTTTTGCGGCGAAGCGACGCGCGCAATCAGGTTACCCATCACGTCACCACGCAGCTCATCGGCAACCCCTTCAAGGTGACTGCGCATCACGCGCTGTGCCGGCTGCTCGTAACCTGAAGGGCTGGGCGCCTCGATCAGCTCCTTGAAAAACTGAAAATCATTGTCGTTCATCACTGCTCTCTCTTAAACCGCCACGCTCTGGGCGCGGCGCACCAATAGTTCTGAGTTGTGACAAGCCTGCCGGTACTCATCGTCGCTGAGCCCAGCACCGAGGGCAATTTTCCGCGCCTGCTCGGGCGACACAAGATCGCCGGGGGCGTGGGCATCGTTATTGACTACAAGTTGTGCTCCGGCTTCACGTGCAACACATGCGACGTGTCCATTGCACAACGAGTGCCCCTTGCGGGTAGTGATCTCGAGAAACACCCCGCGCTCGGCAGCAAGCTGGGCATCTTCGTAGGTAATCAGCCCGGGGTGTGACAGGATATCGACTCCGGCTTCGATGGCCGCCCGATTACTCCCCTCCGCCACAGGCTCGACAATGGTCTCACCGTGGCAGACCACGATCAAAGCGCCCAGGGAACGCGCCTTGCGGGTTGCCGTTTCAAGCTGGGAAAGAGGAAGATGGGTCAGTTCGATCCCGGCGAGCACCGTGACCCCCCAGGCTTCACCCAGGTCCCCTGCCGCTGCGGCAAGACGCGGTACGATGAAATCGAGGTTGGAGAGGTCCGCGTGGTCGGTAATCGCCAGCGCACGGTATCCGGCCACGGCCGCACGGCGTACCAGCTCGGCGGGGATGAGCTCCCCGTCACTGAAAATTGTATGGGTATGCAGATCGATCATGCGCTCTCCTCCCGGGAAGATGAACCAACGTAGTGACTGATGAAATAGCCCAACAACTGCAACAACGAGTTACGGTCCCCCTTGACTATCGGGCTGCACAGCCCTTCGGCCCCGGCAAAACAGCGGACCACAGGAGCCCCTTCCTTGCCGCCAAAGAAATTCTCTGCGGAGACGATCTCATCGTTTGCAGCCAGGGAGATCACCCCCAGAAGACGGCGCTTGAAAATCCGCCACAACGGCGTCAACTGATCACTCGCCGGGAGACTGAAAACCCGCAACGAAAAGGCTTCACCAAGATTCAGCCGCCCCATGTCACCCAGTGCAATATGGGTATCACTGATCTTGAAGCCGGGGTCCTGGACAAATTCGGGGAACCCCTTGAGAGCATCAACAAACTCCTTGAGTTGTTGTCCTTCGGAAGCCAGAACCACGAGTTTAGCCGAGGCTTCCTCAAGCAAGACGTCTCGGTCACCAAGCCTCTCCTTGAGCGCCATAATCTCTTCGGTGGAGAGTAACGGCCCCCCGGTACGCTGAACCGGCGCTGTAACCTTGCGCACCTCGACCAGTTCCTTATCGATAAGCACCTTGAGAATCTGCAGAATCTCCAGGTCAGGCAACGCGCAGCGATCGAGGACTTCCGCAACCTTCTCATGCCGCTGCAACAGCATCAGCACCTGCTGGGTTGCCGGGCGTAATCCCTTGGGAAGCTGGTCGACAGGAACCTTGATCGACAGGGACATCTGCGGAGTCGGCAGTTGCTCCTTCATGGCTGCCAGTTCGTCGCTCTGGCGCAAGCCTTCGATAATCAGGAAATCGGTCGGGCGATCAATACGTCCTTCCCAGTCCCCTTCGCCGGGGACGAACCAGAACTTCCCCTTGTCCCAGGTCACCAGACGATAAAAGGCCTTCTCGCCCTCGACTTCATCGTAGCGGGAATTCACCACCGCACCTTGTAGCATGTAGATCACGCCGCTCTTGTCGCCACGCTCGAGGTGCAGCTCACCACTTTTGTGATTGAAATGGAAAATCTGCAGCAAATCGATCAGGGATATCTGGTTAAGATCCCCTTCAATCCGTTTCTTCTCGAGGCTGATTTTCTCAGCATGGGTCTTGCGGGTCAGGTAACTCCAGATGCCCCCCAGCAACTGGTCGACCTTGAAGGGGCGGCTGACATAGTGATCCTTGTTGCGCCGCAGCCCATCGACCTCCCCTCCTTTGGGGCCGATGAAGAAAAAAGCCATCTCGTTGCAATTGGGGCTGTCGCGCAACAGGCTGAAAACCTCGGATGCGACGAGGCCGGGCGTTTCGATGTCGAGCACCAACACGTCTGCTCCCTCGTTGATCGCCATATCCATGGCCTGCCCGGTATCGGGGCAGAAGGCGACCTGGCACCCCTTGTTGCTGAGCGGATCGACCAGCGCGGCAAACTCCTTGCGCGAACCGACAACGATAATGCGGTATTTTGATTTGCCCATAGCTAAATCTGCGTCTGGAGCTGATACTGCTCCTGAAGTTTAACCACCATGTTTTCAACCAGAAAGAAATCTGAGGTGTGGAAACCGACCAGGTCACCCTGCATCTCCGTGGCGAACACCCCGTAGGCGTGGTCTTCGGAGAGATAGAGTAGGAAATGGACCTTGCGGAACTGCGTATCGGGGATGTGCACCGGGACGATATGCTGCAGATCCCAGCTGACCCGCTTGTCACCACCAAGCAGGTAAACGGTCGTTGAGGTCTTTTCTATGGCCTGCTCATCGCACAACTGACCACGGGTCTGTTCGAAATCCAGGCAACTGCGGAAAAGCACCCCCCGCGTTCGATAGGACTCAACAATCTCCAGGCAGAACATGCGCTGGACATCATTCATCCGCCCTTCGGGCATGCGGAAATACTTGCTGTGCAGGGTGCTAGTGTAGGGGGCAAGCGTCTTGGAAACCTCGATCCCGTCCCCGGTGAATCTATAATCCTTGGAAGAACCGAGGATCATGTGTACGGCATCCCAGAACGTCGCCGTCTGCAGAGGTTCACGGTGAAAAAGGCTCTCCCGCAAATGCTCGAGGCGATGCTTCGTAACCTTGCCGAGGGTCGCGTAATCGGTCCCGTCACTTGGATAGGTGGCACTGCGCAGAGCGACATTGACCGGAAGCATTTTCTTCAGAGCCGAGAGCGTCACCCCTCTGAGGGCCCTGCGAATCCGTTTCTGAGCCATGATAGCGCCCCAGAAGTCGGTCTCGGGGAGGAGAATGAAATACTGGTTCGGCTTGGCGGTGGCAATCACATCGGCGTCACGCAGCACCTCGCGCAGCCGCGCAACGACCTCCTCGATACCGGCCTGAAGATCACGGTCATGAAACGATGCCTTGAGCTCAGTATAATTTTCAACCACGAGTTGGGCCAATGACAGTTGACGCCCATAGCGATGTGCCTTCTGCAGCTCCTTGCCGAGATGGTCCTGAAAATAGGCCATGCTGTATGACTGCCCTACCCCGGTCTGCAGGCTGGTCTCCTCGAGCGACTGGTAACGCAACACATTGAACAGCGCGCTGGAGGCAAACTTGCCGATTGAGGCGGCATTCTTCATGTCGCGGCGGGTGAAGGTGTCGCGACCGGCCGGCATTTCGGCCTGAATCAGCGCCAGCGACTCCATGTCATGCTGCAAAGGAATCCACAGGGTTTTCCCCTGAGGCCCGATGGCCGGCTCCCCTTCGAGAATCTTGACCCGCTCACGCTCTCCCGGGGTCAGTTTGTTGTCCCCTCCCGAGAGCCGCATCAACCCCCGGTGGGAACTGTAGCTGTAGCTCCCGGATCCCGGGTCGGCCAGCCAGAAAACTGTCCCCTCCGCCTTGAGTACCTCCATGCAGACATCGAGGATCTGGTCGGCGAGATGCTCCAACTGGGGGATGGAGAGAAACGCCATGCACTTGTGGTAGGTCGAAAGGATCGAACCAAGAAGATGGTTCTCACGCGAGAGTCGCTCGTGGTCCTGACTGAGCGACTGATTGAAAAGCAGACGATTGACGGAACGTAAGAATTTTTGCGGGTCGATCGGCTTGAGAAGGTACTCCGCGACCCCTTTCTGGAGCGCGGCAAGAGCCTTATCGACATCCTGCTGCGCGGTGACCACCATAATCGGCTGTTCAGGATTGAAGCTGATGATCCTCTGCGTAATTTCGAGCCCATCCATCCCCGGAAGGTTCATCTCGATCACAACCAGGTCGAACTCGTCATCACGGCACAACTGCAGTCCCGTGGTGCCGTTGTCTACCGTACGGACATCATAGCCTTCGGCCCGCAACACATCCTCGAAGAAACTTCGAAAGGAAGGGTCGTTTTCTATGGCGAGAATGCGCCCCCTTGCCATAACAATCTCCACAATTGGAATACCAATTCGACAATGTTAAATAAAACAACTATCAGTGGCAAGGCAAAAACCAAATAAAATGAAGGACTTTCAGATATTGGCAGGGTGTCAGGCAAGTTCTCCCAGCTGGGAGTTGCGGAAGTTGCGGGTAATCTTCACCGCAACCGTCCGTCCGACCAGACTGGCCGGCCCGCTGAAGTTGACAATCCGGTTCCAGGTCGTGCGGCCGAACAGCTGGCCGTCGCCCTGACGGCTCTCCCCTTCAACCAGCACCTCATAGGCAGACCCGACATCTGCGGCCCAAGTAGCCTCGTTATTGGCGGTTTGCAGTTCCACCAGACGCTCGAAACGGTGCTGTTTATCTTCAGCATCCACGGTATCGGGAAGTTCTGCGGCTGCGGTCCCGGGGCGAGCAGAGTAGAGAAAGGTAAAGGCATCGGCATAACCGACCTCGCCAACCAGATCGAGAGTCTGCCGAAACTCGTCTTCCCCCTCACCGGGAAAACCGACAATGATATCCGTTGTCAGACGGATATCGGGGCAAGCCTCCCGCAATCGCCCGACCTTGGCTAGATATTCCTTTGCGGTGTAGCCACGGTTCATGGCCTCCAGGATACGATCACTGCCGCACTGAACTGGCAGGTGCAAGTGGTGACAGAGCTTGTCGAGATGGGAGAAGCAGTCGATCAGCTCGTTGGAGAGATCCTTCGGATGCGATGTGGTAAAGCGGATGCGCTCGATCCCATCGACCTTCTGCACCTCGCCAAGCAGGGCGGCAAAACTTCTTTCGCCATCCTCCTTGAGCCCGTAAGAGTTGACATTCTGCCCCAGCAGCGTCACTTCGCGTACTCCCTGCTCGGCGAGGCTGCGGATCTCGGTAAGGATCTCACCGCTGGGCCGACTGACCTCACGACCGCGCACGTGCGGGACGATACAGTACGAACAGAAGTTGTCACATCCCTGCATCACGGTCACAAAGCGGGTGACACTCTCCCCCGAACTGCGTTGCGGGAACAGGCGCAAGCGCGTCTCACGGTCGAGTAATTCCGTGGCGGCACCGCGCTGACGCTTCTGTTCGGCGTTCAGCACCAGCTCCGGTAAGGCATGGATATTGTGAGTGCCGAACACCAGATCCAGATACGGCACCTGGGCCAGCATCTTCTCCCCTTCCTGCTGGGCAACACATCCGCCAACCCCTAAAATAAGGTCGGGACGCGCGTCCTTGAGCGGTTTGAAGCGACCGAGATGACCGTAAACCTTGCGTTCAGCCTTGGCACGCACGGAGCAGGTATTGAGCAGAATCAGGTCAGCAGTTTCAGGGGTTTCAACCTGGCAATACCCCAGCTCCTGCAACAGATCGACAATCCTTTCGGAATCGACCACGTTCATCTGACATCCGAAGGTTTCCAAGTAAAAAAGTCTCGACATAATTACAACACATCCTGATACGAAATCGCGGCATCTTACCTGCGCCATGAAAGGCAGTCAAACCCTATTCGGTGCCCGTCGACATGTTCTCATGCACAACCTTTTCAAGCAGCTCGATTGCACGCTGCGGATGTTCGAGACATGCAAAAACCATCTTCTGATGGGCTTGGTTGCCGCTGATCAATAGGCTGCCGAGATCTGCTCCGCGTGGAATCACCTTAAAGTAACGCAGCTCAGCGAGACACATCTGCCTCCGCCGGTTAATTGGCCAACCACCGGTTGTAAGAATGTGGCGATCGGTGATCGCATAAAACGTCGACTCCCACGCAAGACGGGCGCGTACCAGATGACCACATAATAAATAGAGAACCACGACCACGCCAAGCCACGGTAGCCATTCCCAGAGTCGGTTACCGGTACTCTGTACCAGCGCCTGTCCACCGTCGAGCCAGAGCCAGACCAACGGCAACAACAACAACCCGAACAGCGAATGAATCCAGTGCCTGAAGGTAAAACAGCGCGGGGCGGGACGACCACTCCAGCGAAGCTGCTCCCCCTCCTCGAGATGAACCTGCCAATCCATCAACGTCCCCCTATCTCTGCAAGGCGTTTCGCCGCCGCCTGACCAAGACGTCCACCCGGATCAGCCTCAACGACTTCACGGTAACTCTCCACCGCTTTGTCACTTTGCCCGCTGCCATAGAACGCCTCCCCAAGCAGATAGAGCGCTTGCGTTGTCGCCAGTAGTTCGCGGCTACGTTCCAATGAGGTGGTCGCGGAAGAGTACTCATCTCGCTTCAGATAGACATAACCAAGTCCCAGATGCGACTGATAGTAATCGCTATCGAGTGCGATGGCTTGTTTGAAATATCTGCGGGCCGACAGCAGATCCTCTTGACGCAGGTATGCCAACCCGATTTCAGCATGGATCAAAGCTTCGTCAGGGGCCGACTTGAGGGCTTCATGCAGGGTCTGGATAGCGAGGTTGGGCTCCCCCGCCGCTTCCTGGAACTGGGCCTGACTATAGAGCTGATAACCCGGCTCGGTTTCGTGGACATAGCGGATGACTTCAGCGTAATCTTCTTTTCCAATGTATGCTCCGGGGCTTCTAATAACGCCCGCATAGGTAGTGTGTACATAACGACGGTTATTATCGAGCCGTTCCTTGGAGAACGGATGCGTACGGAACAGATTTTCTAGCCAGTCGGGCTGCTGTTCCTGATCGAGTTTTCGATAGAAAAGCTCCTGGAGTGCAATGGCCCCTTGCGGGTCATAACCAGCAGCCACCATATAGTCGATTCCCAGCCGGTCCGCTTCCCGTTCCTGATCACGGCTAAAACTGTTTTCCAACAATTGCGAGCCGATCAGTCCAGCCTGGAGGGCAAGCTTTCCGTAGCGCTCTTCCGCAGTCAACTGGCCAAGCAAGGTCGCCGTCAGTTGTGCGAGTTGACCCCGCTGTATCGCCTGAACGGCATGGCGGGCGGTCACATGCGCAACTTCATGGCCAAGCACAGCTGCAAGCTGGGCCTCATTCTCAAGCTGAACAATTAATCCACGGGTGATTGCAACATATCCCCCTGGCAGGGCAAAGGCATTCGGGGCAGGCTGGTTGACCACCCGAAACTGATAGTCGAGTCCGGGCCGGTGCCCCGCCTTGGCAACCAAAGATCCAACCTTCTGAACATACCCTTGAAGTTGCAAATCAGGAACCTCGCCCCCCATCTGTTGAATAGCTGCGGGGAAGGCATACATACCAAGCTGCACCTCGTCAGCCGTAGACATCTTCATCAAAGCCAACTCAGAACGTCCGGTCACCGGATTCACTGCGCAACCGGTTCCCACCATCAGCAATAAGGCCAAGACAACCCATCGTTTTAAGGTCAAAAACGGTGTAAATGGGCACAATTTAGCTTCGGATAGACATTTTTCCCGCATCAGCAATGCACTTCCTCGTAAATACGCTTGTACGTTGACGATCGACTTCATAATGGAGATATAGACCAATAAACTCAACCTTTTCAGACACTTAACGAAGTCACATAAATCACGCTTTCCCCAACGACCCCAACGTATCAAATACTGGTTTGCCAGGCAAAACAACAACAATGCCTAAATACCCGTTTTTTAAAGCTTTTTCCCTCTTTGGTGTTGCAAAAAAAACATCCAGACGTTATCATCCATCATTCGTGTAATTTGAGAATACGTTACACACACTAAGGAGAACAGCCATGAAGTGTCCCATTTGCAACGATAACCACCACGTCGAAATCGACACCCATCCTGACGGTTTTGCCAACAACCTGGAAGAGTGTGGAACTTGTGGTTCCGTGTGGACTCTCAAAGGTGATCAGGAAATCATGATCCACGGTCCAACCAACAATTACGTTGCCGTTGGCTCCTGAACAAAGTCTGGCTTATCTCAAAACTTAAAACCAAGGCTGCTATCGACACCCGGTCGCGGCCTTGAACCTATTGATAACCCGATACGGACTCTGCCCTACAAGAACGTAACGGGTCAAGGTGTTATTCGCATTCTCGCCATAGCCGGTTTTTAAGCGAAAACAATCGTCCCCCCCCCTTGTCAAACCACCCCGTTTCAGATTATAAAGGGCTCGCCGTAAGCGACCAATTCACCAGGGAGGTGCTTCGCGTGGGACAAGAACTGACGGCTGACGAGCAGGATGCTCTGCTCTCGATAGCGCGTAATGCAATCGAGACCTTTATTCGCACCGGTGAAAACTACATTGAGCCGCGTGAAGAACGTAGCCTTAACCGCAGGAACGGTTGCTTCGTCACCATCTACAAAAATGGTGAGCTAAGAGGCTGTATCGGCAACTTCCAATCCGAACTCCCCCTCTTTAAAGAAGTTGCCGAAATGGCAGTCTCCTCCGCGACGCGCGATCCCCGATTTTACCCGATGAAAAACGAAGATCTTGAAAGCTACCAGCTTGAGATCTCTGTCCTCTCCCCACTGAACAAGGTCGAAACAACCGACGAAATCGAAGTTGGGACTCACGGCATCTATCTCGAAAAGGGTTACTATCGAGGTGTTTTGCTGCCACAGGTTGCAACTGAATATGGCTGGGACCGGGAGACATTCCTGAAACAAACCTGCATCAAAGCCGGACTCCCCACAGAGGCCTGGCAAGCGGAGGACGCCGAAATCTACGTCTTCAGCGCCCAGGTATTCGGCGAGCAACAAACCTAAAAAAGGATGGCCTAGGCCATCCTTTTTTCTATTGGTGCCCGGGACGGGAATCGAACCCGTACAGCCATACGGCCGAGGGATTTTAAGTCCCTTGCGTCTGCCAGTTCCGCCACCCGGGCTTTTGAGCCCCTATCTTTTAACGGTTCACGTTAAAACTGTCAATCACAGAAACGAGAATCCTCCACAAGCCGGGAAATTCACTGCTCCCAAGAGGGTCACAGACTTTTAATAAACTCAACCTGAGGCTGCTCAGGCAAGAAACCGTACTTGACCAACAACTCGGCATAGAGCCAAAGGCCTTTAAGCTGTTGTTCACCAAGCTCGTACGACATGCTTTGCCAATAGTTGACCAACTTCTCAACCCCGTACCAGCGGTAGGCATCAAGATCGCTGGCAACAGTGATAAGGTCTGAAAAGGCCGTTTCAAGTGACCTTTCCAACTGCACTTGAAACGTCGCCACCTGAGGCCGCTGGTTCTTCACGGCTTCCCTGCGAATAATCCATAAGGCAAACACGAACGGCAAACCGGTGTGCCGATACCACAACTCACCAAGATCATAAATATGTTCAGCGGGCACATCGGCCGCCACTTTCAAGGCGCGATCACCGATAAGCAGTGCGGGACGTCCCTGAAGGACCAGCGCTTCCAAAGCTTGATCAGGGACACGACAAAGAACCTCGTTGAAACCGTAATACTCCCGCAGCATAACCTGCAGCAGGTGAATCGATGATGCGGACTCACCCGTCAAAAAGATCTCCTCGTCATGCAACGACTCTATGGGGCGAGGTGAAATGAGCAACACACTCAAAACCGGGCCGATGGAGCTAATTGACATCCCGGGCAGCAGTTGGTATTCGCGCCAATTTCGCAGATATTCGTAGGAGGATGAAGGGCTCAGGTCGAGCTCACCACTGGCCAGGAGTCGATTGAGCTCAGCAGGCACTCCGTCTCGGATTGTCCCGTCGAAACCGCTCTCACGGAGATAGTGAAAGAACGGCTCACAGTTAGCATAGGCAATATGGCCGACAATTAACGAAGAGGAATTGGGCATTGGGAATCAGCGTAATATGATCACTTGAAATCGACGCGCGAGACATCCTCGGCGCGAATGTGGAAAACACCCACTTCCATCTGGCCGGCAAATCCGGAACGACGTCGGATCAAAAGAGTGAGGTCACGTCCTTCCTTGAGCTCAAGAACCACCTTGATCCGATCATTGGCCAACGACTTGAAGCTGGCCGAGCGGACATCCTCAAAAGCGATGGTGACAGACGCCGCACCAAGCTGCCCATGGAAAAAGGTCGACCCATCCATGGAAAAACGGCTCAAAGCCGTTTCGACTCCGGAACGGTCAATAACCGACACCGAAAAATCGTGTTCCGTATCCGGCAACGTACCCTCAGGCTCGCCACCGAGTCCACCCATCCCACATAACAGGAGAGCCGCCAACAGAACCAACCATGTTAAAGCGAATCGACGCATCGAGAATTCTCCATTTCCAGTATAAATAAAGGATTACAGACGATACAAGATTCATCTGAGCGGGTCAATAGGCACCCGTACCGAGTGTTCAGGTTGTCCACGCTGCGTAAAAAAATCGTTCGTCGTGAAGCCGCTTTGCTCGGGCCATCTCTTCGTTACTCGGTACCGAAAGCTGCCAATCCCCGGGGATGCACTTCTGGAATGCAGAGGCCATCGCCTGTTCTACCTGATCCAGGGATACAGAAGATTCAAGGTAGCGATTGACCCAGCCAACCTTTTGAGACAGATAACGACACATCGCTTCGAGGTTGTCGGCTCCCGGCTTTCCGAGCACTTTGCTCATCAGCAGCAGATCCAAATCAATCGGGATCGAGCCGTGTTGCAGAAAAACCCTATCATTACGTTTCTGCGCACTTCCAGCAATCTTATACCCATCAACTGCGAGCTCATAACTCGCCGGAGCTGCAAAACAGATATCGTGACTAGCGGAGCGCTCCCCGCTGCGGCGTGCCGGAACAAGTTCGGCCCGGACACCGAGTTCCGTCAACATGCATTGTAGCGGCTCGGCAATAACCCGATAGCTATCGAGGATTCCACCTGCAAACAAAGGATCATCTAAGGGAGCAATGACTGCGTAGGTAACCTCATGATGATGAAAGACGGCCCTCCCGCCGGTCGAACGACGAACGACATCGATTCCAGATTCACGACAAACCTGGAAATTAATCGCGTGTTCATCTCGCTGGGCATAGCCAAGGGTAACGGTCGCCGGTTGCCAGCGATAAAGCCTCAGGATGGGACCTGACGTCCCGTTCCCCACCGCCTCAAAGAGGGCTTCATCAAGAGCCATATTCATGGCCCCCCTGAGGGCGCCGCTATGCATCAATCGCCAGGTTGTCATCGATAAAAAAAGGCCGGGCGAACCCGGCCTGTCTGGTAGCGTCTATACCGGATGTCGTTCGAGAAAACCGGTATCGACATCGCCTTCGATAAAGTCCTTGTTGCGCATAATCCGCTGATGAAAGGGAATCGTCGTCTTAATACCGTCGATGATGTACTCATCAAGCGCACGTGCCATGCGACGGATGGCTTCCTCGCGGGTATCCGCGTGTACAATCAGCTTGGCAATCATCGAATCGTAGTGCGGCAGGACCGTGTACTGGTCATAGACAGCACTATCAACCCTCACCCCCAGGCCACCGGGGGTATGATAACCGTCGATCTTACCCGGAAAGGGAGTGAACTTGTCAGGATCCTCGGCGTTGATACGACACTCGATGGCATGACCACGGATTTGAATGTCTTCCTGGGTATAACTCAGTTCGAGTCCTGCGGCAGCGCGAATCTGTTCCTTGATGATGTCGACTCCGGTGATCATTTCGGTCACCGGGTGCTCGACCTGAACACGCGTGTTCATCTCCATGAAGAAAAAGTTACCGCTAGCATCGAGCAGGAACTCCATGGTTCCAACACTCGAATAACCGACGGCCTTGACAGCGGCAACGGCGCACTCCCCCATGGTCTTGCGCTGTTTTTCATCCAGTACCGGACAGGGAGCTTCCTCGATCAGTTTCTGGTGCCGACGCTGAATCGAGCAATCACGTTCGCCTAGGTAGATGGCGTTGCCATGCGTGTCGGCAAGAATTTGGATTTCGACGTGACGAGGGCGCTCACAGAACTTTTCAATATAGACATCCGGATTTCCGAACGAGGCATTGGCCTCGGCGCGGGCCGTCGCGAAGGCGTTGGGCAAAGAGGCTGGAGAATGAACAACTTTCATCCCCTTACCACCGCCACCGGCCGTCGCCTTGATGATCACGGGAAAACCGATATCCGCGGCAATCTCCTGGGCCTTCTCAACCGTTTCGACACCTTCCTTGGTACCGGGAAGAATCGGCACACCGACCTCGGTCACCGACTGGCGTGCTGCGATCTTGTCACCCATCAAGCGGATATTTTCTGCGGTGGGGCCAATAAAGGTAATTCCACAATTAGCGCATATCTCGGCGAACTCGGCATTTTCAGAAAGAAACCCGTAGCCGGGGTGAATAGCATCGGCGTCCGACACCTCAGCGGCACTGATGATCGACTTGATATTCAGATAGCTGGCGCTACTGGCCGCAGGACCGATGCAGACACTCTCGTCAGCGAGCTTGACATGCAACGCCTCACTATCGACATCGGAGTAGACTGCTACGGTCTTAATCCCGAGCTCTTTGCAGGCGCGAATAATCCGCAGAGCAATTTCGCCACGGTTGGCAATTAGAATCTTATGAAACATCGAATAGACTCCATCATCCAGGGTACCCCGCAAGCGGGAACCGGTTATTTGTATCGGTTCGTTACAGGGGTTCTACCACAAACAAGGGCTCACCATATTCAACCGGCGAAGCATCGTCCTTGAGGATCTCGATGATCTTGCACTTGAACTCTGCTTCGATCTCGTTAAACATCTTCATCGCCTCGACCAGGCAGACCGTCTTACCAGCCTCGATCACCGAACCGACTTCGGCGAAGAAATCCGCCTCGGGGCTCGGCTTGCGGTAGAACGTACCGACGATCGGTGAGTTGATGGTCTTGTAGCGCGGATCAAGCTCAGAGGCTGCGGGCTCGGCAGCAGGAACGGCAGCAGGAACGGCAGCAGCAGCCGCAGGCGGAGCTACGGGAGCAGCAGGAGCGGCGGCAGGGGCCGGTGCATAAGCCGGAGCAGCAGCTGCAACCTGAATGACCTCGGTGCTCTGACCGCGCTTGATGACGATTTTCTCTTCGTCATTTTCCATTTCAAATTCCGAGATATCCGTATCAGTCACCAACTTGATCAAACTTTTAAGATCTTTGATATCCATAGCTGTATATCCTCCTTGTTACTCGAACGGCACGTGCCCTAAACAAGCCACCGTCAGTTTATTGTTTGAAACTGCTTGGGGATGGAGGTCAGAACCTCGCAGCCATCCACAGTCACCATAATCATATCTTCGATCCTGCAACCACCGAGTTCTGGGATATAAATCCCCGGTTCAATGGTAAAAACCATTCCCTCACAAGCACGCGACTCAGAGCGTGGAGATACCACCGGGAACTCATGAATTTCAAGACCGACACCATGACCGAGTCCATGTCCGAAATAATCACCGAATCCCCGTTCACAAATCAGGTTGCGCGCGATCGCGTCAACATCTTTGAGTGGCACTCCAGGGCGCACCGCGTCTATCGCCCGATCATGGGCTTCCAGCACAGTATCATAGATGCACCGCAGTTCACTACTGACATGCCCTAACGCCAGGGTAACCGTTTCGTCACTGTGATAACCCCGAAAGCGCGTGCCAAAATCTATAGTAACCAGTTCTCCGGAAGCAAGGAGTTTATCTGATGCGACCCCATGAGGTAAAGCCCCTCGTAATCCTGAAGCAACGATAAAATCGAAGGCCTTCTCCTCGCCGCCAAGACGTCGAAGAGCAAACTCGAGTTCCATGGCAAGTGCAGCTTCACTGCAGCCTGGCTTGATCAAGGGAAGTATCTCGCGAAAAGCCTCAGCTGAGATATCAGCAGCACGTTTCAGGCTTAGCCGTTCAACCTCCGCCTTGATGCCACGAAGACCTGCGATCTGTTTCTCTAGCGGTACCCATTCAACCTGATCAGCATTGCGCTCAAATTGACGGAGTTCGGCAACAGTCAGTTGGGCTGCCTCAAAGCCGACCCTACGCAGACCTTGCTGCGTGAGTAGCTTACAAATCCCCGAGACTTTTTGCCGATACTCAATCACCGATGCGGAAGTGACCTGAGCCTGAGCCTGAACCGTATAACGTGAATCTGTCAGAAACCACGAACGATCCGACGCCACAACCAGCGCCCCATCTGTCCCGGTGAAGCCACATTGATGACGGAGATTGGGTGGATGAATAAAACAGATGGCATCAAGGCCCTCTGCCGACAAAACACCCTCAACCGCACAAGGATCAACATCTACCATAGTAGTTTTTTATTCACAATAATTATTATTTAGCGTTGCTAAAATGGCCTGAAGCGCCAATAGGTAGCTGTTTGCGCCAAAACCACAGATCTGGCCGACAGCAACCGGAGCGATATAGGAATGACTTCGAAAACTTTCGCGGGCGTGGATATTGGAAAGGTGGACCTCAACGGTCGGCAGGTTGATAGCGGCCAGGGCATCACGCAGCGCAACGCTGGTATGCGTAAAACCACCTGGATTGATTAGAATGCCATGAAACCCCTTCTGAGGTGCGGCATGAATCTGATCAATCAGCTCTCCTTCGTGGTTAGACTGGAAACAAACCACGTTGGCCTCTGATGCAGAAGCTGCTTTTTCAAGGGAGCTATCAATATCCTGCAAGGTCTGCTGACCATAGACGCCTGGTTCACGTGTGCCAAGCAAATTAAGGTTTGGCCCATGCAGAACCAGAATACCAAAACGCATCACTCCAGACCTTCTCTGAGAACCGATGCTTCGCGCATCAGCAGATAGCGTCCCTTGCCATAGTTACCATCACGTGCAATCAAGAAAATAACAAAATATTCATCTGTAATGGTTTTAAGCACGACGAAGTAGCGATCGGTTTTAATCGCAACCTCCTCCATTAACCCGGTGTTCAGAGTCGCAACCGCGCTTTTAATCTCCTTGAGAACATTCGCATACTCGACAACTAAAAGCTGCATATCGATGCCCTCCACCGGAAGGACATGTTGATCAACAGCGATGCCGTCATAACCCATCAGGAATGCGGCAATACCGCCTTGAGTTTCCGTGACGATTCTTTCCAGCACTTCACTGAACATGTGTTCTCCTCTTGGCAATCGCGGTTAGCCAGTTCTCGAGTATCTCGATCAGAGTTGGCGTGCTCCCCACATTGGTCTGCGTTGATGGTGGCGTTGTATCAACCACCTTAGTTTCACTGACGGCTGGTTTCAATGCTTCCGCGATACGTGCCTTAATTTCATCGGCCTTGGCGAGGATTGTTACGTTGCCGGGATCATCTGTCAGAATCTCGTTACATAAAACCAGGGCGTCCTCAAACAGACCTTGCTTTAAATAAATATCAACCATGGTTGCAGTTTTGATCGGAGCGCCCTTACTCCGTTCAGGATCTTTTTTGGCTGCAACAACCTGCGCTTCACAGCTCGCCTTCAATTTAGCAACCTCAGGATCGTCGGCCCGAATCTGCAATAATTTTTTAACCAGAGGAATCGCCAAATTCGGCGCGTTTTGCATCAGACGTACACGGGCAAGCCCTTTCAGACTCAACGAGTTCTCTGCATCGCGCTGAAGAGCCTGCTCAAAGGCGAAGACAGCACCTTCATGATCACCTTGCTGAGCATGAATTCTACCTTGAGCAATATAGGCCGTGGTCATATCTGGATGACGGGGTAACCCTTTCTCTATGGCAGCACTGGCCTCCTCAAGCAGTCCCATTTTCCGATAGGCTTCAGCAAGCTGAACAAAAACCTGAGAATCAGGGTTCTTGGCGAGTTCTTCTTCATATTGACCTATTTTGCTCAACAAAGAGCTGGTTCCCAGGGAATCAGCCATAATCACGCCCCTTTAGTCACATTCAAAAGCTCAGGGAAACTGTCGGAAAGGAGTTGCTGCGGATCTTCAACGTCACGGATCTCGCAATTACCAATGCCACGATTTAAAATCATGCGCAACGTCCCACCCTTCACCTTCTTGTCACGTCCTACAACCTCAAGGTAATCATGCAACGAGAAAACCGGCAGCTCCACAGGTAAACCGACCTTAAGCAGTAATTCCGAAATAGCTTCTACTTCCTGCTCAGTACACAGCCCCAGCCTCATAGAGAGACGCGCGGCTGCGACCATACCGATAGCAACCGCCTCACCATGCTTGACCTCACCATAGCCACGCAGATTCTCGACCGCATGGCCAAGTGTGTGGCCATAATTCAAAAACGCGCGAACCGAGCTTTCACGCTCGTCAAGTTCTACAATATCCGCCTTAATTTGACAAGAACGGGTAATCGCATGAATCAATGCCTCGGGAGATCGACGCTTGAGATCGGTGGAGTGCTCGCAGAGCCAGTCAAAAAAATCACGGTCACGAATGATACCATACTTGACTACCTCAGCCAGGCCGGCAGTATACTCACGCTCAGAAAGAGACGTAAGGATGTCAACATCGATGCAAACATAACGAGGTTGATAAAATGCCCCGATCAGATTTTTCCCCAGGGCGTGATTTACTGCCGTCTTTCCGCCCACTGAGCTGTCAACCTGCGACAACAAAGAGGTCGGCACCTGCACAAATGGTACCCCGCGCAGATAACATGCGGCGGCGAAGCCGACAATATCTCCGACGACACCACCGCCCAACGCCACCAGTCCCGACTGGCGATCAAATCTGTGACGTATTAAAAATTCAAAAATAGTCTCTAACGTCGACAGGGTTTTGTATTGTTCACCATCGGGAATCTGAAAGCTTTCTACATCAAATCCGGCATTATTTAAAATGGCGACAGTCTGATCCAGATAAAGCTCAGCAATAGTCGAATTGGTAACAACAACTAAGCGATTCGGCAGACCAAGTTTACGAATTTCCGGCCCAAGGTGTTGCAGATTATCCTGACCTATCGAGATGGAGTAGCTTCGGTCGTCAAGGCCAACTTCAAGTATCTTCATCATAAGACGATTTTTCACTGTTAAACAAAAGGACAGGCAGAACCTGTCCTTTTATCTGATTATCAATCCTAAATCTTAACGATCCTCGGAGTTATAAATATGAGCAACTCCCGCCTCTCTCCTGACTGCGACTTTGACTTAAACAAATTCCCGAGTATCGGAATATGCATCAAAATCGGCACACCTGAATCAGATTCGTTTTCTGTTTCAATATAGACACCACCAATAACGGTCGTTTCACTATCCTTGACCAGAACCGTCGTCTGGGCATTTTTCGTATTCAGAGAGATTACCGAACCGATGGTATTACCGACTGTATCGTTGGAGGCATCAATTTCTAGAATAATGCTCTCGTCAGGATTGATTTGCGGAGTCACCCTTAAACGAATCTTCACATCCTTAAATTCGGTTTTAGGGTTGCCCTTGCTATCAACAGACTGGTAAGGAATCTCTGTACCCTGCTCAATAAGAGCCTGTTTCCCGTTCAATGTGGTTACACGAGGCGTCGAAACAACCTTACCGTTACCCGTTGATTCAAGGGCAGAGAGACGCAGGTCAAGAATTGTATTGTCGATACCCAGACGTCCGAACAGGAACTCCGACGCAAAACCATTTGAGCCAACTGCCCCAACTGCGGGAGGAGAAATAAGGAATCCACCACCACCGCCAGCAGAAACAGACGACAAATCGCCCTCAGAGGGGTTTGCGGTATCCTTTGTGACGCCCCAGTTAACCCCGATATCACGGGAAAAGGTTGTATTGGCCTCGACAATACGGGCCTCAATCATGACCTGCCGTTCCGGAGTATCAAGAATCGAAACCAGTTTTTCAACTTCGTCGAGAACATCAGAGATATCCGTCACAATCAACTGTTTGTTGCGTAAATCCTTGGTTACCTTGCCGCGATCAGGGGTCAACATCGGCGTAATCTGGGTTGCAATCGTGCCAACGTCGGTATAACTGACTTCAACAATCCGCGTTTCCAGCGGTGCGCGTAGCCTTCTCGCTTCCACGATATCAAGTTCCACAGTTTCGTCGTCGCGAATTTTCTCTTTAGGCATGATACGCACGACGTTCCCGGACTCGACCTTCCCAAGCCCCTTAATATCAAGGACAATCGCTAAAGCCTGGTCCCAGGGAACATCAACAAGACGAATGGTCAACTTACCCTTGACGTCATCACCAGCGACAATATTCATGTTACTTACATCTGCAATCAGCTGCAGAATATCGCGAATATCGGCATCATCAAAAACCAGCGTTATCTTCTGACCTACAAATTCAGGTTCAGCAGCCATGGCCGCAATCTCACTGGCCGGGACAAACTCCTCAGCAGCTGCAGCACTCATCGCTTCGACAATTTCACTATCAACTTTGGACGACGTCAAAGGCGTCGTCGCCTCCAATTCAGTTTCAACTTCGCGCAACTCGACAGAGGCAGGAGCCATCTCGTTAAATGACTCGTTCTGGGCGACAAAACGCAAAGCCTTATCCTGAGAATCCAGCTCGTAATCAACAGGCCCCTTAAGCTCTACTGCGAACATAACATCCTGGCCATAAGGACGTTGAACGGTGTAGGGCGTTACCATACGCACTGAACTGGGGAAGGCAGACGAATCAAACACACGCCGCAAGTCTCTGCCGATTGTCGCATTCTGAACCCCGAAACGGATAATATTCCCATCGGTCGTCGGTTTAATCGATACATAATTATCAGAAACGGTAGCAGAGAAAATGGACGTAGCATCTTGCTGATAAAAATCCAAGGCTTCAACAGCTACCGGACCTGCTGCCGGTTGCGCAAGAGGGGTAGAAAGGTCATCCTTGCGTCCACCCCAGGCAATAATGACCGCATCTCCCTCTTTGTTGACTCCAAAGTCTGGTAATTTCTTTGCGGAAGAATCAAGGACGAAACGTATCTTGTCCTTATAAACACCGACACGCATTTTTTTGAAACCGTTTGCCAGCGCAAAGGCATTCTTCTTAAAACCCGCTTTGACGCTATAAACGTCGACTACGAGGCGCGTTGGCCCAGTCAAGGTAAAATACTTGAAGACATCTACATCACCATCAGCCCCTAACACAACGCGTTCATCTTCAACGCTCACCGAAGCGATTTGTTTTGCCGGCCCCGAAGCAGGGGTAGCGTCCACAACTTGAGGTGCTGGTTCTGCAATAGGCTCTGGATCCACGACAGGTTCAGGCGTCTCTACTACAACGGCTGGTTCTGTTACTACGGCGGCTTGCGCTTCCTCGCTTTTCGTCGATGGCGTATCCGCAACCGTTGCAGCTCCATCAGGGGCTGCGACAGTGATATTCAGCTTACTCTCGTCCAGAACGACATTGTAATCCCCCTCGGCCGTAAGCAGAATTTCAACACGGCCAAGTTTTCCGGAGGTCAGGTCAAAGGACGAGACTCGGACCTCTGACACCGGAGCAGCCTCAGACAGAATAGGTGACGTCACCGCAGAGACATCCATGCCACGAAAATCTACGACGATCCGCCGCGGATCCTGGCTATCGTAAACCGTGTACCGGTATCCGATCGGTCGCTGTGCTGCAATGGTAACCGCTGCCCCCTGCTGATCCGTCGAAATTTCTACCGCCTTGAGGCGATTACCTTCATCGTCTGCGGCTACCGCAGCAGAACCTACCAACATCGTTACGACCAGTGCAGTCAACAAGCCAATGGCGGTTGTTTTCACTTTATTCATCACAGCACGCCTCATGTCATCTAGCTCCTTTTCGTTTCGGAAGGGCAATCATTAGTTCATTCACCCTCGTCTCACCGGAAAAATCCGTGAGGATCTCCTCTACCGAAACACCGTCATCAGTAATCCGCACAACCCTACCGCCGTTTTTGCCAATTTTTGTTCCGATTTTTAGAATATAAGACTTCCCATCTGGAGACCTGACCATGGCGGAAGGGATCTTAAGACCGGTAATGACCCCATTTAAGCGAAATTGTTTCACATCATAACGCTGTAAAGGCGTAATCGGGGAGTCTTCATCCTCAATAGGCCCGAGCATGGCCAAGGGTGACATGAACGGATCACGCTTCCCTAACGGGTCATAACGATAATCAGGTGCTGACTTTTCATCGGCATCTACAACCATCGATTTTTCAGTGGCAGATTTCTTTGCAGTCGGCTTCTTCTTCTTTGCCCCTGCGGCTCGAGTGCTCTCGGTATCTCCCCCGCATCCAGCCAGAAGAAAGCCTAACAACCCAGCCAATAGTATAAAACGTGATAGCATGGACAGCCTCATAGTGTAACGGTTACTCGCTAATTATTATTTCTTCTTTTTCTTCTTTTTCTTCTTTTTCTTCTTCGGTTGCATCTCCGATGCATCAAGGAAGCGATAAGTCTCTACATTACACTTGACGTTTAACCGACCCTTAGCTTTCTTCAGGGAAAAGTTTTTTACATTTACGATCCTGGTCAAATTCGCCAGGCTCTCATAAAAAAGAGCTGTCTCGTGATACGTCCCGCGCATGTCAAGATTCACAGGCACAACCGCGTAAAACTCCTCCTTACGCTCGCTGCCTGGACGGAACAAGAGAATGTCCATCCCTTGGTCCTTGGCTGCGGATGAAATACTGGTCAGCAAAGAAGGGATTTCCTGTTTATCCGGCAGTTGTTCAAGCGCCCGTTTGAGCTCCTCCTGGGCCTTCGCATAATCTTTCTTAAACTTTTCCAGCCTCCCTGCAATGGCGCGCTTCTGTGAGACTTGAGCAGTCAACCCAGTAAGCTGATCTTTCAGCTTGCTGTACTCTTCCAGCTGTGGTGCATACATCATGAAGTAAAATGCCACAACTTCCACAACCAGGACGACAACCAAGATAATCGCCCTGATTTTTGCAGGCAGTTTAAGTATTTTCTCTACTCTTGGATCCATACGTGAGTATCCTTTACGGGCCGCGACAACTACTTAGGTGACTCTAGACGACAAGTCAGATCGAAACTGTTTCCCTGCTTGCCACGCTTAACTGCACCGAGATCAACCCCCACATAATAAGGAGAAGCCTCTAGATCTCGCATGAAAACTGCAATCACCTCTTCCGTAGTTCCAGTTCCATTCAGTGAAACCTTTCCATTGGCCACCTGAAGAGAGTTGATCCACACCTTATCCGGAATCACGCTACTCAATTCATCCAGCCACTTGACGGGGCCCGTCCTCCCGGCATCGAGATCCTCCAGCACCTTTTTCTTAGAATCAAGATCAGCCGTCAGTTGCTTTATCTTATCAACCTCACCGATCTTCTTATCCAATCTTCGGATCTCATTTTTCGTAGTCGAGATCTTCTGTTCGGCATCCGAGATCTTGCCCCCCAACAACCCTTGGACAGCAGAACAGGCAAGGCCAACCAAAACAATAGACCCCACAAGAATCACAATCTGAGAAATAAGCTTTTCTTTTTTCTGTGCAGCCCTGACGGGCAATAAATTAATTCGGATCATGCATCACCTACCCGTCTCATCGCCAGCCCCAAGGCAACAGAAAGGGTGGGCCCAACTTCTGCCAACGCTTCCTCGTCCTTAGACGATGCCACAATCCCCTTGAAAGGATCGACTACTTCAACAGGAATTCCCAAACGCGTCTGGAGCGACTCACCCACCTCGGCCATCTTGGAAACCCCACCGGCCAGGAATACTTTTTGAACTCGTTCATCGGCAGAGGTTGCCGAAAAGAAATCCAAGGATCTCTGAACCTCCTGAGCAATATTGGCTGCCGTATCGGCGATGATCTCCTTGAGGGTTGCAGGATCAACACCATCGACAGAGGCTCCGAGCTTTGCCCGTTCGGCGTCTTCCTCGGTGAGCCCCAGGCGCTTTTGCAACTCTTCGTTAACCGAATGCCCCCCGGTCTGGATATCCCGGGTAAACACCGACTCGCCCCCTTTGATGATATTGATATTAATGGCACTGGCGCCCATATTCACCAATGCGAAGATTTCCTCATCGGCCAAGCCATAATTGGCCTCGAACATGTTTTGCGCAGCGAAGCCATCAATATCTACCACCACAGGGTTTAAGCCAGCCTCCCTGAACACGGCGAGATAGTCGTTCACAAAATCCTTTTTCGCCGCCACCAGGAGGACCTTCATCTGCGAGGGGTCATCAGGGTCCGTACCAAGAATCTGAAAGTCGAGAAAAACCTCATTGATCTCAAAAGGGATGTACTGTTCTGCTTCGTACTGAATCGACTTCTCTAGCTCATCTTCAGGCATCGTCGGTAGCGAAATTTTTCGTATTATCACCGAATGCCCAGAGATTGAAGTCGCTACGTTCTTAACCTTGATCTTTGTCTCGGCAAGCAATTCCGACACCGCATCGACAACTGCCGTGTTGTCCATGATCGCATTGTCCACAATCGCCTCTGTCGGCAACTCTTTGATACCGTACGCCTGAAGACGATACACCCCCTTGGACTCCTTGAGTTGCACCAGCTTCACGGCACTTGAACCGATGTCAATTCCGATCAGGTCCTTCTTGCCCTTTAAAAACATATCCAACCCTCGTGGTTGAGTTTTAGAGTTGACACTACACTACTCTTCCGGAAAAACCCGGTGGCGATCTTCAAGCTTCAGCCCCAGGGCGAGCAATATCTTCCGTTTGGTAGAAACCCGACACCCTCCACCCTTTTCGAGTCGATCGACCGTCAGAGGTGACACTCCGGCCTTGCGCGCAAGCTCAGCCTTCGTCATCAAGAGCGATTCCCGCATTTTCTTCACATGATTTCCAGACACGGCACTACCTTGCACTTAAAATTTATCGTTACACAGATTGAACTATACAGAAACGTCAAATTAGGCCGAATTATAATCGACTGAATATTCGTGTCAAGGAAAATAGATATAAAATAGGTAAAACTATAGGTGATTTATATGTCACAGAGTGGCAATTAGAGGAATGATAAGTACCATTTGAGCAAAGCATCTCCCCACAGCAGGGTAATGAGCGCTGCCATCGAGAGGTAGGGGCCAAAAGGGATGGCCAGTTTCCTCCCGGAACGGGTGATGACCATCAACAAAATACCGACAACTGATCCAAGCAACGAGGCAATGAAAATGACCGGCAACACCGCCTGGTAGCCCAAAAAAGCCCCGATCATAGCCAACAGCTTCACGTCCCCCATCCCCATGCCCTCAGCCCGGGTCAATAGGTAATAAATGAAGGCCACAAGCCAGAGACTCCCACCTCCGGCGACGATGCCAAGCAGGGAGTCGAGCCAAGGCATCCCAGGAAGTAGAAAACTAAAAACAAAACCGAGAACAATCCCCGGCAAGCTGATCACGTTGGGGATGATCTGATGGTCATAATCGATAAAGGATATGCAGATCAGCAGTGAAACAAACACCCAGAAAACTGGGGATGCGAAACCTAGTCCGAAATACCATAAAACTGCGACAAACAGTATCCCCGTCAGCAACTCAACCAGAGGGTAACGTAATGAAATCTTCACCCCGCACCCAGCACAGCGTCCGCGCAGAAACATATAACTGAGCAACGGAATATTCTGATACCAAGAGATAAACGTTCCGCACTCAGGACACTTTGAGCGAGGAGACACGACAGATTCACCAGCGGGAACCCTGGCAATGCAAACGTTCAGAAACGAGCCAATAACGGTTCCAAAAACAAAAACACACGCCAAAACCACCCAAATCACTACCTGTACACTCACGCTCGCTCCTCACCTTGCAACAGCAACTCTAGAGCCTCAACCAACACCGTCTGTGCATCTACACCATTCATACACTCGACATGACGTTCGCACTTTGGAGTATATCCAAACCTCGTGCATGGGGAGCATGGAAGCCGCCGATTAATGACCCGATGCTCCCTCCCTTTCGGCGCCCATTTCTTCTCTATCCCTGGTCCAAAAATTGAAACCGTAGGCACCCCAAGTCCTACGGCAACATGCAGAAGACCCGAGTCCCCACTGACCAGCAAAACACTTCGCCCCAAAATAGCTGCAGTTTGGACCAAATCTGTTCTGCCGGCTAGATTTACGACATCCAACCCCGAGGCTATATCTTCAGCTTCGGACACATCTTGTAGACCACCGACAATTACCACCCGCAAGCCTTGCTCCAGGACCCCCCTGGCGACCTCGTGAAACTTTTGCCCCCCCCAGCGTCGTTCGGGGATACTCGCCCCGGGGAATATCACAACCCACCCCCCCTCTTCAGCCAGCGACCTCTTTTCTGTCAACTCACGAAACACGCCCTCGGGAATTTTCAAAAAGGGTCCCTTATCCTGCGCAACATTTAAACCCAACGGCCGTAAGAGGTTTGAGAAACTTTGCAACTCGTACTCATCATGTCGGTACGCGATCGGATGAGTGAAGCATCTTTTGCGGCTATTGGTAGCAAAGCCTATTTTCATCTCGGAGCGGACAAACCTGACCGTAAGTGCCGACAAACGGTGCCACTGCTCAGAATCGATCACAACGTCATAACGCCGACGTAACACCCTTAAGAACTCGGGCAGAATGTCGTAGCGAAACACCTCCCCAACCACAGGACAAAGCCTAAATATGTCGGCATTACGTTTCTCGGCAAGAATTTCAATTGAGGCCTCAGGATAGGCAGTATTAATCCTCTGAAGCAACGGGACAAGAAGAACAGCATCCCCTATCCCCCCCGGTCGGACCACCAAAACAGAGCGAACAGTAGATTTTTGTCGCACCCTAGGAACCGGCACAACCGCAACCAGCAGCCCCCCTATGATCCGATCAAGAGCTTTCAAAATCTGGATTTTCAACGTAACCAGCCCCCGGACATGGATCGCCTCAACAACAGCCTCGAAGCGTCGTTTCAGACTGGTCCCGCAGGATACGGTCTACTACCTCGACCCCCTGCATGAAAGAATGGTCCATGTTGCCAACCTCATATCTCCAGGCCCCAAAACGTCCCCGCGAAAAAATTGAATGGGACTCAAGCCAGGTGTTGATTTCATTAAGCGCCTGATCCCGCCCCATCGTCGGCACCGGATAGGCATAGGGAACATCCAACAGATAACGACTAACAATAGATTCACGATCTTTTTGGTCAATCACCCCGCTATTGAGAAGCCCCTGGATGGTCGACTCGACAACCGTTTCCTTCTGCACCGGCTTATAAGACGAATAACTCACTTCACACATCAGGTAAAAATACTTGTCGACCTCACCATTCGGGACATTGAAAGGGGAGTAGTTGTGAAAGTTTGTCACCCGGTAAAAGGGACAATTGTCATCAGGGAAATACATCCAACACTTGCTATCAACGCGCCTGCCGGAAAAACCCAAGCCCACGACATAAACGCTATTGTGAACCAGTTGTGTTGCCGCCTCACGGACATGCTGAGGGGCTCAATTTCCGCAACAAGCCACAAGCTGATCAACCGGCATGGTCGAAACCAGGGTGTCATACTCCTGCGTGACACCATTGGCAAACGTAAGCAGTTTGCGTTCAACGTCCAAACTGACCAGTTCATGACCGTTCTTGACTTTCCCCTGCAGCCCATCAGCGACACCATCGAAAATCGCCCTCGTCCCCCCCTGCCGTGGGAACTTGAACGTATTATTCGGCCCCCAGGAGAGATCATCACGACCTTTCGCAATGTTTTGTTCAATACGGTCCAGGTCGACAACGCTGACCCGCTCGGCGATCCAGTCCTTGCTCATCAACTCTGCCGGCGTAGCCCAAACCTTGAAGTTGTAAGGCGCCATGAAATACTTGACGATACCGGCTCCAAATACTTCATCCATCCACTGCTTAAAGTTGCTCGCCATATCAGCCTGCCCCGGCAAAGACCTCAATCCGTCGACACATTCATCCCTTGCGGTACTCGGAAGGTGGCGGATATTGTTCTGGAAGGGGTATGGGACCCAGGTATCAAGGATGCGCACCCAACTCTCTCTCATGTGCTGAAGATAAGCGCCCCGCAGGGCCTCTTCGACAACCCGATCAAAGTAATCGTAGTGCGAGAAAAGAACATGCCCCCCGACGTCCCAGGTAAATCCTGCATCATCTACGAATGACGCTGAAAGCCCCCCAACGTACGGTGAACGTTCGAAAACCTGCCAATCGGATTGGCCAAGCTCATGCAACCGGTAAGCGGCACCAAGCCCTGTTGGACCAGCACCAATCACAATTGATTTCACAAAAACTCCCGAGCACTGTAGTGCGTGCGTTTAACAAAGAAAAACCTCTTGACTCCAGATCGGTCACCTCACTTCAAAAACACTCCCTGAGGTCTCCATCGCCAAGGCTCTGACCATTTCGACGGCCACATCCTGCGGGTCGAGAAGGCTCTCCAACGGTTCTTGACCAAAATTTCTCGTCCGCATTGCCGTATGTACCCTTCCCGGGCTGACAACATTTACCCTGATTTGGTCACGTGATAATTCTTCTGCTAGTGCCTGCACAAAGTTCACAAGGGCCGCCTTGGAACTGCTATAGGCGGCATACCCTCCCCTGCCCCTGGTATAAGAGCTAGACCCCACATACAGTAAGCTACCATTGCTTTCCCTTAGATAGCCGATGGCGGCCTTGGCAACGTAAAAACAACCATCCATATTGACCGACCAAACATCCCGCCACTCTTGGGCCGACATGAACTCAACATTCTTCCGGGAAAGGTCCCCTGCACAATTAACCACATGGTCTATACGGCCAAACTGCTTCACGACACGCTGGAAGCCCTCCTCCACCGAAGAGAGTTTCGCCACATCGAGTGGTGGCGTACTACGACGGCTCAGAGGCACCACCATGGAACCGATATTTTTAAGCTGCTCACACAGAGCCAGCCCGATGCCTTCGGTCCCCCCAATAACCACAACCACCTTCTCTCGTAGGGCCTCAATCACCTGATCGTCAATGGCTCCTGCAACTTCTTGACGAAGCTGGAAGAGCTTGTCGGCCAGATGCATGTCGATCGGGTAGGTTATCTTGATATTCTGTTCATCACCGGGCACACAAAAAACCTTATGCCCGAGACGCATGACCAACTGGCAATCATCCGTTGCATTCTCTATCTGATTCGCTATCGCGTCTCTATGAGCATTGAGTACTAGCGAACGGGCAAAGGCCTGGGGGGTCTGTCCTCGGCGAAACATTGAACGGTCAGGAATATGCGTAATAAAGCCCTCCGGGTCGACCTCAACCAGGGTGTCTGACGAGGCAATGACCGTATCCACAGCGCCATGGGCTTTGACGGCCTCAACGAGTTCACCGACGACCTTCTGGGGCAAGAAAGGTCTCACACTGTCATGCAGGAGAACATAATCGGTCTCTTCTCCACAGCATTCGATTCCGATCCGTGAAGACTCCTGACGTGTCTCCCCTCCGG
>PKUI01000103.1 GCA_002869605.1 Desulfuromonas sp. | reverse complement strand
GTAGAAGAGGTAGAAGAGGTAGAAGAGGTAGAAGAGGTAGAAGAGGTAGAAGAGGTAGAAGAGGTAGAAGAGGTAGAAGAGGTAGAAGAAGTCGAAGAAGTCGAAGAAGTCGAAGAAGTCGAAGAAGTCGAAGAGACGATAGATATCGTTTTTGAAGAAGTGGGTGAGCCTGACCATGCCGCTACCGAGGAGGCTTCCCAACTGGAGGCGGATGGTGTGTCGGTGACGGAGTCGGGTTCTGATAGCGTCGAACATTCAGACGCTCAATTGCGTAAGCGCTTTTTGGAAAATCTCGGGCGTTTACTCGGGTCGATGTGAAGGAGCCAGGATGCGATTTCTCCTGCTGATTAGTGTGGTTGCAAGCCTCGTATATTTAGGTGGATGTGCCGGTGTCGCAGATATGCAGGACAATCCGGACGCCGAAGTCCATTACAATATGGGGGTTTCCTACCTGAAGGAGCCGAACCCGGCGATGGCCTTGAAGTGTTTCCTGGATGCCGAAAAAATTGCCCCACGTGATCCGAAGATTCACGACGCACTTGCTCAGGCGTACATGATGAAGATGGCGTACGACAAGGCTGAAGAAAGTTTCAAACGTGCTCTTGAGCTCAGCAATAATGGTCCTAAATATCTGAACAATATTGCCGCGATGTATCTGACTCTGGAACGTTACAATGAGGCGATTGATTATTTCGAACGGGCGGCACAGGACCTCATGTTTGATCAGCCAGAGCTCTCTTATGTTGGTAAGGGATACGCCCATTACAAACTGCACAATTATCTGGATGCAGTGGCCGCCTACGACCGGGCTCTGGAATTCAATCCTCGTTATGCGTTGGCCCATTACCGGTTGGGAGAGGCCTACTTTGAGCTCGGCAAAACCTCATTGGCCAAGAGTGCCTACGACCGTGCCATCGCGCTAGCGCCCAACTCGGCGGTGGTTTATTACCGAAAAGGGATTGCCGAGGTCAAAATGCGCCAGGTTGACGATGCCAAAAAATCTTTTCGTCAGGTCGTCAAGCTTGACCCCGAAGGGAAGTATGGTCGTCAGGCTGCAGATTACCTAAAAATACTGAAGTAGCTGTATAGGTTCTCGATGTTTCCGGATCTTGTTGCAGCCGTAGAGTTTGTCAATGCTCAATCTGCCCGTGCTGAGTTCGATTACGCAGTTATTCTTGGTTCCGGTCTGGGAGCTGTTGTAGAAGCCGCGGTTCTGGAGGGAGAGGTCGCCTATCGACAACTCCCCGATTTCTGCCACCATACTGTCCCTGGTCATGCCGGCAAACTCGGTTGGGGGCTGATCGATGGGCATCGAGTCCTCTTTTTTCAGGGGCGTTTTCATCTCTACCAGGGGCTGACGGTATCACAGGTGGTGGTGCCGGTTGTTCTGGCCGCACAACTCGGCTGTCGCAATATTCTTCTGACCAATGCCTCCGGGGCCATTAATCCAGACTTCCTGCCCGGTGAAATTGTCTTCGTTTCTGATCATATTAATTTGACCGGAGAAAATCCGTTGTGCGGAATTTCTCCCCCGCCTTTTTTGGACTTGGGTAACCTCTACCGGTCTGAACGCTACCAGGATATGAGAGACGACCTGGAGAAATCCGCCATCCGCTTACATCAGGGCGTCCTCGCAGGGCTTCCTGGCCCCACCTATGAAACTCCCGCCGAGATACGCATGCTGAAGACCTGCGGTGCCGACCTGGTCTCGATGTCGACGGTTCATGAGGCGTTGGCTGCGCATTTTTTCAGAATGCAGGTCACGGCCCTGTCTGTCGTTGCTAATTCGGCTGCAGGCCTGGGTGATTCAGAACTCAATCATCAGGAGGTCCTTGCCGTGGGACGTCGGTCGGTCGGGGCCGTGAAGGAAGCCCTCAGTTATCTGCTGCGAAATATTTAATCGACGTAACTTTCCGTAATTATTCAGTATTGAATGGTGGTAGGGCTTGACCGCCGTAGGTTCCATGATAGGCTCTAATACATATTGGAGTTGGTTCATGGCCATTGAGAAGCACATTCTAATAGTGGATGATGAGGAGCATGCTCGATTCGGCCTCGGACTATTATTGAGCCAAGCCGGATTCGAGGTTTATGATGCAGCCGATGGACTTCAAGCCCTTGAGCAGTTGCGGCTGCGTAAAATGCACATGGTGTTGTCGGACCTTCACATGCCTCGAATGAATGGCATTTGTTTTTTGAAGGAGGTCAATCGATTGTACCGGGGCACCGGCGTGATAATGATGACCTCAAATGCAAGTTATGGTTCCTGTCAGGAAGCCCTACGTCTCGGGGCTTACGATTACATCAACAAACCGCTCGTTTTCAAAGAGTTGATGGCGCTTATGCATCGCTATTTCTTGGTTCATTGATCAGGAGGAGGGGAGGTTACGATGAACGAAATACGGACCATTCTGTTTGCGACGGATTTCTCGGAAAGCTCGGACTTTTCGATCAATCATGCCCTGTTGTTTGCCAGAAAGTTTGACGCACGCTTGCATATTTTGCATGTGGTTAATGAGCCGGTTGATTTGAGTGGATTTTATGTGCCGCATATCTCTTTTGAAAAACTCGAGGAGGAGATTGCTGAGGGGGCGCGTAAGATGATGGACACTTTTTGTCGCACCCACCTTCAAGGGTTCGAGCAATTTACGACCTCAGTGATCTCAGGGGTTCCCTTCAATGTCATTCTTGAACAGGCCCAGGAGTTGAAGGCAGATTTAATTATTATGGGGACTCACGGTCGTACTGGACTTGATCATGTACTGTTTGGCAGTACCGCCGAAAAGGTCGTCCGCAAATCCGAGATTCCAGTGCTGACAGTGCGTATTGAAGAGTAAACCCTCCATTTTGATAGTTTAAAAGGCAGCGTAATCGCTGCCTTTTTTTGTTTGTGGTGATTTTTTTGACGATTCTTTAAGGCTTGATTAAGTGGAATCTGCACGCTATCCTGTGGCGATTCGGAGGGCAATGGTGATGAGTGATCAGATTCTGATTGTCGATGACGAGAAGAGCATCCTTGAGCTTACGGCCATGGTTCTGAGGAACCGTGGTTTTGAAGTTTTGACGGCATCGGATGGACATACGGCTTTGGAGCTGATTGCTGAACATCGCCCCCCCCTGGCTCTGCTCGATTATATGATGCCGGGCCTGGATGGTTTGAGTGCACTTAAGCAGATACGCGGCAACTATCCTGATACCTTTGTGATCATGTTTACCGGGAAGGGGAGCGAAAAAGTTGCCGTTGAGCTCATGAAAGCCGGGGCTGCAGACTATATCCTCAAGCCTTTTAGTAATCAGGACCTGGTCGAACGGATTGAAACTGTTCTGAAGTTAAGACGATTCGAGATTGCCAACCGGGAATTGCGCGAGGAGCGTGAACGTCTCCTGCAGGAGATCGAAGCCTGGAACCTAGAACTTGAAAAGCGCGTTGAGGTTAAAACCAGGGAGCTTGAAAGGGCCCACAGTGAAATCCTGCAAAGTGAAAAACTGGCTGTGCTGGGACACATGTCTGCCGGGATGGCTCACGAGATTCGTAATCCTCTGAATTCGATTAGCCTGTTTGCCCAGGTTCTCAAGGGGAAGGTTCCCGAGACTGAGCGCAGTCAGCATTGCGACAAGATCCTCGGTGAGGTCACGCGGATCGACGATATCCTCGTGCGCCTGCTCGATGTGAGTAAAAGCCCGGTGGTTTCTGAAGAGACCGTGGATCTACTGCAAGTAGGTCG
Organism: Desulfuromonas sp.; assembly: GCA_002869605.1. Next base: position 28,821 of record PKUI01000103.1, on the reverse strand, counting down.
TGATGTCCTGTCTCAATTTGATGACCAGTTTCAGCGCAGGAATCTCCAGGTGTCTCTTGAATGCGACGAAGAATCCTATTTGCTACAAGCGCTCGCGGACGATGTTCAACAAATTTTCACCAATCTTATCGCAAATGCACTTCAAGCTGTCGATGATGGCGGTTGTTTAAGTCTCACGTTTTCTCGCCAGGGAGATAACATCCACTTTCAATTTGCAGATGATGGTCAGGGGATTCCGGAAGAGAACCAGCAGAAGATTTTTGATCCGTTTTTTACAACCAAGCCCCGCGGGACCGGTTTTGGTCTTTCGGTCGTATTGCGTGTGGTTAAGAACTGTGCCGGGACGATCTGGGTCGAGAGCCGCCCCGGGCATGGAGCTACTTTCCACCTTTTGTTGCCTGCCAGTAGCTGCGAAACCCTATGACGTTACGCTACCGTGATATTGCACTCGAGCTTGACGAGGAAGAATCCCTGCTGCTCACCAAGGTGGCCAGTCAGTTGGGCCTTGAAGTCGAGGAGCTGAAGGATTTCAGGGTGGTTCGACGCTCTGTCGATGCGCGTCAAAAACCGCGGGTAAAGAGAATTTTTACCGTTGAGTTTGATTCTTGTCGTGAGGAGCAACTGCTCGCCAATGGTAACGGGAAAGGGCGTATTGAGCGATGCAGCCCTGTTGTACTGGAGAGACCCCAGCCAATTTCGAGCCCTCTTCACGTTGTCGTTGTCGGCATGGGTCCGGCCGGCCTTTTTTCAGCCCTGAGGCTTGCTGAGGCAGGTGCCCAGGTCACCCTGATGGACATGGGAGACCCTGTTGAGGAGCGTGTACGGCGGGTCGAAGCGTTCTGGGGACAAGGGCGTCTCGACCCCTTGAGCAACGTGCAGTTTGGAGAGGGCGGCGCCGGTACATTCTCGGACGGTAAGTTAAGCACCCGGGTGAAACATGCGGGGATCCGTGAAGTGCTGCAGACTTTGGTTCGTTTCGGTAGCGACCCAATCATTCTGGAACAAGCGAAACCGCATGTTGGTACCGATCGGTTGCGTAGCGTCCTGATCCAATTTCGCAAACACCTTCAGAGCATGGGGATTGAGATCCGCTACCGTTGTCAGTTGACCGGGATCGAATTTTCACGAGGTCGATTATGTTGCGCGGTTGTCAATCAGCAGGAGAGCATGCCTTGTGATGCCCTGGTGCTTGCTCCGGGGCATAGTGCAACTCAGACGTTTGAGATGCTGCAGGCCACTGGGGTAAGGCTCGAACCAAAACCGTTTGCCGTGGGGGTCAGGGTTGACCACCCGGTAGAGTTGATCAATGAGATCCAGTACGGCATGCCTGGGCATGACAATCTCTCTGCCGCAGATTATGCACTGACCTTTAACGATCGCCAAACCGGTCGCGGGGTATATTCTTTTTGCATGTGTCCCGGCGGAGATGTTATCAATGCCAGTTCCGAGGACCTTGGGGTCGTGGTGAACGGTATGAGTCGTAGGCTGCGTGATGGGGCGCGCTCCAACAGTGCTCTTGTGGTAACCGTTCGGGAAGCCGATTTTTTTAAAGGGTCTGCGCTCGACGGTCTTTACTTTCAACGTACCTGGGAGCGGAAGGCCTTTCAGGCTGCGGGGGGTGGCTTCAAGGTGCCGGTGCAGAACCTGCTGGGGTTTCTCAATGGCGACGCCTCCGTGTCGACGGCAATGTGTCCTCCTGGAGTTTCAGATGTTGCGCTCGATGAAGTGTTGCCTGACTTCGTTGTCCATGGGATCCGGACTGCGTTGCCTCATTTTGACCGCAAAATGAGGGGTTTTGTGTCGTCCGAAGCTAATTTGTACGGCGTTGAAACACGAACATCTTCCCCCTTGCGCATCCCGCGTAATGAGTATGGTGAGTCACTATCGCATCAGGGTCTTTATCCTGCCGGTGAGGGAGCCGGTTATGCCGGAGGGATCATGAGTGCCGCACTTGATGGCATGAAGGTCGCCGACGCCATTTTGAACAAATAAGATAACAGGAGAAGCGGTGAAAGATATTTATGTTGAAAACATCCGCGAGCGAGACTGGGTTGAGTCCGTATTTCTGGTGCGTGAGAAAATTACCGCTACGGCAAAGAACGGAAAACCCTACCTGACGTTGAAACTTATGGATCGCAGCGGTGAAGTTGAAGGGCGGGTCTGGGATAACGTGGAGGCTCTATCTGCCACGTTTGACAGGGACGACTTCGTGCAGGTAAGTGCGAAGGCCAGTGTCTATCTTGGGAAAATGCAACTGGTGGTGCAGAAACTTGTGCGCCTCGATGAGAAACTGGTAGACCTGCGCGATTTTTTACCGGTGGCTACCCGCTCCCTTGATGGGATGATCGTAGAGTTTCGTGAGCTGATTGCCTCGCTTGCCAACCCGCATCTGCGCGCGTTGATGGAAGCCTTCCTGGAAGATCAGGATTTCATGCAGGCTTTCTGTCGTGCTCCTGCCGCCAAGAGTATGCACCATGTATACCTTGGAGGTTTGCTTGACCATTCGTTGTCGGTTGCGCAACTGGCTCATGACGTAAGTAGTCATTACCCTGAAGTGGATCGTGATCTGCTGGTTGTCGGGGCGCTGTTGCACGACATCGGGAAGGTTGCCGAACTGCGCTATTCAAGATCGTTCGAATATACCGATGCGGGCAAGTTGCTAGGGCATATCGTCATGGGGGTTGAGCTGGTCGAAGAAAAGATTCGGGAGTTGAATGATTTCCCAACGCTGACGGGGACCCTGCTCAAGCACCTACTGCTTTCACACCATGGTCAATACGAGTACGGATCTCCCAAGCGTCCCAAGACCCTGGAGGCCGTGGTCCTTAATTTTATCGACGATCTCGACTCGAAGATTAATGGAATTTCTAGCTATCTGCAGAAAGAAAATACCGAATACGGGCAATGGACCGGTTATCATCGTCTGTATGAACGTTACTTTTATCGCCCTGCCGGTCAAGGTGACAAGGCCGAGTCTCGCCCTGGGCGGGTTGAAGTCAGTACGACGGCAGAAGGTGTGGCATCTCGGAGTTCGGCACCTCCTCAGCAGAAACCACAGGCCAAGCCACTCAGCCATTCTCTGGCGGACCAGCTCAAAGGCAAGAGCCTCGACCTGTTTGCGGCCGAGCCCGACGAGAAGGAGAAATCATAATGTTTGTCGAAACCCTCGCGGTTGGTCCTCTACAAGTCAACTGCCATATCGTTGCCTGCTCCGAAACCCGTGAGGCAATGGTCATTGATCCTGGGGACGAGGTGCCCAGAATTCTGGATATATTGCAGCGCAATGAGTTTAAACTGGTTGCGATCGTCAATACCCATGCCCATTTCGACCATGTTGGTGGCAACCAGGCACTGTGCGATGCGACCCACGCGCCGTTGATGATCCATGCAGCCGATGCTCCGCTGCTGAAAAAGGCTGAGCAGCAGGCTTCGGCCTATGGGCTTAAGGCGATACCTTCCCCGGAACCGGATACGCTGCTTGCGGAGGGGGATGCCGTCGAGGTCGGGCAACTGCGTTTCAAGGTAATCCATACGCCGGGTCATTCGCCCGGCGGCATCTGTTTGCATCACAGTGGGCATCTCTTTGTGGGGGATACCTTATTTGCCGGTTCGATCGGCCGCACGGATCTTCCTGGTGGGGATTTTGATCAATTGGTCGAAGGGATTAGACAAAAACTCTGGGGGCTAGGTGATGACACCATCGTTTACCCCGGGCATGGCCCCGATTCGTCCATCGGTCGTGAGCGCAAGACCAATCCTTTTGTCGGGGAGTAAGCCAGTGCCGAGATTTCGGGAGAGCAGCTCATGTTGACTGGGAAAACCATTGTGCTCGGAGTGACGGGTGGCATCGCTGCCTACAAGGCGGTTGAGGTTTTGCGTCTGTTAACCAAGGCGGGGGCGACCGTTCATGTTGTCATGACGCGACATGCGATGGAGTTTGTGGCTCCTTTAACCTTTCAGACGCTCTCCAATAACCCGGTGCATAGTGAATTGTTTGACCTCTATCAGGAGAAAGAGATTGGCCATATTTCGTTGGCCGATCGCGCCGATCTGTTTCTGGTGGCACCGGCAACCGCCAATATTGTAGGGAAAGTGGCAAGCGGAATTGCCGATGATTTATTGTCGACGGCCCTGATGGCGACCAAGTCCAAGGTCATGTTTGTCCCGGCGATGAATGTTAATATGTGGGAGAACCCTGTTTACCGGCGCAACCAGCAACAATTAGAAGAGCTTGGTTGTCTGTTTATGGAGCCTGACACGGGTAGTTTGGCGTGTGGTTGGGAGGGGAAGGGGAAATTCCCTGATCCCGCTGAAATCGTTTCAAGGGTCGTTGCTTTACTTGCGAACCGTGACCTGCAAGGTGAAACGCTCCTGGTGACAGCCGGTCCAACCCGTGAAGCGATTGATCCGGTACGTTACCTTACCAACCACTCCTCTGGGAAAATGGGGTATGCGATCGCCCAAGCGGCACTGGAACGTGGCGCCGAGGTGGTGCTGGTAAGTGGACCGACCTCATTGACTCCGCCTTCTGGGGCAACCTTCGTGCAGGTGACTACGGCTCTCGAGATGCAGCAGGCGGTGTTTAAATATTTCGATACCTGCACCATCGTTATCAAAGCAGCGGCAGTCGCCGATTATCGCCCAGTAGCCCCCTCTGACACGAAGTTGAAGAAGCGCGATGGCCTTCCACCGGTTATCGAGATGACCGAAAACCCGGATATTCTTGCCGCTCTTGGGGGGCGTAAGCAACAGCAGTTGCTGGTCGGATTTGCTGCCGAAACGGAGGCACTTCTTGAGAATGCGCGTCAGAAGATCGAGAAGAAAAACCTTGATTTGATCGTGGCCAATGACATCACCGAGGAGGGGGCCGGCTTTGATCTTGACACCAACATCGTGCGCTTTATCTGTCGGGACGGAGAGATCGAAGCTCTGGAGAAAATGACGAAAACCGAGGTTGCGCATCGTTTGCTCGACAAGGTGCGGGAGATGCAAGCGGACTGATCAGGCCGCTGACAGGCTGCTGAGCAGCTCTTCCGGTCGGGTTATGCTGGCACGGAACTGCGGGCGGAGCTTTTCGATGTAGGCATTGGCTTCTTCCTCACTTATTTTGCCTTCTTGCCAAAGCAGACTAAGGTTTTTGCGGAGCATGCGTCCGGCATCAAGGGCGTGTTCTCCTGTGGGGTCAGCGTCCATGTAAGGGCTTTGTTCGAAACTGCTTAAAATACTCAGGCTTGCAGAACGGGCGAGATCAAAGTACTCCGCGGCGTTTTCGTGGCCGAGCGGATATTTTGAATTTTCAGCCAGAGAACGGAGCATTTTTTGCCAATGTTGTAGTCTGGAGAGCAGCAGGATGGAGCTGAACAAGCGCTTGTTGGTACTGAAGGAAAAAAGGGTATTGGCCAGGACCTGGCGCATCATGTTGTCGTTGTCTGTGAAATCTTTCTGAGCCAGTGTGCGCGCGATCTCCCAGACTTGTGGATCGGCAAGTGTTTCGTAACGCATTTCCCAGTAGGTATGTTTGAGCAGCACCGTGTTGAAGGTACGGATCATTTTGACCGGAACGAAGTACGAATGTGCTACGGTGTCCGCGGCAAGGTGAGAAAAGTATCCCCAGGCGCAGGCTTTTTGGCTGTTGCTGTTGGCGGCTGCCAGGATCTGCCGGGCGATTCGCCATGAATGGCAGTGTTTGAGGTAGTGGGTGTATTTTTTGCCGATTGTTATGTCGGCGCTGATGCATCCGTATAGGAAATCATAGGGATGCGCCGCAAGGATATTTTGCAGGGCATGAGGCAGGAGTGACAGGTTGTCCAGAGCGTACATGCCGACTTGTAGATGAACGCCGGCTCCCCATGCCCATGCTTCCTGTGGCACGGCCAGCCAAACTGAAATCAGCGTTAGGTAGATTGATCGTTTGTGGTATAGGGTCACAGGCACTCGCAGTGGCACATGTCGTTAATTGTCTAGGACTATAGTATAGCAAGATGCCAAAGAGTCTGAAGCAGGAAATATTCAACGAGGTCTGTACCGCTCGCGCGCTGCTTGAGGATCTTGATCATCTGGGGCTCCCGGAACTGTACTCGACGCCTGTAGAGTACCCCGTTTGTCGAGGCGGCGAGGCACTGAAAGCAGCCCAGGGGCCAGATATCGTTCTTGATGAGTTGCGCGAAGAACTGCGTGATTGCCGTTGTTGCACGTTGTGCAATGAACGTCGTCAGGTCGTATTCGGCGTCGGCAACCCTGCTGCCGACCTGGTTTTTGTCGGTGAAGCTCCTGGGCGTGACGAGGATCTGAAGGGCGAGCCGTTCGTTGGTGAAGCCGGCAAGCTTCTGGATAAGATTATCCAGGCGATCGGGTTGCAGCGGTCTGAGGTCTATATCTGTAACGTCGTCAAATGCCGCCCGCCGGGGAACCGAGATCCTCAACCCGGTGAAATTTCCAGTTGTGAGCCTTTCCTGGTGCGCCAGATTGCCGCGATCCAGCCAAAACTTGTTGTCTCCCTTGGGCGGTTCGCTGCGCAAACCCTGTTAGCATCTGATACCCCTATTAGCCGCCTGCGTGGCAAGTGGCAGTCTTACCAGGGCATCCCCTTGATGCCGACCTTTCATCCGGCATACCTACTGCGTAACCCTGCATCAAAACGGGATGTTTGGGAGGACATGAAGCAGGTGATGCAGAGGCTGCGCCAGACACGCTAATGGTTCTGCTGCGTATCGATACGTCTGCGGCACATTCCCTTTTTTCAGCATATAGTTACAGTAGGTTGTTTTGCTTAGGTCTCGCAACTGCGTCAGCCTTTGTATGGCTGGTCAGGTTTTCCTTGGAATCCCTTCACAGAAAAACTTGAGCAAGAGCAGTATGATCGGTGTCGCGTGGAGTACAAGATCAAAGATGTCCAAGGGTTTTACAAGCATCCAGGATTTTAATAGGAGTAGTTTTTCGATTAAGTGCGGTTGCGGGCTAAAGGGGGCCATCCCCAGCGTGAGGCTGGCGACGATAAGGACCGGGTAGGGTAGTTGCTTGAGAATGGGGATGTCGATTCGTTTCATGGAGTGTCCTTGTCTGGATTGATGATTTCGAGTCAGCTATTGAAATCTAATTATTCATAACCTATCGGGATGACGAAATGTTTTTTGTTGCCCCTGCCTTAGGCGGATGTTAGAAAATAGCAAGAAAAAGTCCCGCCTAGGAGGAAGGTATGCCCGAGCGACGCGATTTAAAGCGCTACCGTAAGAGACTTCAACTGCGTTATGGTCCAGATGGACCCAGTCGCATCGGCTTTACCGAAGACCTCTCTGATACGGGGATCTTCCTGCGCTCCACTATCGTTCACAACCCGAACACTGTTCTCCAGGTCTGTATGAATGTTGCGGGGCAACAGGACGTTATTTTTAGAGGGCGTGTCATGTGGGCTCGCAGGGTTCCCGCCAATCTGATGAACAAGGTCAAGGGGGGGATGGGGGTTCATATCTTATCTTTCTCCAAGGGTGAAGATACTTATCGTACCCTGCTCGATAGAATGGCCAAAAAATAATCTGTGGTTTGTTGCCAACAGGTCTTGACCCTTCAAGCATTTTCCCTGTTTGTTAAATCCGGCAAGAGATCAGTACTTCTGTTTTCTGACCCATTGAATTCTATTTTACGCTTTTTAGTGTCGTGTTTGCACGAGATGAAGAGCGAAAGCCAAGGTTATTATTATGAGAGTCGTTGCCATTATACCGGCCCGCTATGCGTCCACCCGTTTTCCGGGCAAGCCATTGGCCGATATCGCCGGCAGGCCGATGATCTACCATGTCTACGAGCGCACCATGAGGGCCAGTTCGGTCGGCCGTGTAATTGTGGCGACCGACGATCAGAGAATTTTTTCAGCCGTCGAAGCATTCGGTGGCGAAGCCGTTATGACACGAGATGACCACCCAACCGGCACCGATCGATTGGCTGAAGTTGCTGCTGGGCTCGATGCGGATCTGGTGGTTAATGTACAGGGGGACGAACCACTCATTGATCCGCGTATGATCGATCAAGCGGTTGCACCGTTAATTGCCGATTCGTCGTTATCGATGGGTACTCTGAAGACGGCGATCGGGGATGTGGATGAATTTCTCAATCCTAATGTGGTTAAAGTTGTTACTGAGTTAAACGGGTGCGCACGTTATTTTTCTCGTGCCCCTATTCCGTTCTCGCGAGACTTTGCGCAAAATTTGCGTGAAAATTTCTCACAGGTTGCTGCCTACAAACATGTCGGTCTTTATGTTTACCAGCGCGATTTCCTGCTCTGTTACCCGACCCTACCGGAGACTCCTCTCGAAAAACTCGAGTGCCTTGAGCAGTTGCGCGCCCTTGAACACGGTTATCGTATCCACGTCGAAGAGACCACCCTGGTGAGTCATGGAGTAGATACGCCCGAAGACCTGGCCAGAGTTGTGGCGCTGCTTGGCGAAACGCGAGAAAATTAAGAATTTAGGGTTTCAATTTGTTGCCTATCCGGTTACTATTTTCTGATTTTTTTGCCCGTTAATTTTGCTGTCGAACACCCTGGAGAAACTATGAAGACCAAGTTTATTTTTATTACCGGGGGGGTGGTTTCTTCCCTCGGCAAAGGCCTTTCTGCGGCTTCGATCGGTGCGCTTCTGGAGGCTCGTGGGCTGCGTGTCGCGATGCAAAAGATGGACCCGTACATCAACGTGGACCCCGGCACGATGAGCCCTTTTCAGCACGGGGAGGTGTTTGTTACCGATGACGGCGCAGAGACCGACCTGGATCTTGGTCATTATGAGCGCTACACCACGGCGACGGTGACCCGCAAATCCAATTTCACCACCGGACAGGTTTACGATACGGTACTGCGTAAGGAACGTCGTGGTGACTACCTTGGCGGAACGGTGCAGGTCATCCCCCATATTACCAATGAAATAAAACAGAAGATTCTCGACAATGCCAAAGGAGCGGACGTGGCGATTGTCGAGGTCGGTGGGACGGTTGGTGATATCGAATCGTTACCGTTTCTTGAAGCCATACGTCAGTTCCGTACCGACCGTGGCCACGAGAACGTGCTTTATGTCCACCTGACGTTGGTGCCGTACATTACAACAGCTGGGGAACTCAAAACCAAACCGACCCAGCACAGCGTCAAGGAACTTCGCGAAATCGGTATCCAGCCAGACATCCTGTTGTGCCGTTGCGATCGTGAGATCCCGCACGACATGAAAGGCAAGATCGCCCTGTTCTGCAACGTGCGCGAAGAGGCGGTGATTACGGCTAAGGACGTTGCTTCGATCTACGAAGTGCCAATGAACTACCACGAGCAGGGTCTTGACGAACGGGTTGTTGATTACCTGAATATTTGGACCAAAGCCCCTGAGCTTTCTGAATGGGAGCGGATCGTCTCTCGTGTCAGGGCGCCGGCGTCCGAAACCACGATCGCCATCGTTGGTAAGTATGTCGACCTGACAGAGAGTTACAAATCACTCTCGGAAGCCCTGATTCACGGGGGGATTGCTAATAATTGCAAGGTTAACTTAACGTATGTCGATTCGGAGTCGATTGAGCGCCATGGCATCAATGGCATCTTCGATGAGGTCGATGGTATTCTCGTGCCGGGTGGTTTCGGGGAACGGGGAAGCGAAGGGAAGGTCGAGGCGATTCGCTATGCCCGGGAGCACAAGCTGCCTTTTTTCGGGATCTGTCTCGGTATGCAGATGGCCGTGGTTGAGTTTGCCCGTAACGTCTGTGGGCTTGACGAAGCCTACTCGAGCGAGTTCAGGGAGGATGCCGCAAACCCGGTGATTCATATCATGGAACAGCAAAAAGGCGTTAAGGGGAAGGGGGGCACGATGCGCCTCGGGGCTTACCCGTGTGAACTCGGAAAAGAAACCTTGGCGCGCCGCATCTACGGCCAGGCCAAGATTTCCGAGCGTCATCGTCATCGTTTCGAGTTCAACAACGCCTTCCGCAGCCAACTCGAAGCTTGCGGGCTCGTGCTCTCCGGAGTTTATGCTCAAGAAAACTTGGTGGAGATTGTCGAAATCAAGGAACATCCCTGGTTTTTGGCGTGCCAGTTTCACCCCGAGTTCAAATCTCGCCCGATGGTTCCCCATCCCCTTTTCGAGTCCTTTGTGGGAGCCTGTCTGAAGAGTGCGGCAGAGGGTGACAATGCCTGAAAAGGTCTCCTTGGGTGATGTGGTCTTTGGTGACGGACGTCTGGTATTGATCGCTGGCCCCTGTGTTATCGAGGATCTGGACACGACTCTCACGATTGCTGACCAGCTTGTACAATTGTCACTGCGTCATGATGTCGGCCTGGTCTTTAAGGCATCCTACGACAAGGCCAACCGTACATCACTGCAGTCCTTCAGGGGCCCCGGCATTGATGAGGGGCTGCGAATACTCGAGCAGGTCAAAAGCGAGTTCGATTTGCCGCTTATTTCGGACGTACATGACGTTGCGCAACTCTCGACGGCCGCGGAAGTCCTTGATATCCTCCAGATACCGGCGTTTTTAAGCCGTCAAACCGACCTGCTGGTGGCTGCCGCGCAGACGGGGAAAGTCGTCAATGTCAAAAAGGGGCAGTTCCTCGCTCCGTGGGATATGCAGCAGGTGGTCGGTAAACTCCGGGGGGCCGGGGCCAAAGATATCCTGTTGACCGAGCGCGGTACGACCTTTGGGTACAACAATCTGGTCGTCGATATGCGATCTTTGCCCATAATGCGTGGGCTCGGTTGCCCGGTGATTTTTGATGCGACACATGCGGTTCAACTTCCGGGGGGGGCTGGTGGTTCCTCCGGGGGACAACGCGAGTATGTCGAGGGGTTGTCTCGTGCGGCTGTTGCTGTCGGGGTCGACGGGCTGTTCTGGGAAGTACATCCGGATCCTGATCAGGCGTTGTGCGATGGGCCCAATTCACTGGCGCTGAAGAACCTCGATACTATTCTTGGTCGTGTTCTGGAAATTCACGCGGCCGTTACGCGCTGTTAGCAGGGTGTGGTAATGGAAGATATTTTAGCGACCGCTCAACATGTCCTTCAGGTCGAGGCCGATGCGGTCTTGTCATTGAAGAATCGCCTCGATGGCGAATTTTCAAGGGCTGTTGATATGATCCTGGGTTGCACTGGCCGGGTAGTGATTACCGGTATGGGCAAGTCGGGCCTGATATGTCAGAAGGTTGCCGCGACCATGGCCTCAACCGGGACCCCGGCCCTGTTTCTTCATCCTGCCGAAGGGATTCACGGTGACCTTGGCATGCTGATGAAGGGTGACGTGGTGATCGGCGTGTCAAACTCCGGTGAGACCGAGGAGATGAGCCGCATTCTGCCGGTCATCAAAAGGATGGGGCTTCCACTCATTGCCATGACGAGTGCCCGTTCGAGCACCCTGGGGCGAGCCGGAGACGTTTTCCTGGACATCTCGGTGAAGGAAGAGGCGTGTCCCTTGGGCCTTGCGCCAACGGCAAGCACGACAGCGACACTTGCTTTAGGTGATGCCCTGGCGGTTGCCTTATTGATCAAAAGAGGTTTTCAGGAAGAGGACTTTGCTCTGTACCATCCTGGGGGGGCCTTGGGGAAGCGGCTGCTGCTGAGGGTCGAGGATCTAATGCACAAGGATGAGGATATCCCCCTGGTGACGGCGAGTACTCCCGTCAAGGAAGCCTTGTTCGAGATTACCAGCAAGAAACTTGGCATTACCGGTGTGGTCGATGAACAGGGCATGTTGATCGGAGTTTTTACGGACGGCGATCTTCGTAGAACCCTAGAACGTGACGGTGACCCGCTTGATTTGCCGATCGGTGAAGTGATGTCTCGTCATCCCAAGCGGGTTCTTCGTGGCAATTTGGCGGCCAAGGCGCTGCAAAAAATGGAGGAATACAGCATCACCTCCCTGTTTGCCTTTGAGGACGATGAGGGAAGGGCGCCTGTGGGGATTGTCCATTTGCACGATTTACTCCGCTCGGGGGTGGTATGATGGGTGACAACTATGCGCAGATCAAGTTGCTGCTTCTGGATGTCGATGGTGTTCTGACCGATGGACGTATTGTTTACGGTTCGGGTGGGCAGGAGTTCAAAGCCTTTGACGTTAAAGACGGCCACGGCTTGAAACTTCTGCAGCGTGCCGGTATCGAGGTTGGGATCATAACCGGAAGGGAATCCGAGGTGGTGTCCCGGCGTGCGTAGGAGCTGGGGGTTAAATACCTTTATCAGGGCGCCAAGGATAAGCTGATTCCGTATCGTGATATCTTGGAGAAATCATCTCTTCGCGATGAGGAGATCGCCTATGTCGGCGACGACCTGGTTGACTTGCCGATCCTGCAGCGTGTTGGATTTTCAGCAACTGTGGGTGATGCGGTGGATGAGGTCCGGGGAAAGGTGTGTTACGTTGCCAGCCGCCCTGGCGGGCGCGGGGCCGTGCGCGAAATATGTGATCATCTGCTCCGGAGTAGTGGTAAGTGGAGTGATGTAACATCACGATATTTCACCAGCTAATATCTTTATCAATTTTCATGCCAACCAAGTTTAGTTTCTTTGCTTTCCTGCCTCGCTGATGCTATAATTCCGCGATGAATACGCCTCGCTATATCCGTCATTTATTGGTCTTGCTTGCCTTGTGTCTGGTGGTAGTGCTTGGGGTACGAATTTACACTTTCCGTTCAAACCCTCCTGCTCAGGATGAGGATACGGTAAGCGTGTCGGCGGATAAAGATTTGGAGTTACGCGATGTCACCTTTACTGAATCTGAAGACGGGGTTCCGGTGTGGAGTTTAAGGGCTGAGCGGGCTGATTATACAAGGAACGGCCAGGTCGCCGACTTTCAGGTAATTGAAGTAACTTTTTTTAGCTCCGAAAAGGAAGAACGTGCCCGATTGACCGCCAATTCGGCGCTTGCAGACCTCTCGACGCATGAACTGACAGCGCGAGGCGACGTCAAACTGCATACCGTTGATGGAGGACGTTTGAGTACGGAGGTTTTGAATTATCGCTATCAGGATAAGTTGCTTTGGACCGATCGATCAGTGCTTTTTGAACGCCACGGGGTGCACATCGAAGGCCTCGGCATGACCTATGACTTGGAGCAAAAGCTTCTTGATCTTGAATCGAGTGTTAGTGCCTATGTGCCCTTCCGTTAAGTTGTTGAATGCTTGCCGGGTAAGCTTGGCGGCTTTGTTGTTGCTGGTGTCGGCGTTAGCGTTGCCTTCTCAGTCCTCGATGGCAGATTCCGGGGAGACGACCAATGCACTGCCGCTTTCAAAGGAGCCGGTGCATGTTACCTCTGATAGCCTGACCGCGGATGGTAATAAGAACTTTGTAACATTCATTGGCTCCGTGGTTGCGAAGCAAGCTGATATGGTTATCTATGCTGATCAACTCATGGTTTACTACGCTTCCGAGAGTAAATCCATGGATCGTGCGGAAGCCGACGGTAACGTACGGGTGCTACGTGGTGAGCAGGTTGCAACGGCCGATCACGCTGTTTACGAAAGTCGCACTGAAACCATTTTTCTTTCGGGTAACCCAAAGGTTAGGCAGGGAGAGAGTTTTTTGGTCGGGGCGGAAATTACTATCTATCTTCGCGAGCGACGTAGTGTCGTTCATGCGGCAGATGGGGGGCGTGTCAACGCGGTTTTTTCCCCCGAGGATGCTCCTAAATGAGTCGGCTGTTATCGGCAAGCGGATTGTGTAAAAGTTATCGTGGGCGCCAGGTGGTTGACCATGTCGATCTGGAGATCCCCTCAGGAAGTGTCATCGGGTTACTTGGGCCGAACGGTGCCGGTAAGACGACAACGTTTTACATGGTGGTTGGTTTGACGCCACCCGACAGTGGCAAAGTCTATCTGGACGGCGAGGAGTTGACGTCAACGCCGATGTATCGCAGGGCGCGGGCGGGAATATCCTATCTTCCACAGGAAGCGTCGGTTTTTCGTAAGATGACCGTCGAGGAAAACCTGCTGTCGATACTCGAGACACTAGAAATTTCTGCTCAGGAACGGCGGACACGTAAGGAACACCTGCTTGAGGAGTTCAGGATCACACATATCGCCCGTTCGCATGGCTATGCGTTATCCGGAGGAGAGCGTAGACGGGTCGAAATTGCACGGGCACTGGTTCTGGAACCGGCATTTATTCTTCTAGATGAACCATTTGCCGGGATCGACCCGATAGCGGTGATTGATATACAGAATATCATTACAGGGTTGCGTGACAGAGGCATCGGTGTTTTGATATCAGACCATAATGTTCGAGAAACACTCGGTGTATGTGATGCGGCTTATATCCTGAGTGCCGGGAAAGTCCTGGAGTATGGCGATCCTGAGACCATCGCCAATAGTGCTCAGGTTCGGGAGATTTATCTCGGTGATAAGTTCAGGTTGTAGTGACGCTTGCTAGGAGCCTTGAAGACAGTTTAAACTGTCCTACTAAAGATCAAGTTGAGAGCCTATGGCACTAGAGATTAGACAACAACTCAAACTCAGCCAACAGCTGGTGATGACACCTCAGCTGCAGCAGGCCATTAAATTGCTGCAGCTATCCCGTATGGAGTTGGTGGAGCTGGTGCAGCAGGAACTCGAGGAAAACCCGATACTCGAGGAAACCCTCGACCAGGCTGAACCCCCGGAGCAGGATTCTTCAGCAGAAGAACTCCCCGCCGGCGATGCCGCTCAGGATGAGTCGGCCGTTCAGGAGACCGTGCAGGAGGTCAAGGGTGAGGAAGAAGGTTTGTCGGATATCGATTGGCAGACCTACCTTGATGGCTATACTGCAGGGGGGACTGTTGGTGAGCATTATTACGACGAGGATGACGAACGCCCATCTTTTGAAAACCTTCTGACACGTACCGAGTCCCTGGCAGATCATTTGCTGTGGCAGGTCAATCTGTCACATCTGTCAGATGAGGAGAGAATCCTCGCGGCAGAAATCATTGGCAACCTGGACGAGGACGGATATTTCAAGGCGACTCTTGAAGAGGTTGCCGAGGCCACGGGGTTGACTCCGGAAGCGGTGGAAAGTGCCCTGTCCAAGGTGCAAGAGCTTGACCCTCCCGGCATTGCCAGCCGTAACCTTCAGGAGTGTCTTCTCAAACAGGTCGAGGCCCTGGAAATGCAAGGTACCGTGGTCGATTCAATGCTGCGGGAACATCTCGGTGAACTGGAAAATAAAAAATATCAGGTCATTGCCAAGGCACTTGAGGTGTCGCTCGAAGAGGTACTCACTGCCGCCAAAGTGATATCCAATCTTGACCCGCGCCCCGGCCGGCAGTTCAATTTGGATGAAGTGCATTATATCTCTCCCGATATCTTTGTGCACAAGATCGGTGATGAGTATGTTGTGGTTCTTAACGATGAGGGGCTTCCTAATCTGCGGATCAACTCCTTCTATCGTAATGCTCTTTCAGGGGCGACCCAGCTTGACGATAAGGCCGGTGAGTATATTCAGGAGAAAATGCGCGGTGCACTCTGGCTGATCAAGAGTATTCAACAGAGACAGCGCACGATCTACAAGGTGACACGCAGTATTGTCAAATTTCAGCGTGCCTTTTTTGACTTTGGTATTGCGCATCTCAAGCCTCTGGTGCTTAGAGACGTTGCCGAAGATATCCAGATGCACGAATCGACCATCAGTCGTGTTACCACCAATAAATATGTACAAACCCCACAGGGGCTGTTTGAACTCAAGTATTTCTTCAATAGCGGCATCAATACCGGTGACGGTGACTCCGTCGCTTCGGAAGCCGTCAAAAGCAAAATCAAGGAAATCATCACAGCTGAGAATGCCCGTAAACCTTATTCTGACCAGAAAATTGTAGAGATCCTGCGCGAGCATAATATCGATATCGCACGTCGTACCGTTACGAAGTATCGTGAGATGATGAACATCGGCTCATCGACTCAGCGCAAACGACTCTTTTAAAAGGCACTTGTCTTGGAAACGGTTATACTGGTATAAACTCCCTTCGCCCAAAGCGGCAATGACATCAGGAGGTTGTATGCAAATTAGTGTTACTTTCAGGCACATGGAGACCAGCGCATCGGTTCGAGATTACGCTGAGGAGAAACTGGCTCGGGTCAAGAAGTACATCGACGAGCCGATCGACGTGCAGGTGGCGTTATCCGTCGAAAAGAAAATTCGTCATCGCGCAGAGGTTATCATCGTGGCCAAGGGGATTACGATCAAGGCTTCGGATGAGACGAATGACATGTATGCAGCGATTGACACCGTGATCGACAAGATCGAGCGCCAGGTCAAGCGTTACAAGGAAAAGCTCAAGAATCATGCTCCCAGTGCGTCTCGTGGGCGTGACGTTAAAAAGTTGGTCCTCGATGCCGGTAGTGTCGACGATGGGCACCCCGATCCGGTTATCGTGCGAGAGCAGAGTTTTCCGGTTAAACCTATGTCCGTAGAAGAGGCGGTTATGCAGATGGACCTTCTCCACAAGGAGTTTCTGGTTTACACGGATGCTGCATCTGAAGACATCAACGTAGTTTATCGTCGTAAGGATGGTAACTACGGTTTGATCTCACCTCAAAAGTAATGATCCTATTTGTCACAACGGAGAGCTATGCTCTCCGTTGTACTGAGAAGAACAATCCATGAGTGTAAAGATTTCTGAATTACTCGCCCCTGAAGCTGTTATGCCCGAAATGTCGGCGACGCTTAAAGATGATGCTTTAAGTGAATTAACGGACGCGCTCCTTGACAGTGGTTGCGATCTCGATCGTGACGAGGTTCTTAGGATTCTTCAAGAGCGAGAAAATCTTGGCAGTACGGGGATCGGTGAAGGTGTTGCTATCCCTCATGGTAAATTGAAGAATCTCGATCGTCTCGTTATGTCCTTTGGGCGTAGTCGTAATGGTGTTGATTTTGACTCGATGGACGGTAAACCCGCTCATCTTTTTTTCCTGCTGATTGCTCCAGAGGAATCCGTGGGGATACATCTGAAGACCTTGGCGCGCATATCCAAACTTCTCAAGGATCAGGAGGTTCGTCAACAGCTCCTCGAAGCTTCTGACCGGGAGGCGATTTGCGCAATTATCAGTGCTGAAGAAAGTAATCTCTGAATTGAATCTTTATGGGTGAACTGAGCATACGAGAGTTGCTGGCCGAAAAGGAGGCCGGTCTTGATCTTGAATTGCTGGCTGGTCATGAGGGGCTTGACCGTATTGTCACGGTTCCTCGGATTCAGAAGCCGGGGCTCGCACTTGCCGGTTACACAACCAATCTCCATCCTGATCGCATTCAGATTCTCGGTTCCACTGAGCTTAGTTATTTAGCCAACCTCCCTCCTCGACTCGCCCAGGAAAACCTACGCTCCTTGTGTCGCCTCGACATCTGCTGCTTCATTATTACCAAGGGGCAGGAACCACCCAAAATGCTCATTGATGAGGTGGAGTCGCGACAAATTCCACTTCTACGCTGCCAACAACAGAGTTCGGTTTTTATCTCTTTGGTTACAAAGTTCCTCGAGGAACGTCTTTTGCCGACAACGACGGTGCATGGTGTTCTGGTTGATGTTCTCGGTGTTGGTGTGCTTTTGATGGGGAAAAGTGGTGTTGGTAAAAGCGAGTGTGCTCTCGATCTGATTCTTCGCGGGCATCGGCTTGTCGCCGATGACGTGGTCAAGGTTCGCCTGAAACTTCCAGCGGTTCTGTTTGGTGAGGGGATGGACCTACTTCATCATCACATGGAGATCCGGGGCCTTGGGATCTTAAATATCAAACATCTCTTTGGCGTCGCATCCATCCGGGAACGTAAAAAAATAGACCTGGTGGTGGAGCTTGTTGAATGGGACAGTGGGCGTGAGTACGATCGCCTCGGGATCGATGATCAAACCTATGAACTGCTCGGTGTCCAACTGCCGATCACTCAGGTTCCGGTTCGTCCAGGACGCAACATTACGACGATTGTTGAAGTCGCAGCGCGCAATCAACTACTCAAAGAGATGGGCTACCATAGTGCCAGGGAGTTTCAGGACCTGCTTGAAAAGCGGATGGCAGAAGTGGCTTATTTGCATTCTCATAGCATCATCGGAGATAACCTCGAATGAGTTCAATGCGCGTATTCTTGATCACGGGTCTTTCAGGCTCCGGGAAGAGTTGCGCTGCCCGTGCCCTTGAAGATGAAGGTTTTTTTGTTGTCGACAATCTTCCTCTTGATCTTCTTCCTTCCTTTGTTGATGCCTGCAGCAGCAAGGAACTCGTCGATCCCGATATTGCTGTTGTTATCGATGTTCGGAATCGGGCATTTCTAGAATCGTTTGATACGACTCTTTCCAGTCTTACTCAGCGGGACATTCAACTTGAAATTCTTTTTTTCGAAGCTTCTCGAGATACGTTGATTCGTCGCTACTCCGAGACCCGCCGTCGTCATCCTTTGTCAACTGTCAGCCAGGGGGTTCCTGAAGCGATTCAAGAGGAGCGGAATCTGCTCGCGGATATGCGCTCGCGTGCTGACTGTGTCATCAATACGACCGGCCTGACACCTCATCAGCTTCGTTCCCGTGTCATCAGTCTTGTTCGTGGTGAACAGGACCGAAATCCATTGCTGGTTCGCCTCCAATCATTTGGATTTCGCTACGGCATCCCTTTGGAGTCCGATTTGGTTATGGATGTGCGTTTTTTGCCAAACCCGCACTTTATCGAGGAGCTCCGCCCTCTGACCGGTTTGAACCGTGCTGTGCGTGAACATGTCCTGTCGCAAGATGCAACGAAGCAGTTTCTTGAGCGTATCCAGGATATGCTTGGTTTTTTGCTCCCCTGTTATGTTACGGAGGGGAAGAGTTACCTGACCATATCAATTGGTTGCACCGGTGGCAGGCATCGAAGCGTTTCTGTTGTTGAGGAGCTGCGTTCTTTTTTGGCTGGTGAGGGGGTCTCCATCGATTTGATTCACCGGGACCTGGACAGGGTGTGACTATGGCCGGCCTACTGATTGTGACGCATGCCAATTTTGCAGGTGAGTTGTTGCGTGCTGCGGAAATGATTGTCGGACCGATATCCTGTGCCGAAACAGTGTCGATTTCGCGGGAAGATAGTGTTGAACAGATCGTTCAAACCCTTGGGGACGCTTGCGCAACGGTGGCACGTGACCAGGGTGGGGTTATTGTCATGACCGACATGTTCGGAGGCACCCCGACCAATCTGAGCCTTACGCTTGTCGATCATTATGAAATTGAGATTGTGACAGGGGTTAACTTGCCGATGGTTCTTAAGTTTGTACATTGTCGTGAGATGCCACTTAAGGAGCTAGCTCTCGCTTTACGAGACTATGCCGCCGACAAGATTTCAGTGGTAAGTGAGATGTTGGAAAGTCAGGGTCGGGGGGGCTGATGAAGATCGCTTTGGCGCGTATCGATAATCGCCTTATTCATGGGCAGGTTATGGAGGCTTGGGTTCCTTATGTGAACGCCGACTGTATCGTTGTTGCCAATGATGAGGTGGCTTCATCCCCGCTGAAGAGGGCCATGATGGAAGCATGTGTGCCACGATGTCTGCAACTTTTTATCGGTAGCCTGGAAGAGATATCGGCCCAAATCCAGAATGGCACCATTTGTTCATCAAAAACCTTACTGTTGTTTGAGAATTCCCACGATGCCTTAAAGGTGTTTCGTCGCGGGGTTCACTATAAAAGGCTTAACCTTGGGAATATGCATGCATCGCAGGGGAAGGTTGCTGTGACGTGCACGTTATGTATCGATGGTGAGGACGTTGTTAACTTAAAGGAGCTTGAATCTTCAGGGGTCGAGATTTCGGCACAATGTATCCCTCAAGATACCGCCCAGAGCTGGCATAAACTTAGAGTAAGTTGGGAGAAGTCGAGTAGTGACTGAACAGCTTGCCCTTGGTGGAGTCCTGTCCATTTTCTGCGGACTTGATAGGACCGCTTTTTTGCAGCTGATGATATCTCGTCCGGTGTTTGCTGCGCCGCTGACTGGCTGGGTATTGGGCTCTGCAGAATCGGGCCTTCTGGTCGGTGCGTTACTGGAGTTGCTCTGGTTAGGTCGCCTTCCCATGGGTGCCGCGATTCCACCGGATGATACTCAGGTCGCAGTGGGGGCGACCTTCCTGGCGATTGTCTGTAGCGTTCAAGGGGCTTCTCCTGGTCTATCCGAAGTTTTGTTGGCACTGTTGCTGGCTCTGCCGCTAGGAAAATTGGGGACATACTTCGACCAATGGGCACGTAAGGCCAATGCCAGGTTAAGTGCTCGGGCCGTGCAAGATGTAGCCAGGGGCAAATGTAATCGCCTTGAGCAGTTGCATCTTCTCGGGATGGTTCATTTTGCTCTCGCATCCCTTGGAGCCTACCTGGTTATTGCCCTTGGCGGCTGGGTGTTGATGTCCGGGTTGTCTCCCTATTTATTAGCGCCACTCGAGCATGTGCAGTATTGGGTTTTTATGATTTTTCCGCTGGTCGGCATGTCTCATGTTCTATCCAGCATGAATGTCAATCGGGCGCTGTCGCTGTTCGCGAGCTCCTTTTTGATGACTTACGTGTTGTTATGGCTGATGTAAAACGACTTAGTGAATGGCCCTTGCCCGCGGGTACCTTTGTGCACATGCTGCTGCGTTCCTTCTGCCTGCAGGCCAGCTGGAACTTCGAGCGCTTGCAGAATCTTGGTTTCTTGTTTGTGCTGTTGCCTGGTCTGAAAAAGCTCTACCAGGGTGACGAACTGGCTGAAGCCTGTAGCCGTCATCTTGAATACTTCAACTCGCACCCTTACCTGGCACCGACCATTCTCGGTGCGTCACTCCGCCTGGAGTGCGACATGAAGCGCGGTCACGGTGAGGGTGGAAATATCGAAGATTTCAAGAAAATGGTCATGGCTCCCTACGCGGCCATGGGGGATGCTTTTTTTTGGGGAGGTATTCGTCCACTTGCAGCCGTCGTAGCACTGTTTTTTGCTTTTCAGGGTTCGTTCCTGGCGTTGCCTGTATTTCTGCTATTGTTTAACCTCCCGCACTTGGTGTTCCGCATTATGGGGCTGAGGCGCGGGTTAAAGCTCGGGCTTGGAGTCATTCACGTGGTCCAGGCTCACCGTTTACCCGACTTGGCGATGAAGGCCAAGGAGGCAACAGTTGTTTTGTTTGGCGGCCTTGCCGCGGTGCTTTCCTTGAAGGTACTGGGCCTGCAGGAGATTGCTGGTTGCTGGGGGTTAGGGGTTTTGCCGCTTGTGTTGGTGGTGGTTTATGGTCTCCGGCGTCGCGTGGCGCCGCTCGTGCTGATTTACCTGAGTTCAGCTGTTTTGTTGCTGCTCGGAATGTTTGTGCAATGAGGTGCTTATGTTAGAGGGTGAATATGTAATCGTCAATCGACTCGGTCTGCATGCCCGGGCGGCTGCTGTTCTGGTGCAGACGGTTGGCCGTTTCGCCAGCGAGGTTAAACTCGAAAAAGATGGCGTCGAGGTAAACGGAAAGAGCATCATGGGAGTCCTCATGCTTGCGGCTCCCAAGGATTCGCGAATTACGGTGCGTGTAGCGGGAGATGATGAGGCACAAGCCATGTCTGCTATTGAGGCTTTAATCAATGACGGTTTCGGCGAAGAGTAGCATACCTGAAGATACTTACCTGGTCGGTATCGGGGTCTCCCCGGGGATCGCTATCGGGACATCGTTTCTCGTCAACAGGGAGAGGGTTTGTGTCGTCGAACGTTCGATCGATATAGGCGAGGTGCCTGACGAAATAGATCATTTCCAACGTGCCCTGGAGATGTCACGTGAACAGCTCCAAGCGGTTCGAAATGGTGTCAGATCAGATCAGCTTGGAGAGCATCTGTATATCATCGACACCCACCTGATGATCCTTTCCGACCAGATGCTCATTGACGGTACCATTGAACAGATACGTGAACATCGCCTGAGTGCCGAAGCTGCTTTAAAACGGATTCTCCAGCAGTTCCGGGCGACCTTTGATGCCATCGAAGATGAATATTTGCGCGACAGGGGATCTGATATCGATGCAGTTGGTGAACGGATCCTGCGCAATCTTACGGGAATGGCGGTCCATTCATTGGACGATATCGAGCGTCCCTCGATCATCATCGCTCACGACTTATCTCCGGCGGACACACTGCAGATGGATCGTGAGCGGGTGTGTGGTTTCGTCACTGATGTCGGAGGGCGGACGTCCCATACTGCAATCCTCGCGCGTTCCCTCGGTATCCCGGCCGTTGTCGGGTTGGAAACCATCACCCGACAGGTTCCTGAAAATCTGACCCTGGTCATCGATGGGAACCTCGGCACCGTTATCCTGAACCCCTCTGACGAAACCATTCGTGAATACCGGGAACGGTTAAGTGTTTATCAACAACACGAGCAGGCCCTTGCCGAGCTTCGTGATCTCCCTGCCGTGACGCTGGACGGTGTGCATATCTCGCTGAAGGGGAATGTAGAACTGCCGGAGGATGCGCAGACCTTGCTTGAGCATGGTGGTGATGGTGTCGGCCTGTTCCGTAGCGAATTTCTTTATATGCGCCGTGCAGCACCACCGGGTGAAGACGAGCAGATGCTCGCCTATAAGAATGTTTTGGCCACCATGGCCCCTAAACCGGTAACGATCCGAACTCTGGATTTGGGCGGAGATAAGTTTGTCAGGGAGATCGACCTGTCCGATGAAGCCAATCCGGCTCTCGGCTTACGCGGAGTCCGTTTTTCGCTTAAAGAAATTCAGTTATTTAAAATCCAGCTACGCGCTATTCTCCGTTCGGCCACCGCCGGTTCGGCACGCATCATGTTCCCCATGATAACCGGTGTGGGTGAGTTGCGACTGTGCAAGGAACTGCTCGCTGAAGTGTCCGCAGAGCTTTGCCAGCAGGGCATCGAGCATGCTGTCGATATCCCGATCGGCATCATGATCGAGACGCCGTCTTCGGCGCTTATCCCCGATCTGCTTGCCCGGGAAGTCGATTTCTTTTCCGTGGGTACCAATGACCTGATTCAATACTGCCTGGCTGTCGACCGGGGCAACGAACATGTTGCCGATTTGTACAACCCGTTGCATCCGGCTATTCTCAGGGCGCTCAAGCGTGTTTGTAATGCTGCCCATGCCGCCGGTATTGAGGTCGGCATGTGCGGAGAAATGGCCTCCGAACCACTCTATGCCATGGTGCTGGCGGGGCTCGGTTTTCATGATCTGTCGATGAATGCTTTTTGCATCCCACGGGTCAAGCGGGTGATGCGTCAAATTCATGTGTCTGAAGGGGTAGAGCTTGTTGAGCAGCTTCTGCAGATGCCTTTAGCGGTGAATATCAGCCACTTGATCGAGAAAAAAATGCAGGAACGTTTTCCCGAGTTGTTTGGAGTGACGATCTAGGTTGAGTGAAAGCTTGACAGCCTATGCCAGCTTGGCTACGATTCACGATCTTGTGGGATTAGACATAGTGATTGAAAGGGAATAGAACCATGCCGATGACCGATTTTATTTTTACCTCCGAGTCTGTAAGTGAAGGACATCCGGATAAGGTTTCCGATCAGATCTCCGATGCAATTCTCGACGCCATGCTCGCGCAGGATCCCAAGTCGCGGGTTGCCTGTGAGACGCTGGTCACCACCGGTATGGCGATGATTGCCGGGGAGATTACTACCGAGGCATATGTCGATATGTCCGATATCGTGCGTCAGACCATCAAGGAGATCGGTTACGATGATCCGTCGATGGGGTTTGACTGGGAGACCTGCGCAGTCCTGACGACCATCGACAAGCAGTCACCGGACATCTCTCAAGGGGTGACCGAAGGCGAGGGGATGTTCAAGGAACAGGGCGCCGGTGACCAGGGCTTGATGTTCGGCTATGCCTGTCGTGAAACCGAGACCCTGATGCCGATGCCGATCGCCTTTGCTCACCGCCTGACCCAACGTCTGGCGAGCGTACGTAAAGAGAAGGTCTTTGATTTCCTCCGTCCCGACAGCAAGTCCCAGGTGTCGATTCAGTACATCGATGACAAGCCTGTGCGTATCAACAATGTCGTCGTGTCGACGCAGCATACCCCTGATGTAACCTATGACACCTTGAAAGAGGCGATCATGGAAGAGGTCATCAAGAAGACCCTTACTCAGGAGATGTTGGATGACAAGACCGAGTATTTTATCAACCCGACCGGGCGTTTCGTTATCGGTGGACCGATGGGCGACTGCGGATTGACCGGACGTAAGATCATCGTTGATACCTATGGCGGCCAGGGATCGCATGGTGGCGGGGCTTTCTCGGGCAAAGACCCCTCGAAGGTCGACCGTAGCGCCTCCTACATGGCGCGTTACGTGGCCAAGAACATCGTCGCTGCAGGTCTCGCCGAGAAATGCGAGGTACAGGTCGCTTATGCTATCGGTGTGTCGAAGCCGGTTTCGGTGATGATCAATGCTTTTGGTACCGGCGTGATTCCCTCCAATGAGATTGCCCGCATCGCACAGGAGGAATTTGATCTCACCCCCTCCGGGATCATCAAGTCGCTGGACCTGCTCCGTCCGATTTATCGTAAGACGGCAGCCTATGGACACTTTGGCCGTGAGCTTCCCGAGTTTACCTGGGAACGCACCGACCGTGCAGAGTCGCTGCGCTCCCGCGCCGGGCTCTAAACACAACAATCGCTTGAACTGGCGGGCCTTCGGGTCCGCCTTTTTTGTTTAGGGGCAAAGATGGTCTACGAGCCGATGACCCTGTTAACCGATGCTTTACTCGGTGGATGGGCGTTGATCCTTGGTGTGAGGCTGCTGCGTATCGGTAATCGCACTTCCTGCGACTATTGGGGGTGGGGGCTGGTGGTGACCGCAGCCGCTGCATTTATGGGGGGCGTCTGGCACGGTTTTTCTCCCTCCTGGCAGGTTCCGATTGCAGACGGGATCTGGCGGCTGGTGCTGGTGTTGATCGGAGTGGCCGACGCACTGTTCGGCCTGGCGGCCGTTCAGGGCTCCGTCCTGGGAGTTTGGCAGCGCCGTTTACAGGTTGGGGTCATCGCCAAGGGGACAGTTTACCTGGGGCTATTGTATGGATTTGACGATTTCTGGGTGGCGGTTGCCGACTATCTGCCGACACTGTTGCTGATCCTGGCGCTGCAGATTCGCCGCTTGCGCCGATCGCCCGCAGCCCGTTGGCTGTCGGCGGGAGTGATTGTCGCCCTGTCTGCAGCTGTCGTACAGGGGAGCGGCTTGGCTTTGCACCGCTGGTTCAACCACAACGATCTCTATCACCTGTTGCAGGGGGCGGCCCTGTACGGGTTCTACCGTGGCGCGCGCTTGCATGAAGCCCCTCTGTCGAAACGTACCTAGTCTCTGAAACGCTTCTGCAACTCTGCATAAGACTCAATTCTTCGGTCGCGTAAAAACGGCCAGATGCGTCGTACCTCCTCGCAACGTTCCATATCGATGGCGATCACCTTGTGCAGTTCCCGATTCGCTTCCGCGCGGTAGAGAATCTCACCCTGGGGGCCGGCGACAAAGCTGTTGCCCCAGAACTCGGCACCGCGAGAGGTTCCTGAGGGGTCTTCTTCGTGCCCGGTCCGGTTGACGGTGATGACCGGGAGGCCGTTGGCGACGGCGTGTCCACGCTGGACGGTGAGCCACGCGTCAAGCTGACGAGCCTTTTCTGCTTCATCGTCACGCGGATCCCAGCCGATGGCCGTGGGATAGATCAGCAGTTCCGCACCGGCAAGCGCCATCAGGCGTGCCGCCTCCGGGTACCATTGGTCCCAACAGACCAGCACACCCAACTTGCCGAGACTGGTTTCGATCGGTGTAAAGCCGAGATCGCCGGGCGTAAAGTAAAACTTTTCATAGTAACCAGGGTCGTCGGGAATATGCATCTTGCGATAGCGTCCCGCCTCGCTGCCGTCGCGATCAAACACTACGGCCGTATTATGGTAGAGACCGGCGGCCCGTTTTTCAAACAGGGACGTGACCAGGACCACGCCGAGTTCGCCGGCCAACGCGGCCAGGCGCTTACTGGTTGCCCCCGGGATCGGTTCTGCAAGATCGAAATTTTCGGGGGTCTCCTGCTGACAGAAATAGGTGGTAGCATGCAACTCCTGCAGAATGATCAGTTCGGCGTTATCCTTGGCGGCACGCCTAATCCCCTCGATGGTGCGTTGGATGTTGTCTTCTCGATGGCCGGAACAGCTGTGCTGGATCAGTCCGATGTTGATCTGCTTCATGATAAAACCCCCTTCGGGATCTGCATGGTGACGCAGTGCAGTGAACCATGCTGCTGGATGAGTGCGCGGCAGTCGATGCCGATAATCTCTCTGCCGGGGAACGCGCAGCCTATGGTTTGTAGTGCCTTATTGTCTGCCGTATCAGCGTAGGTCGGAACCAGGACGGCATTGTTGATGACCAGAAAATTTGCGTAGGTGGCTGGCAGACGATTCCCCTCTGTATCAAAAGCCGGTCGCGGCCAGGGGAGAGGGCACAGGTTGAAGGGCTCACCTCCACGGGTACGTAGTGTTCTGAGTTGTTGTTCCATGGCTTGCAGGGCAGGGTAGTGCTCATCCGCCTTGTCATCACAGCGCACGTAGAGAATCGTGTCGTTCGGAGCGAGGCGCGCCAGGGTGTCGATATGGCTGTCGGTGTCGTCGCCGGCGAGGTACCCGTGTTCGAGCCAGAGAGTCAGCGTGGCACCGAACTGTTCGGAAAGCATCTGTTCAAGTTGCGGGCGGCTGAGGTGCGGGTTGCGATTCTCCTCGAGCAGACAGTTTGACGTCGTCAGCAATGTCCCCTGACCATCGCTTTCGATGCTGCCTCCCTCGAGAATCAGTCCCGGGGTCGAGAGTCCCCCTTTTAGGAGACCATTTTCGTGCAGGTGGCGGGTAACACCGTTGTCGTAATCTGCGGCAAACTTAAGTCCCCAGCCGTTAAAACCGAAATCGAGTAGCAACGGTTTACCATCGCTGTAAACGGTAAGCGGCCCGAAGTCACGACACCAGGTGTCATTTGTCTTCAGCGGGACGAGGGTTAGGGCACTTGGGTCGATTTCCTGTTCGCGTAGCGTTTGTTGCACCTGTTCGATATCGGGGGCAATGATCACGACCTTTTCGAAGCGGCTGATCGCCTGGACGATCTCGCAATAGACCGTGGTGATCTGTGCCAGGTTGTTCGCCCAGTCGGTTTGTGGATGGGGCCAGGCGAGGAGAACTCCATCCTGGGGTTCCCATTCGGCCGGCAGGCGTCGCTTGACATGCATCTCTTCCTCCCGCGTATTTGGGGAATGTAGGAAAAAGAGTACTGTTTTGCAATCAAATTCTAGCGTGATTCGAGAGGGTGTTGTCGTACATGCTCAAACATGACGATCGATGCTGCAATACTTACATTAAGGCTCTGCACTGATCCGAACTGGGGAATCGATAGCGTCTGCAGATCAGGGTAATCGCTTATCGCAAAGCTGTGGCCGAATTCTTCGTGGCCGAATACAAAAGCACACTTGCGTGGCAGACAGATATCGGTTAACGAGCTTGTTGCTTCAGGGGCGAGTGCAAACAGAGAATACCCTGCGGAGGTAAGTTGCGTGTGACAGCAGGCAAAGTTGTCGTGGAATACGGCCGGAACCTTACGGAAGGATCCCTTTGCGGGAGCCGGGTCGAAGGTTCCGACGTTGACCAGGTGGACGGCTGCAGCGCCAAAAGCATCGGCACTGCGAAAAATCTTGGCCACGTTGAACCCCGGTTTGAGACCGTCGAGGACAATGATGAAATCGTTTGGACCCGGTTGGGACAGAATGTTACGCTGTCGTTCCTTGTTGTAGCGCAGGATTACCTGACGTTGCCTGGATGAACTCATAAAGCGACCTCCCGGGCGCATTCTAGCCTGATGCATTGCCCTGGCCAACCCTGAATCTACTTCTATGTCCTTACTGTCCCTCACGATTATCGTCCCTGTTCTGAACGAAGCTTCCTGCCTCGAAGAGTTTCTGCGTGGGTTGTCCCTTCAAGAGCACATCCGTTTCGAGGTGGTTGTAAGTGACGGTGGCTCCGAGGATGGTACCGTCGCACTTGTTGAGAACTATAGGTCATACTCTCCGTACCGTCTCGAATTGGTCTGTTCCCTGCCGGGGCGTGCACAGCAAATGAACGCGGGAGCACGAAGAGCATCGAACGACTGGTTACTGTTCCTTCATGCCGATTCACGCTTTGAGGATCCCCATGCACTGATGCTTGCGTTTACGGCCATGCAGCGGGAACATGATTTAGCGGATCTTCCCCCCTGTGCCGGGCATTTTCCTATTCACTTTGAGCGCAGGGACTCTGCTCCGTCACTGGGGTACGCATTTTATGAAGCCAAATCTCGACTTGATCTTGCAGGCTGTGTTCATGGTGACCAGGGGTGTTTTATGCACCGTATTTTTTTCGAACGTGTAGGCTGCTTCGATGAATCACTTCCGATGCTTGAGGATGTTGCCATGGCTGATTCCGTAAGTGCCGTTGGCCGCTGGGTCCTTTTGCCCGGTGAATTGGTGACTTCCGCGAGGCGGTTTGAATCTGAGGGGCTGCTGGAACGACAGACACTTAATGCCTTGATTATGAATTTCCGACATATCGGTTGGTCCGCTTTTTTTGAGGCACTGCCGGATATCTATCTTCTTCAGGCGCAGACCTCCGCGTTGAAGTTGTTACCTGTCTGGATCGTGATTCGCGACCTTTTTGCGAAATTGCCGCTCCACGATCGACGACGCCTCTGGTGCGCAACTGGCGGTTATGTCCGCAGTCAGGCTTGGCAGTTGGTTTTCTTTTGGCACTGTCGGCGCCAGTTTCACCGAGGTCAGGTGGCGACCATGGGACCTCATGAATTATCCGAAACAATGCGCGGATTCGAACGCCTGACCAACAATCCGTTCGGTCGGAGTTTGGCGGCCTTGTTGGTCTGGG